>NZ_CP042433.1:3492239-3809715 GCF_007970805.1 Flavisolibacter ginsenosidimutans | reverse complement strand
TCAACGGGCGAAAGCCATGTTCCGAGAAAATCAGCACCAAGACTCACAACAACATCAGCTCTGTCGAAATTGTGCGCCGGGATTTTTCCACCGTTTGCAGCAATCAACCCCGAATAAGAAATGGCGTCGTATTGAACGTGACGGCTTCCCGGGTTTTTGGCTAGAAATTCTGCAATGATTTGTTTGGTAGAAGGAGAAACGATGGTGCTGGTGAGCAAGACAACCGGCAAGCCGCCAAGACCTGCTACTGCTGCTGCTATTTGCTGGTCAACCTGTTCAAAGGTGGGAATTTCCTGAAAGCTGTTTCCGCTTTTGCGCTTTGGATGAGGCGTGCGGTACATGTCGTATAAATCGAGCACCGATGCCTGTACACGTGAAGATGTGCCACCTTGTGTAAAAGGATACAAAGTGTTTCCTTCAATTTTAATGGGGCGGCCCTCGCGAACCTTCACGACTACCGGCACCACGTCGCCGTCCTGCACATACGTAGAAGCAAAATATTTGGCAACGCCCGGCGTTAAATTTTCGGGGCGGTTTACGTAAGGCATGGCCTTGCGTACCGGCACTTCACAGGAAGCCGCAATGGTGGCTGCTGCGGTGCTGAAACCAAGGTATTTCAAAAAGTCACGGCGTGGCGTTTTGGCATCCAAAATGCCTTCTTCCAACTCACCAAAGGGCAATTCTTCCGCAAACTCGTCCTTGCTCTTTTTTTGTACCTCTTCTTTATGGTTTAACTCAGCGAAACTTTGCCAGTATCTTTTATCGCTCATGGTTTAATGTGCTGATGCGCTAATGTGCCAATGTGCCAATGTGGAAAACGTAAGTTACAGTTCGTCCATTTGCCTATTTACACATTTGCCTATTTGCAAATTGATTTTAATAGTGACATTTTTGGCATTCCAAGCCACCGATATCTTTTACGGTTACGCTGTCCATTTTACCGGATTTAATATCGTTGTGGAATTTCTCGTAAATGCTGTAAAACTTGTTGCCCGTGCTGTCGTTGTAGTTGAACTGCACTTTCGATTCGCGGTGACAGTTGATGCACCAGCCCATGCTTAATTCAGAAGCCTGGAAAACTTTGTTCATCTCTTGAATATTGCCGTGACAGGTTTGGCATTGTACGCCGCCAACACGGGTATGTTGTGCGTGGTTAAAATAAACGTGGTCGGGGAGGTTGTGAATTTTCACCCATTGCGGCGATTTGCCTTTCGATGGGTCCCAGGTAGCGCCGGGGCCGGGGGTAAAGCCAGCGTATTGATAAAGCTTGGCTATTTCCGCCGTGCCGTTAATTTCTTTACCGTCTTCATCCAAAATCTTCGGGCCTTTTTCATAAGCATTGATAGCCTTGTGACAGTTCATGCAAATGTTCAAGGTCGGGATGCCTGCGTGTTTGCTTTCCCAGGCCGAGCCGTGGCAATACAAACAGTTGATCTGGTTAACGCCGGCGTGCACTTTGTGCGAAAAATAGATAGGCTGTGTAGGTTGGTAACCTCTTTGCCTTCCCAAACCAATGGCGCTTTTTGCCACGTAAAAGCCACCCACAACAAACAAGATCACCGCAAACAAAGCGATGTAAATTTTGTTGCGCCAGAAAGGAACCGGTTCGGGACGAAGAATTTCTTCCTTATCATCAGACAGCTTTTTCAGGTTGCTGTTCACCTGCATCAAGATGAGTGCAATGATGGCAAGAATAATAGAGATGATGCCGAAGATCAATTCGCCGTTGCCGGAAGGCTGCGTTTCACCGGTTGGCGTTGGGCCTCCGGTTGGTGTACCGGGTGCAGGTGCTTTGGCGATGTAATCAAAAATGGCGTCAATGTCTTTGTCGGTTAATTGGGGAAAGCTGGGCATGATTTGCCCGTTCATCGAAGCCGCAAGACTTTTGGTGTATTCCGTGGTTGGGATAAAGGCACTCGGATTGTGCACCCATTTGTGCAGGTTTGCCCTGTTTGTCCACGGCCCGCGTTCGTTCACACCGCGGAGTGCAGGCCCCGTTATCACTTTATCCAACGCATGACAGGTGGCACAGTTGGCGCTAAAGATTGCCTTGCCGTCTTGAGCAATTAGCGTGATATGAGAGAGAAAAAAAAGGAGTCCGAACAGCGCACCTTTCTTAACAGTTGATGGTAAAAAATTCATAGAAATTCTTCGTCTGAGATGTGGATAATTCCTCAAATTGCCCGCAAAAATATGACAGGAAGTTTACAAAACGGCAATGGCTTTAAATTTTTTTTAACCCGCGCCAGTGCTGCGTTTTCCCTTGTTTATCAACATTTTTTTTGATGCGCTAAGCATCTGCCTTGGCCCATCCGTTTTGAAAAAAGCAAGTGTGAATATCGTCAAAAAGTCCTCTCTTTGCCAATCATTTTCCAACGGCGAAAAAGACCGATTTCCGGCGCTTATTTTAACAATCAAGCACGGTTCTTCCGGGGTGATACCCGGAGATGGACACGGCAAAGAGCAACGCCTTTGTGCTGTTTGAAGCTGTGCATTGTTTTGAGAAAAGCCAGTTGACAGCCGGGTAAGGGATCCAACACAGAAAAATTAAAGTCACGGTTTAATGGAAAAAGAGAAGGCAAAAATTAAAATAGCCGTCTTCGCATCAGGAGCGGGAAGCAACGCCGAAAAACTCATTCAATATTTTAAAACATCTTCCGTTGCCACTGTGGCGCTGGTGGTTTGCAACAAGCCCGGAGCAGGCGTTATCGCCATTGCGGAAAAAGAAGGCGTATCGGTTTTGTTGATTGAAAGAGAACGCTTTTTTCGCGGCGATGCTTATCTCCCTTTTTTAAAAGATCGGGATATATGCTTTCTTGCCCTGGCGGGTTTTCTTTGGAAGATACCGCAGGCTTTGATTGATGCTTATCCCAAACACATCGTCAACATTCATCCAGCGCTGCTGCCAAAATTTGGAGGCAGAGGCATGTATGGCCAATATGTGCATGAAGCCGTTTTGAATGCCGGCGAAATGGAAAGCGGCATCACTGTCCATTACGTGGACGAACATTACGACAACGGCGATGTGATTTTTCAAACCGCTTGTCCCGTTCTTCCCGGCGATAAGCCGGGAGATATTGCACAGCGCATTCACGCACTGGAGCATCTGCATTACCCGAGAGTTTTGGAAGAAATCATCAAAGAATTTCATGTTTAAGGGTCGTATTTATCGTTAAACAACAGGATAGTCGAACCCGCCCGCCGCCTATCTTTGTTCGCATGGACCGTAAACAAGAAGTACTCAACGACGTTGTGATAAAATTTGCCGGCGACAGCGGCGACGGCATGCAGTTAACCGGCACCCAGTTTACCAACAATACCGCTTTACTCGGCGCCGATCTTTCTACCTTCCCCGATTTTCCCGCCGAAATTCGTGCCCCGCAAGGAACCCTTCCCGGTGTGAGCGGCTACCAGCTTCGGTTTTCGAGTGAAAGTATTCATACCCCCGGCGATCAATGGGACGTACTGGTAGCCATGAACGCCGCCGCCTTGAAAACGAATTTGAAAAATTTGAAGCGAGGCGGAAAAATTATTGCCAACACCGACGGCTTTGACGTAAAGAACCTTCGCCTTGCCAACTACCCCGACGGCGTAAATCCTTTGCAGGACAATTCGCTGGAAGGCTACGAGCTCATTGAGATGGACATCACCAAGATGACCCGTGAAGCGCTGAAGGACATCCAGATGGGCACCAAAGAAAAAGACCGGGCAAAAAACATGTTCGTGCTGGGCTTTTTGTATTGGATGTACGACCGCGAGATGGAGAATACGGAGAAGTTTTTGGAAGAAAAATTTGGCAAGAAGCCGGAGATACTTGAAAGTAATTTAAAAGCTTTGCACGCCGGTTATAATTACGGCGATACCACTGAAACCTTCACCACGCAATACAAAGTAGAGAAAGCCAAGATTGAAGCGGGCAGCTACCGCAGCATCATGGGCAATCAGGCCCTGGCCTATGGATTAATTGCCGCTTCAGTAAAAAGCGGTTTGACCTTGTTTCTCGGCACCTATCCCATTACACCTGCTTCCGATATTTTGCACGAGTTGAGCAAGCACAAAAATTTTGGCATCAAAACCTTTCAGGCCGAAGACGAAATTGCGGGCATTTCTGCCGCCATCGGCGCTTCGTACGGCGGGCACATTGGCGTTACCAGCACCTCGGGTCCGGGTCTTGCTTTAAAAGGCGAAGCTCTTGGTTTGGCCATGATGCTGGAAATTCCTTTGATCGTGATTGATGTACAACGCGGCGGACCGTCAACAGGTTTGCCTACAAAAACAGAGCAAAGCGATTTGCTGCAAGCCTACTACGGACGCAACGGCGAATCGCCCCTGCCGGTTGTTTCAGCCTCCACGCCCAGCGATTGTTTTGAAGCGGTGTACGAAGCCGTACGCATTGCCGTTGAACACATGACTCCCGTTATCTTTTTGAGCGACGGCTACATTGCCAACGGCGCCGAACCCTGGAAGTATCCGAATACGGAAAGCCTGCCGCCAATTCATGTTAAGTTCAAAACGGAGCTGGGTCACAACGAGGCAAAATTCCAGCCTTACCAACGGGATGAGAATTTGGTTCGCCCCTGGGCCGTGCCGGGTACGCCGGGATTGGAGCACCGCATCGGTGGATTGGAAAAAGAAAACATTACCGGCAACGTAAGCTATGATCCGGAGAACCACCAGTTGATGGTGAAAATCCGCCAGGAAAAAGTGGACAAGATAGCGCTCAACATTCCGGAACAAACGTTAGACAACGGCCCCGAAGAAGGCGACGTACTCGTACTCGGATGGGGTTCTACTTACGGTGTGATTAAAACCGCCGTTGAGGAACTGCTGGAAGAAGGGCACAAGGTGGCTCATGCGCACTTGCGTTACGTTCGCCCTTTCCCGCGCAATTTGGGCGAGATGCTGAAGCGTTACAAAACGGTTTTAATTCCCGAAATCAACAACGGGCAGTTGGTGAAGATCATTCGCGACCAATATTTGATTGATGCAAAAGCCTACAACAAAATCATGGGCGTGCCCATTACGAAAGCAGAATTGGAGGAAGAGATAAAAAAGTTTTTGTCTGTACACGCATAAAGGCAAAACGACAATAAAAAAAGGCGCAACGATAAACGGTTGCGCCTTTTTTGTGAAAAGGAAAGAAGGTTTAAAGGCCGGAAACATGTTTTCTCAGGTAATATTTTTGTTCGCAGTAAGGGCGTGGTTGTTATATCGAAGCACGAAGCATTCTCTGTTTACAATCGTTGTATCGTCCACCACAACGCCACGACGCCGATCACCGCCGAAAGCGGATACACAAAACTTTTGCGGTACAAAGGCCTTCTGCCAAAAGGTAAAATAATGAGGCCGAAGACCAAAGCAATGACAATGATTTGTCCGATCTCCACGCCAAGATTGAACGAAAGAATGGAAAGCAAAAACTGGTTCGGCGGCAAACCTATTTCGTTTAAAGCGCTGGCAAAACCAAGGCCGTGAATCAGGCCAAATAAAAACACAACCGCAATGCGCCAGGGCTTTAATTCGGTGATTAAAATATTCTCCACCGCAATAAACAAAATAGACAAAGCAATGATGGGTTCAACCACTGATGCAGGCAAGGTAATGACGCCTTTCATGCTTAGTGCCAGCGTAACCGAATGCGCCACGGTGAACGCCGTTGCCTGCCATAGTATGCTTTTGAGCTTTGTGCTCAGTAAACAAAGTCCCACCACAAAAACTATGTGATCGAGGCCGTAAGGAATGATGTGCTGAATGCCCAACTTCATGTAAAAGCCAATCACGTTGTGCAGCGGTGCGTTGGCCAACTCGTAGTTTACCGTGTGGGCAAACGCAACTTGTGATGCCGCCAGTAAAAGCAGAAAAAGAAAGGCTCTTTTTTGGTTCGTTGCGTTCATAACAAGCATTAAAGCTTAACAAAAACTTCTTTGCTTTCCCGCATCAGCAATGGATCAATGTTCGGGTTGTTCTTCAATCCTTCACTTAAAAATTGTTTGGCTTTTGTTTTGTCTCCTGCCTTGTTGTAAATAAGTCCCGCACGGCAAAGCAAGGTTGGATTCTTGCTTCCCGTTCGCAAAGCTTTGGCCAGGTAAGGAAGCGCTTTCTCCGCATCCTCGTTGTAATAAGCCCAAGCCACGGCTTCGTTCACATCAATGTTGTCGGGACGGCGGCGGCATTCAGCCAAAGCATGATCCACAGCTTTACCGGTTTTGCCTTTCAACAAGTAAACATAAGCCAACTCTTTGTCCACGTGATGCGATGCACTGACTTCGCCGTTGTTGGCGGCTTCGTTCAGTTTATCAATTGTCGCATCAATCAGGTCTTCGGCTTTTTCTTTTTGGCCGTTGAACAAATAAACTTCGGCCAATTTTTCTTTGAATGTATAGTCAGCTTGTAAAGTGTCGGCTTGTTGATAGAGTGAAATCGCCTTTGCGTAATCTTTGTTTGCGACGGCAATGTTTCCCAATCCGGCAACGGCATGAGCATAACCCGGACGTTCCTGCAAAGCAATGGTAAAGTGCATTTCAGCGTTCTTTAAATCGCCAACGTTTTCGTACAAATGTGCCAGTTGAATTCTTGCCCATTCGGTTCCTTCGTCACCGGGATAACCGGCGTCCACAGCCTGCTTCATGGCATCAATGGCGCCGGGCAGATCGCCGTGAATTTCGCGGAGGTAAGAGATGCGTGAATAGGAGCGAAGATCGGGACGAATGGAAACCATTTTGTCGAGGCTTTTCACCGCAGCGTCATAGTTTCCCATTTCTACATTGCCGTCGGTAATCAAACCATAAACATAAGCGTTGTAAGGATTGATGTCTTTGGCTTTTTCGGCGGTTTCCAAACCGTCGGCAAAATGATGTTGCGAAAGTTGCACCAGCGATTTTAGCATCAAGGCTTCAAAATTGTACGGTTCAGAAGCCAACACATCGTCAATGTATTTCATCGCGGCTTCATCATAGTACGTATAATCACCGGTGGCCCGGCCTTCCTGAATATAAATCGTTGCCAGGGACAGTGTTGATTTGGTATCGGTCGGCGTTTCCCGCACAATGCGTATGAGTTTATCTCCTTTTTCCTTTACCGAGGCCCATTCGGGCATTTGCGCCAGCGCACCTTTGCGCTCTTTTAGCGGGTAAAAAGCATTGGCCTTGTTTTGCAGCTTGTTTGTATAGCGCAACACCACAAAAGCCGTTGCCCCGAAAAAGAAAAGAAGAAGAACGATGTAGGTAAATTTCTTTTTCATAATGGTTATTGTTTACAGCGAATAAAAGAAACATGAAGTCCGTATCTATTACGGACTTCATGTATAATTGGATTAGCCTTTCAGCACGCGAACGGTTTGTTTCACCTGTCCATCTTTTACAATGGTGATGAAGTAAAAACCTTTCGCGGCATTGCCCGCATCCCAGTCAAGGTTGTACGTGCCGGCTTCTTGCTTGGCATTGACCAACATACTCAGCATACGTCCTTGCGCATCGCTAACCGCAATCTGTACCATAGACGATGAAGCGATATGATAAGTGATGTGCGTACGGTTGGTAAATGGATTTGGCATAGCCGTCATCATGGCATCTGGTGTGGCGAGGCCCAGAGAACTTGGACTATTTGGTCCCCGTACCCGCATGGTAATGCCGTCTCGCGGCCCGGCCGTGGGCGCCAGTTGCGACATGTCGTTGCAATTCCAGTTGTACGTTCCCGACCACGGAATTTGTTCAAACGGGAAGGTTGACCGAAGAGTCGTGTCGTTGCGGTTAATACCGGTTTGGTAAGTCAGCACGTTCAGAAGCTTCGGCGTGATGCCGTCGCCGTTAAAGTAATCTGCCCACTGGCCATTCCCCCAAGGCAGCATTTCCACGTAGTCTTCACCAGGAGGGTAATTATTGGGTTCGCCCGCGAGCCAGTTTGTGTAACTTACGGCTTCGCCGTTTTCCCACACAAAAGTTCCTTCAACCGCTGCATCGTTCAAGCCAATCCAAGTGCCCCGGTCGAAAAAGCCTACCGGAACCGAAGGGTCTTTTGCAGCGTTGTTAAACAAGAAATCATTCTCGGCTTGGCTACTGATGGTTGCCAGGTAGCCCCCGTTCTGCTGGGCAATAAACCGGGCTTCAGCCCAAGCTTGCTTCGCAGTTGACTTGTAGTACGTATGGCCGTTAAACGCACCTACGAAAGTGTATCCCGCAATGCTGGCTTGGGTGGCCACGTTTCTTTCCATGACGGACTGCATGCGTGAGGGTTGAAAGTCATCGTAATAAAGACCAAGCACGGACAAAACAATCCCGCTGACGGCTTGCAATTCGATGCGGGTTACGTCATCTTCAAGCCGGCGGCCATTGGGGAAGCCGTCCATGTTGGGTATGAATTGCAGGTTGCTGTTGGTGTTAAACCGGGAATCAGTCAGGCCCAGCACCGCTGTCCACAACAGGCCTTCGCTGCTAAAGTCGGGACTGTTGCGCTGCGTTACCGGAACGGCCATATTCAGGCGCAACATGTCGCCGCCGTTGGGCAGAAAATTGTTGATAAAAGGTTTGCCCGCTGCCAATGGATTTCCCAATTTTCCCGTTGCCAATTGATAAGGACGCAGGTTGGGCACACCGGTATTGAAGATGGGATAAAGGTCAACCGACCGTGGTTTTCCGGGACCGGGCAAGAGGATATTGCCAGCAATGGCATCGTCAAGCGCAGTGCCCGCAACGGCTGCTGTTCCTTTCAGCGGGTAAAGACCGTCTTGCCCGTTGCCAAAACCAAAGGCACCCAGAGAATTTCGCTGTATGCGCAACTTTGCCAAAGCCGGTATAGCAGGACCAAACTTGGTGTCATCCATATACAAAGCCAGTTCGGGATTGTAAAAGAAATTACCATAAGTGGAAACGGCAGCAAGGTCCTGGTAGGGAGTCATCGAATTCCACTTGTCTTTGTAACCGATGGGAATAACGGCTTCGTTGGTTAAGGGCATACCAAGACGGGATACTTGCACCCAGTTACCTGAATGTGTTTCGGTGCCGTCACCGTTCAACACCCGCATCTGTCTTCGGCTGGCCGAAGCCCAAACGCCAATCACAAAATCACCGTCCAGAATATTGGCAGCCTGGCTTGCGGACTTGCCGTCTTTTTGCAGGGTAGAAATGTCCACTTCAAGCGCAAGCGTGTGCACGTTTTTGTAACGCAATAAATCCTGCGGACGCGAGCCTGTGGTGCGGGGATTGTCGCCCAAATCAAAAATGCCACCGGCATCCACAAAGAAGGGATCATCAACCGGCCCGGCAAATACGCGTTCACCAGTGCTGGCCGTCATCACGGCTTGTTGCATCAGGCTTTCGTAGCTGGGTGCGCCAAGACCAACAGGAGAAGTAATGGAACGCGGGCCTACGTTGTACGGAGGTACGATGCCGTTGGTAACGATGGTTTGCGTAGTGCCGCCTTTAATGCGTTCAAGCGTGTAAGTTGTTTTCAGGTTTTCCTTTCCCAACCGGATGTTGAAAAACGTCGTCGGATCTTGGTTTGTCCGGGTAAATGTCCAGCGGTAAACAACGTCATCGCCGGGTGTGGCCGTGTTGTTGTCAATGTGAATTTCGTAGCGGATGTTCTCCCCAAAATGATAATAATTGGGACCGCCGTCCGGTAGTTGTCCCGGAATGTAATTGGCAATTAAAACGACTTTGTCGGGGTTGGTCGGGCTTCGAAAAGCATACACGTCCGTGTTGTCGGCCAGTGGGTCGTCGGCAATTAACGGTGCCTCCCGGTGAGAGGAGGACATCAATGTTGCAGCCAAAGCCGCAATGCCCACAATACCCGCCAGCGCCGTGAATGCAGACCTGGTAGATCTTCTTTTCATGTGATTGTTTTATTGGTTAAGAAATAAGAAAACAAGGGTGGTTTCCCGACAGGACGTGACGTAATTACACAGGTAAGCTGATGAAAGTTGGCAGCGGGTTATCAGAAGAAATCTAAGGCCGGACGGTTTAGCGTAAGGATATACGTGGGTGAGAGGTAAGCAGATTGCTTCTATAAAAATAAAACTTTTATGCCGCTAACCGGCGCATGGCTTTGTGTAGGCAGCGGCACTGTTTTCCGGTTGTTTAGCCAAACAACGATGCACGTTAAACTGACCCTGCGAATTTTTTTACACAGCTTTTTGGTGCATCCAAAAACAAAACGGCCTCCCAATGGGGAGGCCGCGTAAGAACACAGGACATTGTTCTTAAATCACAACTTTGTTGTTCTTTTTCACCGGTGCTATGCCTTTGTTTTTTACGCGGCCCAGCATGTTGTCTTTAACTTTCAATTCTTTTTCGGCGTTCACTTCGGCGTTGCCCACGCCGCTGTTGTCAATGCTCATGGTTTGCACCACAAAACTTCCGGCCTGCAAATGGCCCACGCCGTGATTGGTAACAACGGCATTCTGCGCTTTGCCGGCCAGTTTCACTTCACCCACGCTGTTGTTTTTTAAATTGATTGTATTGGCCGAAAGATTTAAATCAACGTGGCCTACGCTTTTGTTCGTGATGGCGAGATCAGAAAAGGTCAGGGGCGCTTCGGCGGCCACGTTTCCGACGGTTTTCAAGTCCATCTCCTTTAAATTTTTGAACGTCACGTAAACCCGGATTTTGTCTTTCAGCTTCAGGTTCTTGTCTTTAATGTCCTTCATTTCAATTACCAGTTGTTTGCCTTCGTTGTGCACGTTGAAATATTGCTGCAGGTTTTCGTCGGCTTCAATCTTCACCAATTCTTTGCCTCCCTGCGAAAGTTTGAGCTCGTAAACACCGCTGGCTTTTAGCAATTCAAAAGAGGACACAGGAATTTCTTTGGTCACAAGCTTGCCGTTGCCTTCAATGGTTTCTTTTTCCTTTTGTGCGTTTACAGATGCCGCTGCAAAAACAAAAGCAGCTGCTAAAACGGTTTTGTACATAAAAATGATTTTGGTTTTAGATGACGAATTTTTTCGTAGAACGAATGTGGCGCTTTGATGTTACACCGCAGGGCCGTTTTGGGATAAACGGCGTTATGGGCTGACCGGTTGATTTGAAAGAACCGAATTAACCAATCAACTGATCAACCGGTCAACTAATTTCGCTGCCATGACCTTCGACCTGCAAGCACTTTCTACCGTTGAAAAACAATATTACCTGCAGCACATAGTAGCGCCGCGGCCCGTGTGTTTTGCATCCACAATTGATAGAGAAGGAAAGGTGAATTTGAGTCCTTTCAGTTTCTTTAACCTGTTTTCCTCCAACCCGCCCATCGTTATTTTCTCGCCGTCGCGAAGAGTAAGAGACAACACAACAAAGCACACTTTGCAAAATGTGTTGGAAGTACCGGAAGTGGTCATCAACATTGTCACCTACGACATGGTACAGCAAACCTCTTTGGCCAGTTGTGAGTTTCCAAAAGGTGTGGACGAATTTGTAAAAGCGGGTTTTACCAAAGAGACAGCAACCGTTGTAAAACCGCCGATGGTAAAAGAAAGCAAGGCCAAAATGGAGTGCAAGGTGATCGAGATAAAATCATTGGGCGAAGGCGGCGGCGCGGGACAATTAGTGATTTGCAAAGTATTGAAATTGCATGTTGATGACAGTCTTCTGAACGAAGAAAAAAAGTTTGACCAAACAAAGCTGGAGCACATTGCCCGTCTTGGCGGCGATTGGTACTGCCGTGTATCGAAAGAAAATCTCTTTGTTGTTCCCAAACCCAATACAAAACTGGGCATTGGCATAGACGCCCTGCCGGAGAGCATTCGGTTCAGTAAACTGCTAACGGGAAATCATTTAGGGATGCTGGCAAACGTGAACGAGTTGCCGGTTGTTGAACCATCGTTTGACGACGAGCATCTGAAAAACATCTTTCAATACTATTCGGTAAACCCAGAAGAAATGGAAAAAGAGCTTCACGCTTACGCAGTGAAACTTCTCGATCAAAACAAAGTACACGAAGCCTGGCAGGTGTTGCTGGCGATGGAAAGCGGTAGCTAAATGTTTGTTCTGCCGCTGCCTCAATGCGTACTCTGCTCCAGAATAGAAGAAGCGTTTCGGTCGCCGGGCATGGGCGTGTATTTTGTTTCCAGGTATTTACTTAAAGGAGAACGGGTAATGAAAAGCTCGTGACGGTGCACGTCGTAAACCGGGTACAAAAAACTTACCGCAAACAACACCAGCAAAAGTTTGTTCAACGCGGTAGCCTGTGCCCGTTGCCGGTACAGGTACAGCAGTACCGCCAGCAATCCTACAAAGCCGTAACTGATTGACCGCGAAAAATCAAATACTGAAATGCCGCCCAATGTAACCAACGCCAGCGTGCCGGCATAGATGGTCCGCGGCCAGAAACCTCTTATGAGAAACAAGCCTAAAATCAGCACCAGCCAAAAGGCCTTAAAGGCTGTGAAAGCCCCCAACAAAAGATAGCCGAAATACGTGTGATAAGCCGTGTTCAAAATGTGCACGTCGCTGCTTGGCGTGTACAGGCCGAAGCGCCATTGCAGAAAGAAGCGCAGGGCCGCGTAAGCCACAACGGCACTTATTACCGCTACAACGGCCATCCTGTTCTTTTGCCCGCGGTTTTGGAGCACGTGGCAAAGCAGCACAAAGCCGCTGCCAATGAGGGCCCGCTCGTCGGTAAAAAAGGCAAGCAAAACGGCGGCAAAAACCAGCAGCGGTTTTCGTGTGCAAACAGCGGCCAGCAAAGACAGATACGCAAGGCCGTCAAAGAAAAAAATAGTGTCGCAGAAAAAAGTTTTGCCGGCGTAAAGTACGGCAAAGCACCAGGGCAGCAGAAAGCTGGCCAGGCGGTTTTGAAAGTGCCGTTCGGCAAAACAAACAAGCAGGTAAAAGAAAAGAATGCCGCACAGGTTTTGAATGACGAACAAGCCCTTCATGCGCTGAAGAAAATCGGATGTGGGCAGCAACTTGCCCAGCAAAGGGCCGGTGAGCCGAAAGGTGAGCCGGGCTTCGTGCGACTCCGGATCGTTGCTCGTGTCGGCGGCGAAGGGATGATCAATCTGGTGGTCAATGCGGTGCCAGATGGCAATGCCCCGCGATTGTCCGTGCGCAAGCGCTGTGTATTGCGGAATGTTGGTCAAAATGCAATAAACGCTGCAAAGGAGAGCGAGGTACAACTTCCAAAAACGCCGCCGCGAAAAGGCATCAGCAAAGCGATGCAGGCTATCGTAAAACGATTGCAAAAAGCTTGTAATGGTTTGTTCAGCCATAAACGGCCAAGGTATTATGAATTGATGTAGGATGGAAGCAAGGGGAAATTTTTTTCTGCAAGGCACGGGCTGATAGTGTTTTCTCCTTTTGGAGCAGCGGCCATGCCGCATTTGCAAAAACTTACGTCAGCCTTTATCTTCGCCTCCCGAAAAAAACACCAATGCTGCCGCTTTCGTCCTTGAATACACAATCTTCTCGCCCTTCCTTTTTTGCCAATGCCAACCGCTATCGAAAACCGCTTGTTTTTTTATTTTTTCTCGGTGTGCTTTTGCTCGGGCTTTTTATTTATCGCGATTACGGTATCTCGGCGGACGAAGGCATCAGTCGTACCAACGCGGTGATAACGGCCAAATATCTTGTACAGCGTTTTGTTCCTGCTTATGCGAAATCCGATTCGGTGTTGGCCAGCGTGCCAAACCTGCATCAATGGAAAGACAGGGATTACGGTGTGGCGTTTGAGCTGCCGGCTTACCTGTTAGAGAAAGCGCTTCGCCTGAAAGACCCACGAAGCATTCATTTTCTTCATCACCTCTGCATCTTTCTGGTGTTTTGGGTCGGCTTGTGGTTTTTCTATTTGCTGGCAAAGGAGCGGTTCAACAGTTGGAAGGTTGGACTGGTTGGCGCCATCCTCTTGCTTTTAAGCCCGCGCATTTTTGCCGATGCGTTTTACAACTCAAAGGATCTTGTTTTTATGTCCTTTTTCATTGTGAGCCTTTACACGCTGGTAAGGTTTCTAAAAAGCCCCAATTGGCGCCTGGCCTTGCTTCACGCTCTTGCCTGTGCTATTACAATTGACGTTCGCATCATGGGCATTTTGCTCCCGCTGGCCACCGTTGCCATTTTTGTTATTGATGCGATGAAGAACAACAGCAATCTTCCGATGAAAAAAAGAATGGCTGCGCTGGTGCTTTATAGCGCACTGCTTGTTTGCATTGTAATTCTTTTCTGGCCTTTTTTATGGGAAGCCCCGCTTTCTAATTTTTTGCTGGCGTTTAAAAACATGAGCAAATTTCGCTGGAACAACGAAGTGCTTTACATGGGGCACATCACTCATGCGGCCAACCTTCCCTGGCACTACGGCCCGGTGTGGATTACCATTACTACTCCCGTTGTTTATACGCTGCTTTTCCTGTTGGGTTCTATTCTCATTGTAAAAAATATTCTCGCCAACCGGCTGCATTTATACAGGAACAACGCACAGAAACTTGATGTAATTTTTCTTGCTTTCTTTTACCTGCCGCTGGCAGCGGTAATTGTTTTGCACTCCATTTTGTACGACGGTTGGCGACATTTGTTTTTCCTGTACCCGGCCTTTTTGTTGCTGGCCTTACGCGGCCTCGTTAGCGGTTATGCCTTTCTTCAAAAGAAGCGGATGACATGGCCCCTGCGTTTTGCCACCGTGGTTTTTTTTGCAAGCCTGTTGCGTACCGTTTTCTTTATGATTACGGCGCACCCCTACCAGAACGTTTACTTCAGTTTTTTACCGGCGAAGACCGTTGAGAAAAATTTCGAACGCGATTATTGGGGTCTTTCGTTTCGAAAATCAATGGAATTTGTCATGAACCACGACAAGTCGGATACGGTTTACCTGCAATCGCCGAGCACTTGGGCAGAGCAAAACAGCGAACTGCTGAAAAAAGAAGATCAGCAACGCGTCCGGTGGATAAATTTTGATGATTCTGTTTACACCGCTTATCCAAAATCCGTTTATTTTCTCACGGAGTTTCGTGCTCATCCACAGCCCTTCCCCTTTCCCAATGAAATTTATTCCCAGGAAGTGCACGGGCTAAAAATTGCTTCTGTTTACAAAATCAAGTAATTTTTTAGTCCCGTTTGCGGGCTACCAACAGCAATGATTTTCCGTGGCGGTAGCCGGTGGGCTTGTCCAGCAATTTTGAGACGGGAACAAGAAAGCGGTCCCAGAACAAAACCTGTTTTTTTGTGGGGTAAGATTGTTTTAAAAACAGCTTGTTTGTTTTTGATGCCACAGAACCAAAAAAGTCCAGGTAGTGACACCATTCAATTTGAAGCGAAGGCGCTACGGCACTCACCAGCGTTTTTTTTGTGTACCGCCTGAAGTGGCCGATGGCTTTGTCAAAATCCGTGTAATCGCCGGGGTTGGCCGGTACCAGAACGCATAAATATCCCCCTGGCTTCAGGCATGCGGCGGCTTTGCCTATTTCGCCGCGGTCGTCTTCAATATGCTCCAATACGTCAATGTAAACAACAGTGTCAAACGCATTTGCGGTTTCTTCTAAAAAACCTTGTTTGACCGAACAAAGAGTGGGCAATTCACCCGCCGCAATTTTTTTGCCGATGGCAGTGGCCAGCTTAGCATCCGGCTCAACACACAGGTACTCGGCCACGGAGGCATTCAGTAAAAAAAGAACGTTGGCGCCCATGCCGGCGCCTACTTCGGCCACGCGGCCCCGCACGTAAGGCCGAAAAAACGAACTGAAATACTTTTTCCAGTTAACCGCATACTGAAACAGTTCCAGTTCGCTGCCAATGTAATCAGCGTTCATTTCGGGCAAGTTGACGACGCGTGAAAATGTAATTTTTGTACGCTTGGGAAGGATCTATGTTTCGAATGGTTTTGGCGGAAAGAATTACAAAGGAAAGCAGGAGGCCCAACGAAAAAAATTGTGCGATAAGATTGGCGAGCCCCAGGACCACGAAAGAAGTCCAGCCCGGGATGGCCAATTGCGTGAACTGTTTGATGGCAACAATGGATAAAATGCCAATGCCCGCTATGGCAGACATGATAACCGACAGCAGGGTAATGCGCACTGCCACAAACTCGCTGTACACGGCAATGGCGCTCAAGCCGTGATTGATAAGGGAGGTGTAATTCATTTTGCTTTTGCCGCGGTAACGGCTTCCGCGGTGAGTGGGCAAAGTGGTGTACGGAATTTTTGATTTGATGACGGCGCTGGAAAAATGCAGCCAAATCTCCGACACGTGCACCAGCCGTTGCGCCGTTACCGCATCCATGCAGCAAAAATTTCCGAAGCTAATACGCTGGCCCGTCAGAAAGCCGAACAATTGCTTGTATAATTTGTACAAGATCCGGAACACCGGGCCTTCGGTACGCTTCATGCGGCGGGCAAAACAAAAGCCTTTCTTTTTCCGGTGCATCTCGCCAAGCAACCTTGCAACGTCCTTCGGTTGGTCTTCTCCGTCTGAATCCATCACCACAAAATTTTGCGCATCCGGATAGGAAGCCACCGCGTGAGCCAGTCCAATGGCAATGGCTTTTTGATGCCCCATGTTGCGTATCAGTTCCAGCACCTCAACCTGAGCGTTGCTCTCTTTCAAGAAATCCGGCACAGGCTCTAACGAAAAATCATCCACCACCACCAAGCCGGTTGATGCCCATTGGCCGGATAATTCTTTTTCGAGATTCTGCAACAGGATTTGGAAACTTTCCCAGTCTTTGTAAAGTGGCGTAATGATAACAGTTGAGAGAGTGGCATTCACAACGGTAGCAGTTAAGGCACAAAAGTATTCATCCGGGCGACAATACAAAACAGTTACCGTTGGCTGTGAAAAGTTTACCGGGAAACGACCTGTCCCTTGCGCTTATGCAGATATAGTCAGGTTCTGCTTTCTGGAAGCGATGCGATTACACAGCACCTCAAAAGGGTCTTCCTCCTCTCATTTACTTATGTATTAACAAATGTTGATTTGCGCATAAACCTTTAGCGGCGGCGGCACATTTTCCAAAATAAATCTGCTTGGGATAAAACTCATCTCTTAATATCTAACGAAACAGAGATAAGAAGTTGCAAAAAATGCAAACCAAAAAATTCTTACGGACAATCCAATTATGAAACGCCTTTCCGGAATTCTACTTTGGTAACGAGAGATGCATTCAACTACGGTTTGTGCTTTTCAACCGGAACGATCGCTCCTCTCTTTACACACCGTCAAAATTCATTTACCATCACCAAAAACGAAAAGTATGAAACAGGAAAAATGTTCTAAAGCGCCTCACAACACACAGGCTGATGTAAGCAAAAGCATCATCTTTCTTTTAGCGGCATCCCTTTTATTTGTAACGGGATGTAAAAAAGAATTGACTTCCAACAATGCTGAGAGTGACAAAGCCGAATCACTTGCGATGCAAGCCAACAATGCCAAAGCACCGGCCATAGTAGTACAGCCTGGCACTTCAATACAGGCGGCCATCAACGCCGTGCCCAACGGGTCTGTGATAAAAATTTTGCAGGGAACTTATTCGGAAAGTATTGTAGTCAACAAGCCCGGAATTACGTTAACGGGAGAAGGCAACGTTGTCATTCAAAATCCAGGCGATGTAAGTATCGGCATTCAAGTAGTTAAAGGCGCCGATGGATTTGCGTTAAGCAACGTTACCGTACAGGGTTTTAAGGACAGGGCTGTGGAAATAAAAGAAATAAACGGACTGTTGTTGTCGCACGTAACGGCCATTGGCAACAACAAGGAAGAATTTGGCTTGTTCGTACAGTATTGCACCAACGGCACAATTGAACACTGCGAGGCTACCGGTCATACCGATACGGGAATTTTCGTTGGTGAATCAACCGGCGTTTCTCTTGCGCAAAACGAATCGTTTGCCAACACAATCGGTATTGAAACCGAAAACGCTTCCCGTATAACAATTGACAAAAACCATATGCACGACAACTCCGCAGGCATTTTGTGTTTGCTGGTGCCCGGAAAATCAACATCGGAATCATCCAACATTACAATCACAAAAAACCAGATTCGGGATAACAATCACGCAAATCTTCAAACCGATCCATCGGAACTGGAGTTCATTTTACCGACGGGCATCGGCATTTTAATTTTAGGAGTGGATAACATGCTGGTGGAGGATAATCACGTAACCGGCAACCAGTATACGGGTATCGGAGTGGTGACCACGGCCATTCTTGGTCCAACACCCGGCATCGACCCCGTTTCCGATAATGTAAAAGTTGTTAGCAACCAGGTTAAAAACAACGGCTTTAACCCGCAATCGCTGTACTTCCCGACCTACTTTGCTTCTGACCTGCTTTGGCTTGGACCTGATTTTGGCGCGACCGGCACCGGCAATTGCTGGAGCAAAAATTTGTACGACACCTCTTTTCCAGCGACCTTACCAAGCTGCCAGTAAACGATGCAAATGACTTGTATGAAATCCCCCTTCTAACAACAACGAAACAAGACTTTTGTGAGAGTCTTGTTTCGTTGTTGCAGCGATACGTCAGGCCGATACACGAAGATTCTGCTTTCGCACGGCAATACGGTTGCGCAGCACTTTGAAAAACTTTGACCGTTCGCGTTCGCTTACCGAACTAATGAGCGTTGACTTGCGCATCAGGTTTTGATAATAGCGGTGCATGTTCTCGCAAAAATCCACGTCGCGGGTGAGCATGAAGTTGATGCCCGTATGCGTTACAAAACAAATCTTCACACCGTCCAGCACCCCCACAATGGAATTGTCGCCGATAACCACTTCGTTAAAGTACATGTTGAAGTCTGCCAGCCGCTTTTGCCCGGGATCATTGCTGTCGAATTTGTAACCCAGTTCGGCTTGCAACTCAATGTGTGCAAACAAGCGCTCCAGCGACTCGTACACCCGAAGCAAATCCGCATCGGTTTCAAAAGCGCGGGTGTCGTGAAAATATTCTACCTGGTGCAAGGTTCCGTTCAGGCTTTCAGTATTCCAGATTTCGGAAGAGTTGATGCTGTTGTAAATGTCCATCGCTTTCCGCCCCAGCCCATATACTTCGTCGGGATAATTCTTCAGCGCAATTTTTTGTGAAGCGAAGCCTGCTGATTGCAACAAGGTTTTGTGCCAGAAGAAATATTTGAAGGCCGCCAGTTCTTTAAATTGATAATGATGAAACAACGGAATGTCTTTGCACAGGTAAAACATTTCCCGTTCTTTGAACGAAGCCATGTAACCCACTTGCTTTGCCACGGCAACCAGGTAATCTTCGAACCGGAAGAAAGCGGGATCAACGTACTTACCGTGAAAAGGAATGATGTCTGTTTTCACGTTCATCAACGCATCCAGCGAAAGCCCGTACCGGTGACAGAGTGTATAAACTTCGTCAACGCTCACAGGCTTCTCGCCGCGAATGCGGCGGTACGCACTGTCGGTACTGATGTTTAACACACCGGCAATTTCATCTACCAACGAAGCCGCAGGTACAAGACTGCTTTTGATGCGTTGAAAGATCTGTATCTGCAAGTCCGTTGTGTTCATTGTCTTGTTTTTAAATGGCTTCTTGGCGCGCCTTCAATTTTGCATACAGGTTGTTGAAGAACATGTTTCGCTGTTTCTCGGCTACGCCGCTAATAAGTGTACTGCGGCGCATGGTGTTTTGCATTTGCTCGTAAATTTTGTTGCAAAACTTATCGTTGCTGGTCACCATGTAATTCAAGGCATCGTAATTCACGTACACCGTTTTTCTATCGTCGTGCAAAGTCAAAATCAAGTTATCGCCCAAGCCAACGCGGTTATAGAACAGCCGAAAGTTTTCCTTTCGGTTGCGCGGCGATTGACCGGGCATGAACTTGCAGCCACAAGCCGCCTGCTGCTCCAGATGCTCTAACGCTTCGCGCAATCCTATATACACGGAAGTTGCGTCTTCTCTTGTTATCACACCCGTTTCGTAATAATGGTTGAGCTGTACCAAAGTACTGTTTACGCATTCGGTGTTCCAGATTTCAACCGAAGGAATTTGGCTATACACCGAAAGAATTTCTGCCGCCATTTCTTCTACGCCGGGCGTTAGTCGCGCAGCCGAATATTGGTGTTGGAAATCAGGATGCCGGAAAACGGTTCGCATCCAGAAGAAGTGCCGGAAGGCCAGCAAAGCTTTGGAAGAGAACTGGTGAAAAATAGGAACGTCGTTGCTCTCGTAAACGATGCTCTTTTGATTGCAGGCGGCCAGTGCCTTGATTTGTTGCGCAATGGCCGAGAGGTATGCTTTAAAATCGAAGTTACCCTTGCCCGGTTCCATGTTCCGAAACACGACGCAATTTTCATCAACATCAAGCAGGCCGTCGAGCGAAAGATTAAAGCGGCGGCAGAGCGAAGCCACTTCTTCTAAAATCAACGGAGTTTCGCCCCGTATGCGGCGGTAAGCGCTGTCTTCGCTGAGGTGCAAAGTTTCCGCTATTTCATTCACCAATGCCCTGTCCTGCGGAAGGGTTTCCCGAATGCGTTGGAAAAGAAAATCCTGTGTTGTTTGTTGCCTCATGCAGTGTTGTTGGCGTTGAGGAGCCATGTCTCTTCAAGATAATACAAATAATTTTCATAACAACAGTTCTTGAAAGGATGCTCAAATCCTTCACTGGATTTTTATTGCCGGCAAAAGGAATTCGATAGCAGCACTACAACGGCGTATAAACAGCGTTTGCAATTTTTGCAAACTTCCTCTCTAAGGACGCAGAATTCAATTTTCAATCGCCTTTTGCCAAAGCTACTTTCACTCATTCTTTCACCGCAGTGAAGTCCTGCGCCACAAATAACCTTAAATCGTTCAGGCATGAAAAAGCTTCTTCTTTCCATCGTAAGCTGCGTTGCGTTGCTTTCTTGTAAAAAAAACGAAACGCAAATTGTTCTCCCCGCTACTGAAAAAAACGTCTTCAACATGAAGGACAACCAAATTAAAATCGCCGTCGTTTCCGACATCCATTACACCGCGCCGGCCTTGTTTAGCAACAACGGCCAGGCGGGTCAGGCTTTCCAGGATTATTTGGCGCAAGACCCGAAACTACTTGCTTACAGTGACCCAATCTGGCGACGGGTGCTGGCTGATTTGCGGGCCGATAAACCCGACATTCTGCTGGTGCCCGGCGACCTGACCAAAGACGGGGAACGCATTAGTCACGAAGCAATGGCCGGTTTTTTTCAAAGCCTGCAAAGCGACGGCGTAAAAGTTTACGTGGTGCCGGGCAATCATGACGTATCCAATCCTGAAGCAAGACGCTACAACGGCGACAACGCTCTTCCAACGCCCAACGTTTCACCGGCAGACTTCAGCAACCTTTACGCACCCTTTGGCTATGCGGCTGCCATCAGCCGCGACCCTAATTCGTTGAGTTATGTGGCACAACCTTATCCCGGCCTTTGGATCATGGGAATTGATGCTTGTCGCTACGAAGACAACACAGATAAATCAACAACGCCGGGACGCATAAAATCACAAACGTTAAGCTGGATGCTGGAAAGATTGGCCGAAGCGAAAGCACAAAACATAACAGTCTTCGGCATGATGCACCACAATCTCCTTGAGCATTACACCAATCAATCAATACTTGATCCCGGCTACGTCATTGATAATTGGCAATCAATTTCTGAAAAGTTGATGGACGCTGGCCTCCGCATCATCTTTACCGGCCATTACCATGCTACCGATATTACCCGTGTCGAAAAAGAAAAGAACGAATTGTTTGACATTGAAACGGGTTCGTTGGTAACGGCGCCCATTCCCTATCGCCGGATTGTGATGAAGAACAAAGACCTTGACATCACCACAACACAGGTTACGTCCATCAACGCAAGTTTTCCCGACGGCATGAGCTTTACGCAATACGCCAATTCATTTTTGAGTGCACACCTCGATGTGTATTTCAATTATCTGCTAACCACACCGGCATTTGGTGCGCCGCCAACCCTTGCAGCCTTTGCAGCGCCCATCTTCAGGCAAGGCATTATGGCGCATTTGGCCGGCGATGAAAAAATTAATCCGCAGCAAAAAAACGAAGTCGCGCAGTTGGCAGGTTACTCGCCCGAGCTTGCACAAATCGTAGGCTTTCTTTGGAATGATTTGCCCGTAAAAGACAACAAAGAAAATGTGAAGTACCGCGACTAATGAACTCCCTTGTTGACCCGGTCTTTTGAAACCGGAATTTTCTCACCACCAAAAAGCAACCGTTATGAAACAAAGACAACTGCTGTTTGCACTCGCTTTTGCTTCTGTTTATTTCTCGTCCTGCATTACCGTTGCACCGGTTCACGGCACGTACGAAAAAGCGGGCACCCTGGGAAAAGGCGGCGCAGAACTGGCCGGCCATTACACCCATTACAGCGCCGGCGATGGAGGCGCATCGCAAGCCGTGAACAACAACATCGGCTTTCGCGCAGGCCTTGGCGTTGCAGACAATGTGGACCTGAAAGTGCGTTACGAAAAACTGATACCGGTGGAGAAGCCGGAAAATGGAAGCTTCAACGCCAGTTATTTTAGCGTGATTCCAAAATTCGGCATCCATCCCGGTAAGCTTGCGGTTTTTGTGCCCTTGAGTCTTTACCATTTCTCCGCATCGGAAAACGGTGGCGTTGCAACGTCCAGCAATTCGTACAGCATCGCACCGCACGTCATCGGCACCTTCACCGCTAAATCAAACCAGGTTGATTTCTCGCCTTCGGCAAACGTGGAATACATCATCAACAAAGGCCAGGGTTCGGAAAATGATTTCCTCATGGGATTCAATATTGGCGCAGGCTTTAGCAGCGATTTGCGCAAGTGGGCTATACGCCCCGAACTGGGTTATTTGTTCAAGCCCGGCGAGAGCGGCCATGTGTGGAATGTGGGCGTGGGATTGCAAGTGTTACTGACTTCAAAGCATAAAAAATAAGTCATGAAAGCCACACAAATAAAAATTTTGCTTTATCTTTTAGAAAGCGTTTCAGCAACAAATTACAACGCATGAAACTGACTGTATTTTTTCTTCTGCCGATGTTGCAGCCAGCAAGCTTCCAACCACCGCACTGCCAAAACTTGTTCGCATCAGGCAGTCCACGCAATGGCTTCCCGATTCAATTTATCCAAACACTTACTTATGGAAAATAGAAACTGTTTGTTGGGGTTCTGTCTTCTTTTTTTGACTGCACAAGCGGCAGCGCAATTTCGCATAGGCGTGCAGGCCGGTGCAAGCGTGCCGGGCGGTTCGCGTTACAGCACACAAATGCCTTATTACTTCGGCGGCACCATGCGGGTGGAAACAACCGGAAGCGGCGGCTTGGTGTTTGGCTTGTTTACATTGCCAAGACTAAACAACCGGATTTATTTGCGTCCTTCGGCAGACCTGGCGTTTCGCGGTTTCAAAAAAACACAAATACCTCCGCAAGCACCTTCGTATAGCTATACCGATGGCCACAGTTACCTTGATCTTGCGTTTCCCGTAGTCTACAACTTCAGCAACAAGCCGGGTGGCTTTTACGGCGGCGGCGGGCCGGGCCTCAGTTTTTTGTTAAGCAATCAATACGGTTCTACGCAAGTAAGGTCAACAACGGTTGGACTAAACGGCTTACTGAGTTATGTATTCCCGTTGGATTTTTCACTCAACGCAAGCTATCATCTTGGCTTGACCAATGCCCTTCTAAATTCCACCGATGGCTCTTTTAAAAATAGCTTTTTCAACATCACCATTGGGTACCTTTTTTAATGCATCGTTTTCCCGAACCCATTGAAACGGCTAACCGCAGCACCGCATTCATGACTAAAAAGATTTGCGTATGCAAACGTTAACAAAAACAAACGCTTGGCTCCTGGGGCTTGGCCTTCTGTTTATCGCTGCAGCCTGCCACAATTTTTACAAGGCCACCGCAGGCCGCACCGGGCCTTATGCTTCGGGTACGATTGACTCGCTGGAATCACGAAACCGGTACTTTGTTTTGCGAACCAATTCGCAGGCCTTCTACATGAAAAACATGGCGCTTAGCGCCGACCGGCAATCACTTAGCTGTACGCTTGATACCCTGCCACCTGCGCACAAATTGCACCTGGTAAACGGTCGCGGAGGAAACATGCGCTACAAAAAAAACGAGTTGGATGACCTTCAGGTCTTGAACGAAGTACACCTTTACGCCACCGGCGTTTCCAACGCAGCCATTGGTGAAAACTTTAGCCTGCCGCTTGACAAAGTGCAGAAGATAGAAGTGATAGAAAAAGACCAAAAACGAACAACCAACAGTTACGTTATTGGCGCGGTTGGGTACACCGTTGGCGCTTTTGCGGTAGCAGTAGCAATCATCGCTGCTACCAAAAGTTCCTGTCCTTTTGTAAGCGCTTACGATGGCAGCCGGTTTGTGATGCAGGGCGAAATCTACGGCGGCGCTATCTATCCGCAACTGGCGCGGCACGATTACCTGCCGCTAAAGATGGCGCCCCTGGCGGATGGAAGCCTGCAAGTAAAAATCACCAACGAATTAAAAGAAAAGCAATACACCGATCTCGCCGACCTGTGGGTGATAACGCACGACGCAAACACAAAAGTTCTGTCCGATGAAAAAGGAAATCTTTACAGCATTGCACCGCCAAACGAACCGCTTGCCGCTACGTTAAACGGCCGAAAAAATCTTTTGCCGGCTTTACAAAAAGAAGGCGACAACGCCATAGCCTATATGGATGATACAACAACTGCCGATGCAAGCAACAACCTTGTGCTGCGTTTTAAGAAAGAAGCCGTCGCACAAAAAGCAAAGCTTGTACTCACACTGAAGAACGGCTATTGGCTTGACCTGCTCTACGGCGAATTGGCAAAAGGCTTTGGCAATTACTACGAGAAATACCTGAAGAAACAATCGAAGAAGTCAAAAGAAGTTTTGCAAAAATGGATTGAAGAACAGCAATTGCCGCTCACGGTTTCGCTGCGTACAAAAGAGGGATGGAAAAAGATTAGTGATATCACCACCACCGGTCCTTTGGCCGACCGCACACTGGTTGTTCCAATAGATTTAAGAGGATCAAATGAAGACAGTGTTGACGTTCGTTTATCGAGTGGTTTTATGTTTTGGGAAATTGATTATGCCGGTCTTGATTTTTCAAAAGGCGAAAATTTTTCCGTTGAAAAACTTTCGCCGCTAACGGCAACAGACGAAACGGGCAGGAACGTTTTACCCTTGCTGCAAAACGAAGACGGAACGTATTTGGAACAACCGCAAATCGGCAACAGCACAACGCTCAGTTACAAATCATCGCCGCTTGCCGGAGCGTCAAAAACACAAACGTTTATACTGCACACAAAAGGCTGGTACAGGCACGTACGCAACTTCACCAACGGTCCGAACGTGGCTTTTTTAAAACGGTTTTTAAAGCCCAACGCCTTCCCTATTTACGGCAAAGAACTGTACAAACAACTGCAAGCCGAAAGCCTACCACTGATGGCAGTGAAATAACGTCCTTAAAAAATTTTTATGGAAACAACGCTTCGCTACAAACGCATTAACCTACAACCGGCAGCTTCGGATTTTATAAACGATTGCAGTGCTAAAACGGGCCGTGTGTCGTTCCTGAAAAGAACTTTTTTGTGGTGGGCCGTCAAGCTGCGCATTTTTTATTTCGCCTGCTGCGTTTTAAAAAAACCTTCGCTCATTCTTCGCACGTTTAACGACATGCTTCGCCTGCGCAACAACGTATGGGGCGGCGATTTGAAAAAAATGTACAAGGTTGACGGCAAATATTATTTCAACCTGTACACACCCGGCTGGCCTTCGAAAGCTTACGACGATTTGATCAAAACAGAATTGCGCCGTCACGCATCTCCATTGACCACAAAAGAAACGTTGTCCTTCATTCATCTTGCCATTACCCGCAAATGTCCCTTGCGTTGCGAACATTGCTTTGAATGGGACAATCTGAATCAAAAAGAATCCTTCACCAAAGAAGATTTGTTCAGGGTCATTGACCTCTACAAAAACGAAGGCGTGCTGCAAATTCATTTTAGCGGCGGCGAACCAATGGTGCGTTTAAAAGATTTGGTTGAACTCGTCCGCTATGCCAGTCCGCACGTAGCCTGTTGGGTACTTACATCGGGCTTCAATTTTACACCGCACAACGCAAGGCTGTTGAGAGAGGCCGGATGCAAAGGCGTGGTTGTAAGCCTTGATCATTACCTGCCGTATTTGCACAACGCTTTTCGTGGAAAAGAAAACGCCTTTAACAATGCCCTGACCGCCGTTGCTGCCGCAAAAAACGTTGGACTGGTAACCGCTTTGAGCGTGTGTGCCACCAAAACCTTTCTCCACGAAAATTGCCTGTTGCCTTACATGGATTTTGCGAAAAGCCTCGGCGTTCAATTTGTGCAGGTACTTGAGCCGCGCAACATTGGTCACTATGCCGATAAAGATGTGTTGCTTGACGAAGCGCACATTGCCTTGCTTGAAGAAACCTTCACGTTGGTGAATCACGCCGCAAAGTATCGTCATCATCCAACCATGCTTTACCACGGTTATCACCAGCGCAGAGTGGGTTGCTTTTCGGGCAGCCGCAGCGTGTACATTGATTCGGCCGGCGACGTGCACGCCTGCCCGTTTTGCCACACCAAGTCCTACAACATTCTTTCCATCGTTCGCGCCAACGAAAAAGCTTTGCCGCAAAAAGAAAACAGTTGTCCGCGGTTTGGAAAGATTGCCTGAAGAAGATTGCCGCCTTGTGTAGCGCTATCGGAAAACTACCGTTTAAAAACCTTTCGCTGTAAGCGAACCGGGCTTGTTATTCCTCTTTATTCCTCAACATTAAAAACCAACAAATGAAACAGCAAAGCAATGACAAGGTTCCCCGCAGGCGGTTCAGCAACAAAAAACTTTCGTTGGCGACAACTGCCCTAACCGTGCTTTTTATTTTCAGCGGTTGCAAAAAAGAATTAATGCCAAGTCCCGAAACGCAGTCAACTGCCGCGATGAACCAGGCACAAAACGCGGCCAAAAAAACACCGGTGATTGTTGTTCACCAAGGCACTTCCATACAAGCCGCGGTAAACGCTGCATCGCCGGGAACGGTGATTGAAATAGAGGCAGGCGCATACAAAGAAGCTATTGTGGTGAACAAACCAAACATCACCATCGTTGGCAGTCAAAACAAAAACCGCCCGGTGATTATTCAAAATTCCGGCGACGAGGATGATGGCATTACCGTAGAAGATGCCGGTGATGGCTTTGTTCTCAAAGACGTAACGGTACGTGACTTTAAAGAGAACGGCGTTGTGCTGCGGCACGTAAACGGCTTTTTGCTTTCGGGTGTTACAACCCTCAACAACGGCGAGTACGGATTATTCCCGGTGTTCTCAACCAACGGCGTGATTGAAAACTGCGAAGCATCGGGCCATTCCGATACGGGCATTTACGTGGGACAGTCTTCAAACGTTAGCATCAGCAAAAACGAGGCACACGATAACGTAAACGGAATTGAAATTGAAAATTGCACGAACGTAACCGCGGAAAAAAATCACAGCTATCACAACGTGGTCGGCATCATGTCCGTGTTGTTGCCCGGTCTTGTTGAAAAGCATTCGACAAACATTGTCATTTCAAAAAACGAAGTAGAAGACAACAACCACATCAACTTTGCGCACGAAGGCGAGTTAGAAGCCGCCGTTCCCAGCGGCTCCGGAATTTTAATTGTAGGCAGCGACAATACACTTGTGCTGGACAATAAAGTATCGGGCCACCAGTTTGTGGGAATTGCCGTAGTGAGCACATTAATCCTGGGCAGCCTGCTTAACCCGCCGCTACCTCCTGAGTATTTTGCCGATATCGAACCCAATCCCGATGGCGTAAGCGTAGTTGGCAATCATTTAGAAAACAACGGCTATAATCCGCCGCAAGGCTTGCCACTGCCGGGTGTGGATTTGCTTTGGGACGGTTCGGGCAATAACAACTGCTGGAGTAAAAATCATTACACCACATCCTTCCCTTCAAGCTTGCCGGCTTGCCAATAAACACTCGAAAGAAGGGTTTGCACAAGCGGCCCTTCTTTCTTTTTATCCAAAGTTGTTCAATATTGAGTTAAGCGGAAAGCAAGCCGGTTATTCTTTCGCCTGTCAGTACATTTGCAGCACTTTTGAAAAAGTGAACATGCAAACACAAAACTTATCAGAGCAGGAGATCATTCGTAGAGAAAAATTAGCGCAGTTGCAAGCACTCGGCATTGATCCTTATCCTGCGCCGCTGTATCCCGTTTCGCACTACTCAACCGAAATAAAAAATACATTTAGCGACGAACACAAAGATGCTTTCGATGACGTTTGCCTCGCGGGCCGCATCATGTCTGTTCGCGACATGGGCAAGGCTTCCTTTGCCGAGTTGCAGGATTCGCACGGCCGCATACAGATATATGTGCGCAAAGACGACCTCACAGTGGATGGCGATTCAAAAATCTATGACCAGGTTTGGAAGAAGCTAACTGACCTCGGCGATTTTGTCGGCGTGAAAGGTTTTGTGTTTCGCACAAAGATGGGCGAAGTATCGGTGCACGTAAAAGAACTGACCTTTCTTGCCAAATCGCTTCGTCCGTTACCCATTGTAAAAGAAGCCGACGGCCAGGCTTTCGACGCCGTGACCGATCCCGAATTCAAATACCGCCAGCGTTATGCAGATCTTGTTATCAATCCATCGGTGAAAGAAACTTTTGTAAAGCGCACCAAACTTCACAATTCCATTCGCGAATTTTTGAACGAGCACGGTGCGCTGGAAGTGGACACGCCGGTGCTGCAAAGCATTCCGGGCGGTGCGGCGGCAAGGCCGTTCATCACGCATCACAACGCACTGGACGTTCCGTTTTATTTGCGCATTGCCAACGAACTTTATTTAAAGCGGTTGATCGTTGGCGGCTTTGATTGGGTGTACGAGTTCAGCCGCAATTTTCGCAACGAAGGCATGGACCGTACGCACAATCCCGAGTTTACCATTCTTGAATTTTATACCGCTTACAAAGATTATTTGTGGATGATGAACGTAACGGAAAAGCTGTTGGAAAAAGCGGCCATTGACGTTACCGGTTCAACCGAAGTATTGGTGGGCGACAAGACCATTTCGTTTGAAGCACCGTTCAAACGAATTTCTATCTACGACGCCATCAAAGAACACACGGGTTTTGACGTAAGCGAACTGGATGAAGCCGGCTTGCGCGATGTGTGCCGCCAGCTTGCTATCGTCGTTGATCCGAACATTGGCAAGGGCAAGCTCATTGACGAAATCTTTGGCGGGAAATGCGAGCACCATTACATACAGCCAACCTTCATCATTGACTATCCCGTTGAAATGAGTCCGCTGACAAAAAAGCACCGCAGCAAACCGGGACTGGTAGAGCGTTTTGAGTTAATGATTAACGGAAAAGAAGTGGCGAATGCCTACAGCGAATTAAACGATCCCGTTGACCAGCGCGAACGTTTTGAAGAACAGGTAAAGTTGATGGAACGCGGCGACCTGGAAGCCATGTACATTGACCACGATTTTCTTCGCGCCTTGGAATACGGTATGCCGCCCACTTCGGGCATCGGCATCGGCATTGACCGCCTGTGCATGTTGCTGACGAACCAGCCTTCGATACAGGACGTACTGTTCTTCCCGCAAATGCGGCCCGAGAAATTCGGCGGCGAAAGCGAAGACACGGTAAAGATCAAGGAATGATTTTTCGCACGGAGCCAAGGAGAACAAATAGGAGAAATAAACTTTATTCCCTCCTTTGCTCCTTGGCTCCGTGCGACATTTCTTTTGCCTTTATTCGTGGGCTAAATCCATGCTCCGGTGCGCCTCTCTCTCCTCTTCTTCCAGCGACGTTTCTTCCAATACTTTTTGATGCCTTGCGTTACTGGCAATGTACAAGGCAAAAGCCGCCAGCGCCAGGTCTTTTAAAAAGTTCATCAGCGACTGGTACTGGTAATCCCTGTCGGCCGTATCAAAGTAATTGGGCAGGTGAATGGTAAATACAAAAACGAGCAGCATCAGCGCCAAAAGGTAAGCGGTTGTGCGCACCCAAACGTTCAGCATAAACGAAAGCGCAGCTAAAATAAAAGCTGTGCCCACCACATAAACCCAAACCTTGCCTCCAGGCAAATACGAGGGTACTTTGGTTATCAGCATGTCGGGGTGGAGATAGTGTTGTACACCGAAGAAGATCATTACGAATGACAACAGGAAGATGGCGATCCGGGAAATTAGGTGTTGATTCATCGCCTTGGATTTTAGTTCTCCTAAAGTTACGCTCATTTGGAGGCCTTCGCTTCAATTGACCTGAATTTTACACCAATTCGTCGTTTGGGATTTTGGAGTGGCATAACCGCGTATAAACGGTCAGATACATCTTTTCGAACGCATTAAACAGAACATTGCCCGTAACCTCATTTTGCATTTGACGGAGGGAAAACAGCCGGAAGTGTAAAGCTTATCAGCCCGATAGTTTGTAGATTTAGTTTAGCGTATGATAGCGGCGAAAAACACAACCGGCAAGGGTTATCACTTTTTGTTTTGGTTGCTTGCAGCAGCCGTGTGGCTTTATTTGCGCTACCAGGATTATTCAACGCTTGCGCAAGCGGTTTGGATAACGATCATAAAAGTAACCGAACTTGCTTTGCTTGTTTACACCGTAAACGGCTTGCTCGTGCCGCGTTTTTTGTACAAAAAAAAGTACGGGCTTTTCGCTATTGCCTTCACCGGTCTTGTGGCCGTTTGCAGTTTTTTAAAAATGTTGCTTGTAGCCCGTGTGCTCAGCCAGTCAATGGATGTTGTGAATGTGAAGGCGGCGGTGTACAACAATTTTGTGACGCAGGCCTTTTTGGTGCTGGCCAGCATTGCGCTCAAGTCGGCGGTTGATTACATTCAGCTTCAAAAACGCATGGCCGACGTAGCCAAAGAAAAAGCGGAGGCCGAACTGAATTTTTTAAAAGCACAAATCAACCCGCACTTTTTGTTCAACTCCTTAAACGCGGTTTACTTTTTAATTGACAAGAAAAACACGGAGGCAAGAGACGCGCTGCACCGGTTTTCGGAAATGCTGCGCTACCAGTTGTACGAATGCGGCGGCAAACGCATCGCCATTGAAAAAGAGATTCATTTTTTGAAAGATTACGTGGGCTTGCAACAACTGCGAACCGGAACAAACACCGCCGTTCAATTTTGTTGCGAAGAAGACGTAGCGCAGTTCAGCATCGAGCCTTTACTGCTGATTCCTTTTGTGGAAAACTCGTTCAAGCATCTTTCGCATTTTGACGACGGCAAAGAAAACAAAGTGCGGATAAATCTCTCGCGGCAAAACGGTTCAATGCTGTTCTCGGTTTACAACACAACAGAAGAAAAAGCGGTGGCCGAAAGCGGTGGCATTGGTTTGGACAATGTGCAAAAACGGCTTCAACTTCTTTATCCCGACAAACACAAACTAACCGTCAAAAAAAGCGACGGCTGGTTTGGCGTAGAACTTCAACTCTTCCTGACATGAAACTGAATTGCTTTGTTGTTGACGACGAGCCGCTGGCCCGCAAGGGTTTGAAGGAATACATCGGCGACGTGGATTTTTTGCAGTTTGCAGGCGAAGCCGACTCGCCACTGAAAGCAACGGAACAAGTAAGCAGCGGCAACGTTCACCTTTTGTTTCTCGACATTCAAATGCCGAAGATCACCGGTCTTCAATTCTTTTCTTCGCTGCAACAAGCGCCGCCGGTAATTTTCACCACGGCTTATCCGCAATATGCGCTGGACGGCTTTGAGTTGAATGCCTTGGATTATTTGGTAAAGCCCATTTCGTTTGATCGCTTTTTAAAAGCGGCATTACGGGCCAAAGAATATTACGACGTGCGAACGCAAAACCAGCAACAGGATTCTGCTGCCAATTACTTGTTCATTAAAGTTGACGGCAAACTGGTAAAGATTTTTTACGACGATATTTTGTACGTGGAAGCGCTTCAGAATTACGTTACCGTTCACACCAAAGAAAAAAAGTACATCACCTATCTCACTTTTCATTCCATTGAAGAATTTCTGCCGCAAAACCTGTTTATCAAAGCCCACAAATCTTACTTGGTGGCGATTTCAAAAATTGAAAGCATTGAAGGCGCTTGCATTTGCATTGGGCAACATGCCTTACCTATCAGCAGAAATTTAAAAGACCAGGTGATGGAGAAATTGGTGAACAACCGGCTTTTGAAGCGATAAACCTCAATCCAAAAATATATCCGTCATCAACTTCTGCGAAGCATCCACTGCGTACTTTTCAAAATCATTTATGCCTTCGTCGCGCAGTACATCTTCGTCAATAAAAAAATTGCCCGTGCATTCCGCAAACGATTTCGATACAATTGCATAAGCCGCATCGGCAACGATATCTGTCTTGCGGCTCATGCGCATCAGGGCATCACCGCCCAATAAATTTTGCACGGCCGCTGTGGCAATGGTCGTCTTTGGCCACAAGGCATTCACCGCTATTTTATCCTTCTTCAGTTCTTCCGCAAGACCGAGAACAATCATGCTCATGCCGTATTTGGCAACGGTGTAAGCAAGATGCTGCGCAAACCATTTTGGATTTAAATTCAGTGGCGGTGAAAGATTTAAAATGTGTGCGTTGGTGCTTTTGCGCAAGTGCGGAATGCAGGCCTTGCACATAAAAAAGGTTCCGCGTATTTCAATGCCGGTCATCAAGTCAAAACGCTTTGGTTCTGTATGTTCGGTTGGCGTGAGGCTGATGGCGCTTGCGTTGTTGATTAAAATATCAAGGCCGCCAAAGGTCTTCACGGTTTCGGCTACGGCAGCATTTAGTTGTTCTTCAAACCGGATGTCGCATTGCACGGGCAGGCATTGTACACCGATTGCTTCAATCTCTTTTGCAGCCGTATAAATTGTTCCTTCCAGTTTGGGATGCGGTTCGGTTGTCTTTGCCGCAATCGCAATGTTGCAACCTTCTTTTGCCAGTTTTTCGGCAATGGCCTTGCCGATGCCGCGGCTACCGCCGGTGATGAGCGCCGTTTTATTTTTCAGATTCATAAATCCAGTTTTTAGAGAAATCAGTATATCCATACAATGTTAAGCAATTGTGAAATTGGCTCGACGTTTGTATAGATGAGAGCGCCTTTGTTACTAATCCGCCCCTGGAGAAACACACTAACCTTACAGGCAACCCGCCATTCTTCTATCCTTTGATGACCGCTTACTATTTCCTTTGAAAGGCTGATTCACCTTATCTAATAACTATACGTTCACCATGAAAAGATTTACCCTTGCCTGCCTTGCAGCAGCCTTGCTGTGCGCTTTTTATTTTTTCCGTCCACAAGTTCCTACACTTTTTAAAACCGAAAACGAAGAAGAGAACGAGCTTCTTGAATCTGGAAACAAGCTTCGCTACATTGAAGAAGCCATTCGCCAGGAATTTGAATTAACCAAAAGCCCGGTGACTGGCGACGTGCCGCGTTACAAACTTTTGCAGGCAATGGATTACACCACACAACGCCTGCAACAACGAACACAATCCCGCGCCATTCAAGGTGTTAATTGGGTAGAACGCGGCCCCAACAACATCGGCGGACGAACTTTATCATTGCTCTTTGATGCGAACGATGCCGATTACAGCACGGTATATGCCGGTGCTGCAGACGGCGGCCTGTGGCGTTGTCTTGATATCAATGCCGTTGCGCCGGTATGGAATAAAGTCAGCGATCAGTTTGACAACCTCGCCGTTTCCACCATTGCACAACAAGCAAACAATCCCGCTAAAATGTATTTCGGAACGGGTGAAGGTTATTTTAACGTGGATGCCGTGCAAGGCTTTGGCATCTGGCGAAGCCTTGACAACGGTACTACCTGGCAACACTTGCCCTCTACGACTGATGGCAATTTTCGAACGGTGCAAAAGATTGTGGTGACAAACAACGGTTATGTGTATGCAGCCACAACGCCCGGTGGCATCATGCGCAGCAAAGACGGCGGCATTACCTGGGAAAAGGTTTTGGGCGGCGGCCCCGGTGCCGATTTAGAAATTGCGGCAAACGGAAACCTGTGGGCTTCAATCGGCATCTTTTCTCCAGGCTCTGTTTGGACATCAGCAACCGGCGATGCCGGAAGCTGGACAAATAAAACACCGCCGGCCAATGCTACCAACGGCATGCAACGCATTACCATTGCTTGCGCACCAAGCGATGCGAACACAGTGTATGTGTTGGGACATGATGGCAACAGCAACGATTGTAACAATATTTGGTACAGCAACAATGCCGGTACATTGTGGACTCCAAGAGTGGCGCCGCTTGTAACCGACCAGGTAGCCACGGCGCCAAACTTCACACGCGGGCAGGCCTGGTATGATTTGCCCGTAGCGGTTGATCCCAATAATCCTTTATCGCTTGTAATTGGCGGAGTTGATTTGCACCGTTCAATAGATGCCGGGGCCACGTGGATACACATAAGCAAATGGTACAACTCCATTGCAACGGCTTATCCCTTGCTGCCCGTTGTTCATGCCGATCAACACGCGATTGTTTTTAGCCCCGGTTCGTCAGATAAAATACTTTTCGGCAATGACGGCGGCATCTTTTTGTCGCCAAATATTACCGCGGCACTTAGCGATGTTACGGTTGCAACTGTTAATGCAAAAAACAACGGTTACAACGTGACGCAGTTTTACGCGGTGGCGCAACACCCAGCGAATCAAAATTATTTTTTAGCCGGTGCGCAGGACAACGGTTCGCAAAAGTTTAGCGGCGGTACAGGTACGCAAGCAACAAGCGAAGCATCGGGTGGTGACGGCGCTTTTTGCCATATTGATCAGCAAGACCCGAACTACCAGTTCACGTCTTACGTGTACAACAATTACTATCGCTCAACTGATGGTGGTGTAACCTTCAACAGCACCGTGAGCAATTCATCAAACGGTTCATTTGTAAATCCAACGGCATTGGACAACACTTCAAAAATGTTGTATGCCGATTATACAACCGTTTCAACAAGAGTGGGCGGACAATTTGGGCGTTGGGATACGCGAAGTTCATCAACATCAATGGATGCGATCACCGTCACGAATTTTGCGAACGCAAGCGTTACACACGTCGCGGTATCGCCCAACGTTGCCAACCGTATTTACTTTGGTTTGAGCAACGGAAGAATTGTTTACGTTGATGGCGCCAACACGGCATCGGGCACTGTTGCCGGAACGATTGTTCGCACGGGCACGGGCTCTGTTTCCGGCATTGCGATTGAACCCGGTAACGAGGCTCACATGCTCATTACTTATGCCAACTACGACGTGCAAAACGTTCTGGAAACATTCGACGGTGGCACAACGTGGACAAATGTTGAAGGCAACCTGCCTAACATGCCGGTGCGTTGGGTGGTATTTAACCCAAGCAATTATCACCAGGCTTTTATTGCCACGGAGCTTGGCGTGTGGAGTACCGATAATTTAGCTGGAACCTCTACAGAATGGAATCCAACCAACGGCGGTTTCGCCAACGTTCGCGTGGACATGCTGAAAATCGTGGGCAACCAAATGGCCGCCGCTACGCACGGCCGAGGCTTGTTCACAACAACACTTGCCGGCACAGCAAACGCACCTGCCGTAAACTTTGGAACGTCAAGTGGCGCGGGCAGCGAAGCAGCAGCAAACGTTTCAACCGGTTGCGACAAAGGCTATAAAGATTATCCTGTAACGATGTATATCAGCGATGCACCAACGGGAACGGCAACGGTTAATTTAAATGTTGTTGCACCAACGGCAACAGCAACCGAAGGACAGGACTACGACATCATACCAAAAACACTCACGTTTTCCAGCGGCAGCAACGCGCCGCAAAGTTTTGTGATTCGTGTTTACAACGATGCAAACACGGAAGCACAGAATGAATTCTTCACGATTGATTACACCATCAGCGGAACAACCAACGCCGTAAAAGGCGGTATGCAACAGACCTACGATTTCCGCATTGCCGATGATGATTATTTAAAGATTCCGAAAGCGGCAACAACCGTTTCAATTCCTTCTGGTATTTACAATACAAACCTTGGCGGCTCCAGTCCTTTGCAGGGATCGCAAAGCGATAAAAAGATGCAGTATCTCTATCGCAAAGATGAATTGCTGGCAATGGGTTTGAAAGCCGGTCCCATCACGTCCTTATCGTTTGTAGTTGGAACAAAAGGAAGCGTGCAACCCTTTATGGGACTGACTATCTTAATGGGTTCTGTTTCGGCATCGCTTAATAACGTGAACGCAGGCTTTGTAAGCACGGCCGGATTTACCACTGTGTATTCCGCACCAATCACAGGCTTTAACAGCGTTGCGGGTGAAAACAAGTTCGCCGTGACAACGCCCTTTAATTGGGACGGAACGAGCAACATTATCGTGCAGTTTTGTTACAACAATTTAGCTGCACCACCGGCAGCACCGGTTGCTTTGCCTGCGGGCAGCGGCGATGACATCTTACAAGGAGAAACCGATCCGAAAGGACAAACCTGCCAGGTGAGAGCGGTGAGCACCAATGTGCCAACCGATGATGGCTGCGCCTTTACCACACCAACCCTTGTTAGCTATTACAGGCCGTTGCTATACTTTGAACAGGCCCGCACAGAAACACCGGTTCAAACAATTTTGAATCGCTCCAAGGCCGCCTACCTCGGACCAAATGAAGACGTTTATTTCTATGACGAAACAGACGGCAAGTTGCTGGCCCGCATTCAAAACTTAACGAGCCTCGATTATGGTTGCACCACGGTGCAGATAGACCGGCAGGTCAACGGCAGTGTGTATGCACAACCTTTCTGGAGCAACAACGCAGCCAACTACGTTACGTCGAAGTCGTTTAAAGTCATTCCGTCGCAGAACGGTAACAACCCAGGCGGCCAATATAAAATCACCTTGTATTACACGGATGCGGAAAAGACCGGGTATACATCTGTCACGGGGAAATCTTGGACAAATACAGAAATGGTAAGAGTTACGAACGGCTTTTATGTGCCCGATGTATCGCCATCGAACCAGCATGTGAACGATGTAACAAGCGTAACAATGATTGGGAGTTCGGTTGGCACCAACTGGACGGCTACCGGACAATTCTTAAGTGCCTTGGCCAGTGGTTTTGCAGTGGGAGCAACCGGCGTAAACTCACCTTTGCCAACGAGCCTGTTAAGTTTCACCGGTCGTTTGCAAAACGACTACGGTCAATTGGCATGGACGGTTGCGAGTGAAGACAGCAAGGGTTATTCAATTGAAAAATCAACAGATGGAAGCAACTTCACGGCCATCGGTTTTGTAAACGCACAGGGCGGAAGCGCCGCGCAAAAACAATACAGCTTCACCGATCCCACCAAAGCGGGCACCGTTCAGTTTTATCGCCTGGCGATGGTGAGTGCAACGGGCACAACGAAGTATTCAAACATCATTAAGCTACAGAAGAACAGCATCGGCATAGGCGTGCAGGTTTATCCAACGCTTGTAAAAGACATCGTGAACATCAAGTACTCGCAGCCTACGGCCGAAAAAGTTAGCATTGAATTATACAACTTCCTTGGCGCACGTGTGATAATGAAATCAACATCGCTGCACGACGAACAAGTAAACATTGGCACAATGCCCGGAGGCAGTTACCAGCTCGTTATTCGGTTAACGACAACGGGCGAAAGTTTGTATAGCGGGAAAATTATCAAACAGTAATTTCTGAACCACGATTTGGGCGGAGTGTCCGGATTAGGAGGAAATAAAAACAATCTTATAAAGCAAGAGTCGTTCATCACTGAACGACTCTTTTCTTTCTTCCAAAATCTTTTAATTCCCAAATCGCGGTTCAGATCAATACTCCGGCAACTCTGGTTTTGTTCCTACAATTTCATCAATCCTGTTCATTGCCTCGGGTGTAAGTTTCGGCAATGCGTCCAATGCTTTTAAATTTTCGGTGAGCTGTTCTTTTTTTGTGGCTCCGAGTATGGTTGTCGTTACGTTCGGATTCTTGATTGTCCACGCAAGGGAAAGTGTGGCAACGGGCACGCCCAATTCATCGGCAAAGGTTGTCAGCTCTTTCACTTTTGCAAGTTTGTCAGGCTCCATCCACTGCCGCACCAGCCAGTCAAAACCTTCCAAGGCAAAGCGGCTGTCATCGGGTATGCCGTTGTTGTATTTGCCGGTGAGCAGGCCGCTGGCAAGCGGGCTCCAAATAGTGGTTCCCATGCCTACGGTGCGAAAAATATCGAGGTAATCTTTTTCTACTTTTTCGCGGTGCAAAAGGTTGTATTGCGGTTGCTCCACCGATGGTCCGATCAAACCCAATTGCGCGGCAATGCGGTGCGCTTCCATAATTTCCGCGGCGCTCCATTCGCTTGTGCCCCAGTACAAAATTTTTCCTTGTTGAATTAAAGTATTCATCGTTCGCACCACTTCTTCAACGGGCACGGCTTTGTCGGGGCGATGACAGAAGTACAAGTCAAGATAATCAACCTGCAACCGCTGTAAGGCTTCGTGACAGGCTTCGGTCAAATGCTTGCGGCTAAGGCCTGTTTGATTGGGTTTGTTTTGCTTTCCGCGCCAGCCAAAAAACGCTTTGCTGCTTACACAGTATGAGGTACGGTCCCAATTTTTTTTCTTCAACACGCGGCCCATCATTTTTTCGCTTTCACCGGCAGCGTATACTTCGGCGTTGTCGAAAAAGTTGATGCCGTTGTCATAAGCAATGCCCATCAGTTCATCGGAAATGCTGTCGTCAATTTGTTTGTGAAACGTAACCCAACTGCCAAAAGAAAGTACGCTCAACTGCAAGCCCGTCTTGCCCATTCGTCTGTATTCCATGCTGTAAAAATTTTCTGGTTAAGAGAAGAAAAGAAGGTGCAAAAATAGCACCGGGCAGCTACTGCACTTTCATGCTATCGGGTACGTAAATAATACCGGTGGGTTGAAAGATGGTCCAGCGGTTTAGGTCCTGGTCGGCTTCAAAGCCTTTGCCGCCGTAAAGCCGCTTGTCTTTTGTGCGCAGGCGAATGAAGTTATCGGTGTAAAATTTTTTTGTGTTCTGGTCCCACCACAAATCCGGCGAACGAAGCGTATCGCCTTTAACGTTAAACACAACCACGCTGTCGCGCAGATAGACTTTGTTGCGGGTTTCAAAATACTTTCCGTACAAAGCATCTACCTGGCTTTCAACTTTGCCCGTGCTGTCGAAGAAATTAACGTGAAGCGTTTTCGGAAATTCAAGGTAAGAGGTATCCATCGCGTAGCGAAGCATGAAAGGCGACGTAAGCTTTGCGCGAAGGTTTCCGTTCTGGCTTAAAAAACTTTGAATGTTGTAGGCTTCTTCAAGATTGGGCTTGCGGTCGTTCTTTTGATTCACGATGTCGGGATCGTTTTCGCAACCAAGCAGGCACAAACAAAAGATGAGAAACGTGAGACGTGAGACGTGAGACAAGCGTTCGTTACGGTTTGAGAGTTTCTTCGGTTTCACGTTTGCCGTTTGACGTTTCACTTAATCGTACCTGCGCTTGCCAAACCACATATCGGTAAAGTTGAGGCCTATGGAAAGACGGAAGAGGTTCTCTTTTATTTTGTTGTCGTTGTTGCCACGGCGAACGTACTCCAGGCCAAGGTTTATCATACTCACCTGGCCGCTCAAGCGGCTGTAGTTGGGCAGCGGCAAACCCATACCGAACGAAAAGCCAAGCACGGGCAGTTTTTTATCTGCGTTGATGTAATCCTGGCCGCTAAAAACACCGAAGCGGTAATTGATAAATTGGCCGTAACGGCTGGCGCTTCTCGACGGTGTTAGTTGCGCACCGGCTCTTAGTTCCCAACTGTTTTGCACCAAATCCTTCGCACCAAAAAAGCGGTAGTCATTCCATTGCGTTGTGTTGTAATCCAGCCCAACGCTCCAGCCGCGTGTTTTTTCACCCGGTGCGTTGTCCAGCATAAAGCCCGCAGTGTAAGAGGCCGGGAAAATAATGTCGCCGGTTATGTCGCTTTGTTGAAATACGCTGTCAATACGCAGTTCTTCGCCGACCGAATTGCGTGTATAGGTCTGACGCAAAACATCCTGAGAGCCTTTCAGCGTTTGCTTCCAGTTTCCCGATGCGCCAACACGCAGGATGGATGTCTTGCTCAGGTCAGCCTGGTATTGCAGGCCTGCGTTGAAAAACAAATTGCCGAAGCTGGTATTGGTTGTGTGATCGGAAGCGGCGTACTGAATGGAATCATTCATAAAAACGCGGTGCGTAGAAATTTCTTTTCTGCCAAAGAGATAGCCTACGTTCACGCCCACTCTGAAATGGTCGCTTCCAAAGCCCGTACCGATAGTGGGCAGAAACGAACCGCCCGTGCCGGTGTATTGCGTGTTTACGCTGTCAATGTTTCCGCCGGTAGAATTGTACAGACGCCCATTTTGCGAAATGTCGTAAGCAATGCGGGTAATGGGCCGGATGCCAAAAGCCAGGCCCCAGTTTTTGCGAATGGGAATGCCGACGTAAACGTGCGAAAAAAGAATCTCGCTGGAGGTAAAGCCTTGCGTGGTGTTAGGCTCCGTTAACGAGCGGCTGTTGATGTTCACACCGGCATCCAATATTACACGGCCTTGTGCCACTTTGCCCGAATGCTGCTCGGTGAAAACCTGGAAGGCCGCATAGGAGGCAGGGTTGGTATAATTAACCGACGTCACGTCGGAATAAGCTGCCGCCACACCGCCCATGCCGCGGTTGATGACGTTTGTTTGCGGGTAAAGATTGCCCAGTCCGTAGCGTGAATAGGGAGAATTATCCTGTGCCCGCACCGATGAAACCGTGAACGAAAAAAGCAGTGCAGAGAGGTAAAAAAATTTATGTTGATGAAGCGTTGTATTGGCTAATTGCATACAGACCTTTAAAGATTAAATGAGGGTCTGCAAATATCCCGTTTTTCAAACAGGGCTCGAATAAAGCCGTATCACCCCCGGTTAAAAGGGCGTTAAAGTTCCCGAACTTTTCTTTGTATAAATCAATGATGCCGTCCATCTCTTTGGCCATGCCCAGCACCACGCCGCTTTGCAAATTGGTGGCGGTGTCATAGCCAATCAACGGCACGTTCCAATGGGCTTGCACAAGTGGAAGTTTGGCCGTGTACTCGTTCATGCTGCGAAAGCGCATCTCCATTCCGGGCGAAATGGAGCCGCCCATAAATTCGTGTTGCTGGTTAATGAAATTGAACGTTACGCAGGTGCCCAAACCAATGGCCAGGTTGTTCTGCCCCGGAAACAAAAAAACCGAAGCGGCGGCTATCGCCATCCGGTCGGCGCCCATGGTTTCGGGCTTGCCCACAGGAATACTGAACGGAAGTTTTGAAAGATGCGAGAGCTTGTGAAAACTTGTTTCTTCTTTCAAAAGCCTTTCGATGGCTTCATCATGATGAACAACCGAAGAGAGGATGGAACGCTGCGGCTTGTGTTGTTGAATGATCTCGTTCAAATGCGCCACGGCGTCTTCGCGAAGCACAATCACTTCTTTTAAATTGTCTTCTTCAAACAATGCAAGTTTTAGCCGTGTGTTGCCAAAATCAAGGCAGAGGGTTTGGGTCATGGAAACAAAGTTCAATTGTTTGCAAGGGAAGTTCACATGTTCACGTGTTTACTTGTTCACATGTTGAGCGTAGCAGGTTGCGGAATCTTTTTGTTGTGCAACAAACGAGTGAACACGTGAACAAGTAAACACGTGAACAACTATTCCTCAAACTTAAATCCCTCTAAATTTTTAAAATGCCCGTTGAGTTTTACTTTTTCTTTCAGGCTTTCCATCTGCGCCACGGTGGGAATGATTTTGGCCAGGTGGCGTTTTAAATATTCCTGCCGCTGGCGTTCGTGCAGAAGGTTTAAAAACTCGTATTCTTCCTGCAGTGAAAAGCCCACGTGGTGCGCAATATCATAGGTGTTGAGTTGGGCGTCTTCTTTTTTAAAATCCTTTTGCACCTTCAGCAGCTTGTACAATTCCTTGATGCTGTTCACCACGCGGCGCATCACTTCGGCACTGCCTTGCTCGTGGTTGGCCGGGTAGTTTACAATAGCGCCGCTGTAAAGTTTGTCGGGAATTTCTTTGATGACCTCTAAAATGCGAAAGACTTTTTCACCTTCGGTTTTAATGTCCATCTCGCCGTTCTCGTACGCTGTTGTTATTTCTTTGATGCGCACTACCGTGCCGTAATCCTGCAGGCGGTCTTCAATCACGGCCGGAATGCCGAAGGGCTTGTTGTTCTCGTTGCACTCTTTAATCAATTGCTTGTACCGCGGCTCAAAGATGTGCAGGTTCAGGCTTTCGCCGGGATAAACCACAATGCCCAAAGGAAATATCGGAATGAAGTTCGTCATGCGTTTGGTGCTGCAAATTTGGTGCAAGGCGGTTGAAAAGTTGATCGGTTGAGAAGTTAATTGGTTCAAATAAACCAGTCAACCACTCAACGAATCAACTATTCAACTTTTTCTCCACAACTCGTACAGCCTTGCGTATTTTAAAAAGGTATAAAATGCCGTCATGCGGGCGGAGAGCAGACCTTCCCAGCCGTCTAAAAAACCCAGTCCAAAAATATAATGCTTCACAAAGGTGAAGCGGGGGCTTACGTAACGTTTTAACCAGGAGGACTTTTTTCCCTGCGCATAATATTTTTGGGCGTTCAGCAAAGCATACTTCACCATCTTATTGCTGTACTCAACCGTGTCTTTCACCGTGCGGTGCAAAATGAAGCCCGGCAATTTTTTTACGACAGCAGAAGGCGGTATTGTCAGCGATTCGTGCACGGGAGCTTCGTCCCAGTTCACGTTTGTCCGGTTAAACAGGCGAATGTGTTTGTCGCCGCCCCATTCGCCCCAGCGCAAAACTTTTTCGCCCAAAAGATTTTTAAACGCTATCTGATAAACCGTAGTTGCGTCCGTCAGGCTTATGGTTTGCAAAGCTTGTTGCAATTCTTCGTCCAGCGCTTCGTCGGCATCGATGCTCAACACCCAGTCGTATTTGGCAAGGCGCACCGCTTCGCGTTTTGTTTTGCCGTAGCCCATCCAGGCGCCTTCGTGAATGCGCACACCGTATTGCCGCAAAACGGTTAATGTGCCGTCGGTACTGCCGTTGTCGTACACCAGCACGTCGTCGGTTAAACCCGCAAGGCTTTGCAGCACTCTTCCAATATTACGTTCTTCGTTTTTGCAAACAATAACGATGGAGAATTGATGACTCATAGTTAAAAACATTTGTGAGACGTGAGACGTGAGACGACAGACGTGAAACCTAAGGCTTTTTGCATCAAAGCTCACTCCTGTCTCACGTCTAACGTTTCACATCTCACGTAAAGCGCTTTCCACAAGCCACACGCAAGAAAGGCGTATAAAAAACCACCGTACTGCACTTCAAGTCCCATGTCGAACAGGAAGCTAAAAGCAGCCGTTGCGTGAAAGCCAATCCAATAAATTTTGTACTCGAAAACTTTCACAAAAAAAGGAACCAGCATAACCAGTGTAAAAATCAATACGCCGGGCCAGCCGGCAAATGCACCGTACATTAACCATTCGCTGCTCGGGTAAAATTTATCCGGGGGCAATACGTTTGGTACAGCCGCCGCATACCATTTATCCGCTTCGTGCATCACATCGCCTGCGCCGGCGCCAAAAGGATTGTCTCTTAATACCTGCCACCCGGCTTTCAATGACATCGTTCTTGCGCCGTCGCTCGAACCCGGCAGGTATTGTGCTTTTTGCACAAACGAAAGATCGTAAAGATTATAGCGCAGCCTTGCTTTAAACGTTGGCAACACCGTGTACGCAACAAAAGGCAGCGCTATCAGGAAACAAAAAAGCAGCGCTGACCGCTTGCGGTTTTTCATTTTAAAAAGGAGGTGCAAAAAGTAAACGAGCAGAAATAAATAGAGCGAGAAAATTCCCGTTCGGGCCGAAAGAACGTGCAAGTAAATGACAAAGAACAAACACAAGACTAACAGCAAAACCTTCTGCGCATTTTGCTGCGTCGCTTCTGCCAAGAGAAGGCAAAGAATAACGGCCACGCTTACCAGCCAGCTAAACCGCACGTGATCGCCTTCCAGCGGCGTGCGAAGCGTTTTGGCCCGCAAATAACCTTCGTGAATTTGCGCGGCGTTCTGTGCATAATCAATCAAGCCCCAAACACAACCGCTGAAGACGAGTGCTAAAAAAAACAGTGCGGCAAACAGCCATTGCTTCTTCGAAAAATTCCAACTACCGGCAAAGGCCAGCGGCAAAAAAAGCAGGGGCAACTTGATGCGAACAACATCGCTCCATTTGCTCAAATCATCGCTCCACAAACCCGAAACAAAAGGAAGAAAAAACAAGAGCGAAAGACTCCACAGGAAAGGCGTAGCCGCGAAGCTTTTGATTTGCACAAAAAAATTTTTATGCAACAAGGCAAGGCCAACGAATAAAATAAGACTAACCGATAAAGCGCCACGCGAAACGGCAGCGGCCATCATCATGAGCAACACGCTAACGAAGACAGCGTTGTTACGCCAATCCCGAATCCCTCTATTTTTGCGTGCCCTCATTTAAAGCTGTCCCGTAGTTTTAAGCTACGGACAAAACAACAATATTAATTCATGTGGCAGCAACTGCTTCAAGATTTAAAGAGCGGCGACGCGAGAGCCTTGGCCCGCATTATTTCTCTCGTTGAAAACGAGCACGAAGGTTACGAAGCGTTCTTGCTAAGTCTTTCGTTGAACGACGACGCAAAAATCATCGGCGTCACCGGCCCGCCCGGCGCGGGCAAAAGCACGCTGGTGGACGCTTTGATTGGCGAAGCCGTAAACAACAACAAAAAAGTTGCGGTGCTTTGCGTAGATCCTTCATCGCCGTTTAACCTTGGCGCCGTGCTTGGCGACCGCATACGCATGAGCAATTGGTACACGCATCCGAAGGTATTTATTCGCTCACTGGCCACACGCGGTTCGATGGGTGGTCTCCATCCAAAAATCATCGAGATAACGGATGTGATAAAAGCTGCGGCTTACGATTACATCATTGTCGAAACCGTTGGCGTGGGCCAAAGTGAAATTGAAATCGCGGGTCTTGCTGATACGACCGTTGTAGTACTTGTGCCCGAAGCCGGCGACGAAGTGCAAACGATGAAAGCAGGCCTGATGGAAATTGCCGATGTGTTTGTGGTAAACAAAAGCGACCGGCCTGATGCCGATGCCTTTGTGAAAAATTTGCGCCTGATGCTGTCGCCGGCTTTTCACCAGCAAAAGAATGACGTTGAAATCATTAAGACGGTAGCGTCAACACAGCAAGGCATTGCTGACTTGTACAGCGCAATTCAGAAGCATCTTCAACAAAACGGGACCAACGAAAGAAAAGCCTGGCTGCTGGCCGAACGTGCTTACCATCTTTTGCAGCAAAAGCGAATGAAGGGCATCCAAAAGTCCGATCTGCGGCAGCAAATAGAAAGGATTATGCCAACAGGCCGTTTTAATCTTTACCGCTTCGTTTACGGTATTGACGAAGCCGTATAAGTTTCGTTATTCGTATCTCTCATCGGAAACCCGGTCGTGTCTTTCCCAGTTTTTAAACAGCTTTCGGTAATAAACGTATTTAAAGAAGCTGTATTCCAGGCTGCCCAATTCTTTGTATTTCTTTCGCAAGGGCTGCAGGGCTTTGTTGAAAACTGTTTTGCCTTTGTGCTTGCAGCCGGAGTGGTAAAGGTGCTTGATGTGAAGGTCTAACAACTTTTCACCGGCGGCCTTCTTCATGAGCGCAAACTCGGGATCGTGTAAAAAATGGTAAAACAACAGGATAATGTCGCCGGTAACAGCGGCCACGTTCCGGATGCACAAGGCTTTTCCTTCTTTGGTGTTGGCGCTGCTTTCCGATGCGTTGTGCACCCGGAACGTGGCCAGGGTTTTGGTTGAAAAGGAAAGGCCGTTTTTCAATCCCAGCCGAAGGATAAATTCATAATCCACAATTTGCCTGAACTCAGGATTGAACAAGCCGGTTTGCGAAAAAATTCGCTTGTGAAAAAGATAGCAGGTGGGTTCGCCCAACACATTCTGGCCGAGATGCTCGGCGGCACCGGCGGCCAATCGCTCGGGAGAGATGTACGCAAGGTCATCGAAGATGCGCTCGGGCCTTACAATCTTGTACCGAAAACTAAAGCGGGTAATCTTGGGCACGTCGGGATGAATGATAAAATCGCGGCGGCACAAGCCAACGTCCACTTTATGCTGCAGGCAGCCGTTCACCATTTTCTCAACACAAGCGGGTTTTAAAAGATCATCCTGAAACAGCAGCTTCACCCACTCGCCCCGCGCCTGCTCAATGCAATTGTTCCAATTGTTCACCATTCCCTTCGCCTTGTTTTTTACAAGCCGGATGCGGCCATCTCGTTGCCGGTATTTTTCTGCCACAGCAAGCGTGTCGTCGGTAGAACCATCGTCTGAAATCAGAATTTCAAGGTTAGCGTAGGTCTGCGCCAGGGCCGATTGCAGGCAAGGCTCGAAAAATTCGGCCGCATTGTATGTGGGAATGCAAACAGAAACAAGTGGGTGATTCATCGTCAAAAAGCTTGGCTTCGCAACAAAAAATAGGTTTAGCGTTCGCAAGGTTACGTGCAAAGACGTTGCCGTTTCAGCAACGTTGCGCAGTTAATTCGTTTGAACCGCACAATTCATCTAACGTTGCTCCTGCGGATTTTCGTTTAAATCATTTGTCCGCAGCCGTAAGCCGCAAGTGCGAAAATGCTGCCTAAGAGAAAGCACTTAAAAGCCAAATGCTCACGCCTTGACAATGCCTTTGATTACCGAACAATATGCGGCTTTAAACGTATTTTATAAAAATATTTTTCATGCTCTGCGGTAAACCAATAATTTAGCGCCTCGCTGAAAAAGCCCTATCCGTTCCCTCTTGCAGCTTGCCTGCATTGCCTGTGAAAACTGATTTGCCTGTGAGAAAGAAACAAATCCAATTTTTATGAACTGCTTCCGGCTGTTTTTTATAGCAATCTTCTGCTCCCTTTCCCTTTTGGCTACGGCCCAGGTTCCTTCTGATTTAAGCTCCGTCAAAGCATCGCAGATTTCCGATGCACAACTTCAGCAATACCTTAACCAGGCAAAAGCCAGTGGCTTATCTCCCGACCAATTGGAAGCAGAGTTTTTGCGCCGGGGTTTGCCTGCGGCAGAAATGACCGAGCTAAAACTTCGCATTCAGCAGTTAAACGGCAACAGCGCCGAATCAACCGAAACACCTTTAGAAACTCCTTCAAAAAATACAAAGCGCACCGCTCCGCAAACAAAGCCCCTCGAACTTGAATCGCCGGAAAGCCTGAAAAAGCGTTCCCGGATTTTTGGCGCCGAACTTTTTTCCAATACCAACCTCAGTTTTGAGCCGGACCTGCGCATGGCTACGCCAAAAAACTACGTCATTGGTCCCGAAGACGAATTGATCCTGAACGTTTACGGTGTCAACCTTTCGCAGCAGCGGCTAAACGTTTCACCCGAAGGCACGGTGAGTGTAAAATACGCCGGCGTGATAAACGTAAACGGCTTGACCATTGAAGCCGCCACCGCCTTGCTTCGCACAAGGCTGGCGAAATATTATCCCGGCCTTGCCAGCGGTGCCACCAAATTGCAACTCACCCTTGGAAACATACGTAGCATTCGCGTAACGCTTATTGGCGCCATCAATCGTCCGGGCACTTATACGTTGCCTTCGCTGGCCAGTTTGTTTAATGCGCTGTACATGAGCGGCGGCCCGGCCGAAAACGGTTCATTCCGCAACATTGAGCTCATTCGCGCCAACAAAATCATTCAACGCGCCGACTTGTACGACTTTCTCGTAAAAGGCGATCTGAGCGCCAATCTTCGCCTTGAAGAAGGTGACGTGATTCGTGTGCCCTTCGCCAATTTATTGATCACGTTAAACGGCGAATTGAATCGCCCCGGGATTTTTGAATTACACGAGAACGAGAATCTCAAAGATGCCATTGGTTTTGCCGGCGGCTTTAAAAGCAAAGCCTTTCGCGGCCGCATTACCGGCAGCCGCTTTACCGATTTCGAAAAGCAGGTGTTGGATGTTTCCGGCGCAGCACTGCAAAACTTTAAGCCGCAAAACGGCGACGAGTTTTTTATTGATTCCGTAGTGAACCGTTATCAAAACCGCGTGGTCATCAGCGGCGCGGTGTTTAAGCCCGGCGCTTACGCATTGGAGGCCGGCATGACGTTAAAGACGCTTATAAACAAAGCGCAAGGTTTGAAGGAAGACGTGTTTGCAAGCCGCGCCTTGTTGGTTCGTACCCGCCCGGATTTATCAAAAGAATACATTGCCATTGACCTCAAGCCCCTGATGTCGGGCACAGAAAGCGGACTGGTTTTGCAAAAAGAAGACAGCCTGCAAGTAGCCTCAATTTTTGATTTGAAAGACACGGCAACCGTTACCATCAACGGCGCGGTGCGCAAGCCGGGCAGTTTCCGTTACGAAGAGGGTCTCTCTTTAAAATCCCTCATCTTAAAAGCCGAAGGTTATGCCGACAATGCCACGGGCATGGGTATTGAAATTTCGCGGCGCAAACGCGACGTGCAGGTGAACAAAGCCGGCAGCGACATCGTGGAGCTCATTCGCATTGACGGCGACAAAGAGCTTTCGGGCACGGCCACCGACATTGTGCTCAAGCCTTATGACATTGTTACGGTAAAAGAAGATCCGTTTTATAAAAAACAAATCAGCGTAAAAATCAGCGGCGAAGTTTTGCTGCCGGCCGTTTATACGTTGCAAAGTCGCGAAGAGCGTTTGAGTTCTTTGATTAACCGCGCCGGCGGTTTGTTGTACACGGCCAACATAAGCGGCGCCAAACTCATTCGCAAGAAAAAAGAAGTGATTGATTCATCGGAAATCAAACGCCTGTTTCAATCGGTGGTGAAAGACACGACAAAAACCCGGGTGGCTGTTTCCGGAAAGAATACAACCGACGTCGCCATTGACCTGAACTATATTTTGAAACATCCCGGCAGCGCCGACGACATTACGCTGGAAGAAGGCGATGAATTAATGATTCCGCGCATCAACAATACGGTGAGTGTAAACGGCGAAGTGTTTCGCCCGGTGGACGTGATGTACGAGAATGGACGAACGATGAACGATTACATTTCGGATGCGGGCGGCGTGACGCAAACGGGTGCAAAAGGAAAAGCTTTTGTGATTTATTCCAATGGCCGTTCGGCAAAAATTTCGCATCCGCTAGGTCTTTTCAGAAGTTATCCAAAGATTGAACCGGGTGCACAAATTTTTGTGCCGCAAAAACCAAAGAAAGAAGGGTTGGATGTTGCCAAGGCGGGAATTTTGGTATCGGTGCTAACAGCGCTAATAACGGCGATTTCGGTGATAAAACGATAGCCATAACCAGCTAAAAAACAAAAGAATGGAAGGAAGCACAGAGAAATACTATTCTCTTGGTGACGTAAAAAGACTCGCAGGAGCCTTTTTAAAAAAGCTTGTTCGCAGATGGTGGCTGCTCGTGTTAGTTGTGATAGCAGGCGCTGGGTTGGGTGCTTTTTATTATCAGTCTATTCAAAAGTCGAAATACGAAGCGGTTTGCACGTTCATTCTTGAAGAAAAGCAAACCAGCATGGGTGGCCTGAGCAGCTTGGCCTCGCAGTTTGGTTTTGATTTAGGAGGCACGGGAGGCGGGAGCCTGTTTGCCGGCGACAACATATTTGATGTCATTCGCTCCAAAAAAGTCTTGCAAAAAGTATTGCTCATGCCTTTGGGCAACGCTGCGGAAAGCCCCACGTTGGCCGACGCATACATGGATTTTACGGGTTTCAGAAACCGATTTCGTAAAAACCCTGCGCTGCTAAACATGCATTTTTCAGGCAAAGAGGAAACCCTGTCGCCTGTACAAGACAGCGTATTGGGATTGATTTATGAATCCATTATAGAAAAAAACCTTTCGGTTGACCGCACCAACAAAAAAGGCAGTATTGTGCGTATCGGTGTAACGGCCGAAAACAGTCTTTTTGCGAAATTGTTAGCAGAGCGACTGGTTTCAGAAGCCAGCAGCCTTTATCTAACAATCAAAACAGGAAGCGCTATCGCTAACATCAATCAGTTGCAACGGCGCTCTGATTCCTTGTTGTCACTGCTCAACCGCAAAGCATACACCGCAGCTTTTAGCCAATCGCTTGATGCCAACCCTGGTTTAAAAACCGCCGCTGTACCCGTTGAGATTGCAACACGCGACAAAGCCGTTATTGCAACAATCTATACAGAGGTAACCAAGAACCTGGAAGCCAGTAAACTAATGCTCGCCCAGCAAACACCGGTAATTCAATTACTCGACAAGCCCGGACAAACGTTGAAAGATCAGAAAAAGGGACTGCTTTATTTATTGTTCGTTGGCGGCGCACTCGCGGGTTTTTTGTTCATTTTCACAGAGGCAGCCCGTTTTGTGCTGGCAAACATTTAATGCCTTGGTAAAAAAATCCGTTAAAGAAACCACAGAAACCCACAAAAGGACGGCCGATTGAACTATGAAAAAACCACTGATTTCAGTATTGATACCGACCTATAACGTCGAAAAGTTTGTGAAGGAGGCTATCTGTAGCGTATTGCAGCAAACCTATCAGAATCTTGAGATTGTAGTAGTAGATGACTGCTCAACCGACCGCACCTATGAACTGTTGGAGAAACTTGCTGCGCAGGATAACCGGATAAAGCTTTTTCGAAACGATAAAAACGCAAAAATAGTTGCAAGCCTAAACCGTGCGCTAACGCATGCAACCGGCGAGTTCATTGCCCGCATGGACGGAGACGATGTCAGTGCCCCCGACCGCTTGGAAAAACAGTACGCGTTTTTAGCAGCGCACCCCGAAGTGGATCTGGTGGGTGTTTCGTATGTGCTTATTGACGAAGAAGGCAAAGCCCTTCAGGAAGAACATTGTCTTACCAATGCACAAAAGGTAAAACAGGCCACGAAATTTGTTTCACCGATTCCGCACATCTGGCTGGCCAAAAGAAAGGTTTACGATGCCGTAGGTTCTTACCGCATACCGACCGCAGAAGATTACGATTTTATTTTGCGGGCACTTGACAAAGGGTTCCAGGCAACAAACCTGCCTGACTTGCTCTACTTTACCCGGATTCGCAACGGAAACACACAGACTTCCGCCGGCCTGATACAAAAAAAGTCGTTTCGGTACGTGCAAAAACTGTGGCGGCAGAGAAATTTGTGCAATGACGGTACCGACGCTTACTCTGATCGGGATCTCGAAAAGCACCTTCGGTCAGGTTATTTGGAGAGAGCGTGTTTTTCACTAGCAACCCGTTTTAACCAACGGTTCATTCTTTTAAAGAATTACAACAAGTGGAGAGCCTTGCCTTGGCTTTTTTTGGCCGTTGCGTTTTCTCCGAAATACCTGTTGCGTGAAAAATACCTGCGCTTTCGCTACAAGCGGTTGTTAACCTGAGAGATTAACGCTCAGACACATTAAAGCTTTGCGCCAATAAAACACGATGATTTAGATGAAACTTATACTCGATCCTTTTTATCAGTACAACGAAACGGTTTTCTCACATGCAGGAGCAAGGGAAATTGTTGGCGGAACCTGGATTCCCTATTTGTACGATTTGGTAACAAAGGACGGCGGTCGCCTGATGCTGGCCGAACAGTATCTTCAGGAAGGAAGGTTCTCCAAATCCGATTTGTATATGTGTGATGGAATTTCGCCCTATTATTCTCAGTTAAAACAATGTGACGCAACAGGCCTGCTGCTGTTCTCCGGTGAGTCGCCAAATGTAGATTGGCGTCTTTACACTTTTGTTCGTCGCCTTTCGCAATCCTTCCGGCACACCCTGTTGTTTGCCGGTTGCCAACGTTTTGTTTCTCCCAAAACACACTTTATCCCCTATCGCTGGCCAATTGACAGTAGCTGCGTTCAGTATGCGAAGGCACATGACGAGCGAAAGGGCATGCTTGTGATGATAACCAGCAACAAAAAACAACACAGGCAGCCTGGCAGTAAAAAACTGGCCTGTATAGCAAAAAAAATTTTAATGGCAACGGTTACCAAAACGGTGCCTTCTGTAAAGCTTACCGACCTCTATTCTTACCGCATGAAAGCCCTACAGTACTTTGCCGGTACGCCTTATTTTGATTTGTACGGCAGAAACTGGAACAATCAGGTTGGCTTAACTGCGGCGGAGCGAAAGGCTGTAAACAGATTGAAACCCGCAGAGGTAAAAGACAAATACAGCGTACTTCGGCAATACCGGTTTGCGCTTTGTTTTGAAAACTGTACATACCCAGGCTATATCACGGAAAAAATATTTGACTGCTTTCTATGCAGAACAATTCCGGTGTACTTAGGCGCTCCGGATATAACGGATTATGTTCCGGGCAATCTGTTTATTGACGCAAGACGGTTTGCCGACTTTTCTGCCTTGGCAGCCTTTCTGGAAAACATGCCGGAAGAAGAAAGACTTGCTTACACCAGCCGGATTGATGCGTATCTGCAATCGGCGGTTTTTGATGAATATGCCGATAAAAATTTTGCGCAAACTATTTATCGTCTTGCCTGTGCAGAAACAGGCGTTTTAAAAAATACCGTTCAATCTTGACATGTTGACAAATATTTCCATATTAAAACGCATCAACAAAGGCAGCGACCGGTCAAAAGCAATGGTTTCGGGTTCGTTCCTGATGATTGCAAGCAACGTGATATCAAACCTTACGCGGGTTGGGCTGATTTCTGTGTTGACGCGGCTTTATACAAAAGAACAGTTCGGCTTGTGGGCCACCATTACTTCCGCTACGGCCATCATGGCAACAACCGATCTTGGAATAGGAAATGCACTGCGCAATAAATTGGCGGCCTTGCGCCTGCAAAACCAAGCGGGTACCGACGATGAAGCCCGTGAATACTTTCTTTCGGTTTTGTATTTCTTTTTGCTTATTGCTGTGGTGATTGCGGCTGTCCTTCTGCTGTTGCACAATGCCATTCCGTACCAGCAAATTTTTAAAACCGATGATAAGTCTTTGCAAGAACAAGGAACTCTCGTCCTGTTGGCCGTACAGTCTATTTTTTTGCTGAGCATTCCGCTTGGCATTGGTTCCACCATGTTTTTTGCTTACGCCGAGTCGGCATGGGTGGCCGGTTTTTCAATTATAAACGGAGTTCTCGCACTTGTCATCATCTCTGTATTGGCTTGGGCGGGAAACAGTGTGGTAGTAACGGCCATCACTTTTTTTCTGCTGCAGTTTTTTATTTCACTTGCGGGCACCCTTGTTTTTATGCACCGGCGTAACTGGCATCCGCTCCGGGTGAATTTAAAAAGAGGTTTTCGACGTGTTTTAAGCCTGTTGTCCCTGAGCCTCACGTTTGCTGTTCTTCAATTTGCCGGCGTATTTGTGTACAACGCCACCACAATCGTGGTAACCGCTAAAGTTGGCCTTACAGAATCTGCCGACTTTAACCTTGTTCAAAAACTTTATACTTTTCTTATTGCAGTTTATTTAAGTCTTTACAATCCGCTGTGGGCAGGTTTTGCCGAAGCCGTGCACAAAAATGATTGGGCATGGGCAAAAAAAACACTGTCGAAGACCATCTTAATTACAACCGTTCTTTTTGGCGCAGCCCTGCTTGTGTTTACCTTTTTCGGCGACGTCTTCATGGCAATTTTGGGCGGCAGCCGCTATACCGGCCACCCCATTATTTTTTTCGTAATGGGCTGCTGGGCACTGTTTTACTGCTTGTATTCGGTAACGGTGGCCTTTCTTAGCGCAACCGCCAAAATCGGTTTAATAACCGTTATCACAGCGCTTATGGCCGTTGTGTTTACAAACGCTTCTATTTTTTTGTGTGCCAAAATGGGTGTAGCTGGCATTGCCTTGTGGTCGGCCTTTACCTTTTTTCTTTTAACCTGCGTTGCGTACTATCACAGTCTTTACCAGATTCGCAAGGCACAAGTCAACTCTGTAAATCCTTCTTTATGAAAATCAGGTTGTGTTGCCCTTTTTTTAAAGAGAATTTGGTAGCGCAGATTCAAATTGCCGAGGCCGGAAAATGGGTAGACGAAATACACGTTACAGAATGTGACCGCACGTTTCAATACAAATCGAAACCGTTTTGTTTTGCTCACGCAAATTTGCCAAAGGTATTTTACCATAAGTTGGAAGCAGAGTCCTTATTTTTAAAAGCAGGAAATCTTTTACCGCACATTCGGTTAGGCCGCAAACCGCAATGGCATCCGCGTCTTTTTCGCCAAACCACTTGGTTTAACGAAGGAATGCAACGCAACCTGAGCGTGCCTGAATTTGACGACAACGACATACTGATTCTTTCCGATATTGACGAAATCATTGATGCCAACAAGGCCGACCGCCTGATTGAAGATGTAAAAAAACACGGCGTTGTTACGGCAAAGCTCCGTTTCAGCCTTTTTTATTTGAATTTGTTTAGCCTCAATTGGGGTGGTCCGCCCGACTACAGTTACCGGACGTTTTTAATCAGGGGGAAAACATTTCGTGAGCGCTGGAAGGCGGATAGCGATACCCTGCGCAAACAGGGGGAACGCAACCAACTGGCAAAGACCGTTTATTGTGCGAATGAGTTTGCAGGTTTTCATCACTCCTGGCTTGGCGATGTGAAAGTCATTCAAGAAAAGATCAGGGCTTATGCTCATACCGAGCATGGCATCTACGATAATGAAGCCTACATCAGGGAATGTCTGGAGTCGGGCAAATCAATTTTTTCGCAACACGAAGTAAAAGTAGATACCGCTGTGCGGTTATTGGATACGGTTGAAAAAAACCGGGAATTTTTTCGTCCCTACTTAATGTCATGAAAGCACGATTCGTTCTAATGGGTCTTACGTTAATGGTAGTTGGCGATGTGCTGACCTCATTCGCTTATAACTTGAATCTTCCCTTCTGGAACATTGGTGTATTTATCAAGGTGCCGCTGCAGATTTTATTCCTTGTTATTCTTTTCCGCTTTAAGCGTTTCCACTATCTCTACGTTGTTTTGCTGGTCTTGCTCTTGTGCTGGTTTACGGGCACAATGGTTAGTTCGCTTCACCGGACCAATGCTTCGGACAACCACTTTTTAGCCAACTTCATTGTTGCGGACGCTTCGGAGAATTACTGGGCCGCTTCCTTAACCGTTGTAAGCCGCTACCTCTTGTTTTTTTCTGTGCTGCCGATGTTGCTGCTCCATTGCGACGATGACGTGTTTTTAAAAAAATGCCAGGGACTGTTCGAATATTTTTTATACGCCAATTGTGTGGCCATCATTGCCGGGTTTATTTTCCATATCCCGTTTTTCTCTTCGTACAATCCGCAGGCAGAAGAGCTGGTTTATGAATCAAGATTTGGCTACAAAGGCTTGTTATTCGGCATCAACGAAACAACCGGCGTCTTTTTCCTGGGGCTTGCACACGTTTACCGGGAAATTTTTTTCTTCAGGCGCAAAAAGTACTTTCTCTTGTTCCTGCTGCTGGTGGGCTCGGCACTTACGGGTGCAAAAGGCTGCATTATTGCATCCGCGCTTGTTTCGTCCTACTACTTGTTTCAGTACCGGCGCATCCTTTTTTTAGCAACGGCGGCGCCGGTTGTTGTTGCACTCGTTGTTTATCTAATTAAGATTGATTTCGTAGAACAGGTTCGCTCATTTTTCAATATTTATCTGGGCGATGATTTCAGCTCTACGCCACTTGGTGCAGTGGTAACCCTGTTAATGACGGGCCGGAATATTTACATCTATAACAACTGGCAGTACATGCTTCAACACTGGGGACTGCTGAATTATTTTTTTGGCGACGGGCTGCTGTATTCCGAAACAGATTTGATGGACTTGTATTATTGCTTCGGCATTGGAACTATCGTTTACCTCTTTGCCTACCTGAAATTGATTTTTTATAAATCCGCCAAATACCGTTTAACCGCAGTTATACTTTTGCTTTTTTTATTGGCCTTCACCGGAGGTCATATTTTGCGAAGCGCCGTCTTTCCGATTTTTTTTAGCCTGTACTTAATTGTTGGATACAGGACAAAAGAGAAGCAAAGCAGGCCCGTAGACCCGATTCAATTACAACCCGCATGAAGCTGGCATTCATTTTAAGCCGCTGCACGAATTTGGGGCCGTTTATTGTTGCCCGCGACCTGGTAAGACACCTTCTGCCCAAAGTGACGGCCATTGATGTTTTTTATCTGCGCGAAAGCGGTGAGAAATTACTTTTTGCGGTTGAACCCCAAAAAATCCGTTTCAACGAAAAAATCAACTTTAATGCTTATGATCTTGTGCACTCCCACGGTTTTGTTGCCGATGCTTACGTTTATTTTCACACCCGCCACAAAGGCGTTAAAACCGTAACTACGTTACACCAGCGTATTGCGCCAGATTACGCCATGAAGTATAACGCGGCAGTGGGGTATCTGTTTGAACGGTTTTGGTGCTCAATGATACAGTCTTCTTCGGCAGTGGTCACGCTTACCGGTCTACTGGCCGACTACTACAAGAAAAGATTGAGACGAAACGACATCAGCTTTATTTATAACGGCATCGAACATCCTCGGCCCTCCGGAAAATTGGACCCCGGTGACGAAAAAAAAATAAAAATCTTAAAAGACCGGTACAAGCTAATCGGAATTTCTGCCCGGCTGATCCATTTAAAAGGCATTGACCAGGTAATAAAAGCTTTATCCGTCACAAACGAATTCGCTCTGGTGGTGGTTGGTGACGGGATAAAAAAAGAGGAGTTGATGGCTGAAGCAAAGTCTTTGACGGTTGACGACCGCTGTCTGTTTGTTGGATACCAAAAAAACGCAGTAGACTATTTTCCGTTTTTTGATCTTTACGCTATGTCTTCCAGGTCGGAAGGCTTTGGGCTTTGCGTGGTGGAAGCAGCCGCCAACAAAATTCCCGTTGTTTGTTCAGACCTTCCGGTTTACCGTGAGTTGTTTCAAAACGGGGAAGTCGTTCGTTATGAATTGGAAGATATTTCTTCGCTTGCGCAAGCCTTACGGCAAGCAATAGCAAACCAAAAGTCTCTTTCAGAGAAAATTTATCAAACCTACACTCATCAATTCACAGCCGAACAAATGGCCTGCCGCTACTTGGCCGTGTACCAAAAAATTTTGAATCAATAAACCATGGTTGCAATATCCTTCATTACCGTTACCATGAACAACCGGCATACCGTAAAGCCTTTGTTCGATTCATTTTTCGAAACCGCTGGCGATGCCCTTCCTTATGAATATTTTGTTGTGGACAATTGCTCCACCGACGGAACGGCCGAATTTATCAAGGCAAATTATCCAGGAATCAAGTTGGTTGAAACGGGGCGGATTCAGGGTTTTGCGGCAAACAACAACGTTGCCATTGAGCAATGCAGCGGTCGGGTTATTGCCCTTATCAATCCGGACATTGTCTTTTTACCCAACGCGGTAAACAACGTTTTAACTTATTTGCAAAACCATGCCGACGTTGGAATGGTGGGGCCTTTGTTGTTGAATGCAGACGGCTCTTTGCAGAACTCTGCCCGCCGTTTTTTAAATCCCAAATTGGCTTGCCTACGTTTGTTGACCTTGGGAAAAGACTCGGTGCGAATAAAGCCCATACAACATTATCTCACTTCGTATAATCCTGCCGTCGAAAGCCAGTATGTCGATTGGGTGATCGGCGCAGCCATGTTCGTCAGGCGCGAAGCACTTGAAAGCGTGGGCCCGCTTGATACCAACTACTTTCTTTACATAGAAGACCAGGATTGGTGCTTTCAAATGTGGAAGAAGAAATGGAAGATTGTCTACCATACTTCATCGCGTCTTATTCACGACCATCAGCGTTCCAGCGCAAGAAAACTTAGCAAGAAATCTTTGTGGCATGTGCAAAGCATTCTTTATTTTCTTCGAAAAAATTACTTAGCCAGGGCTTAATTTCTTTACACTCCTCATCTCTTCTTTTACGCTTGCATTTCATTGCAGCTCCTTTTACTGCAAGCGGCTTTGCGCCCGTGCGTATTTTTACCAGTGCCGGTTGTTGTGGTTAATACTCAATTTTCCCGAGCCTCTTTCGCGGTGTACCGGCGGGCGGCTGCATTTTCCTTCTCTTTTGCCTGTTGGTCTTTCTCCCAAAACAATACCTATACAATTTTGCTTTAAAGCCTGCATTGAACCTATTTGCAAAAAATAAAATAACCTCTATGTTTGTCGCCCCCTCGCTGCACGCGTAACGCCAAGGAGACGTAAGGATTTTTGTGAAGAACCTGAAACTTCTTCTTGCTTCTCCACAAAATCAACGTCTTACTTGCTGCGTGTATATGCAGAGATTGGCATTATTCAAGCTTTTGTGAAACACCCCAAACTATGCTTAGAGAATCGGTGGTTCTGATTCGGGTCAAAATGTTCCTTGACCTGCTGATGATCGGTACAATCATCCTTGGCGTCGAAAACTATTTCGTTTATCCGCCGCGGCTCTCATTTTTGTCTACTTTTTCATTGGCTCTGCTGGGCAATCTCGTTACCTGGCTTTTGTGCGCCCGGTCTTTTGGTCTTTACAACGACTTGCGGCTGAAACCTTTTTCCGTCGAGTGGATCATGTTCCTGAAAGCCTTTGGCCTTTATGCGCTTATCACGTCGTTTGTTGCCTTCCAGGTATTTAAAAGCTACCCGTACAACCAGCATCAGTATTTGCTGCAGTGTGTCTTGCTTTTTCTGCTGCTTCCGGTACAAAAAGTTTTGCTGCGGGTACTCTTTAAAAAATTTCGCAACAGCCCAAACGTAAAACGCAAAGTATTGATTGTTGGTGCCGGTCAAACGGGACTAAATTTTTACCGCGACTACGTGCAAAACCTTCACTACGGCTACCAACTTGCAGGTTTTGTTGACGACCAGAAACACCCTTCACTTAACGGTCATTACCTGGGCAAAACTTCAGAACTGAAACACGTTATCTCCCGCCACGACCTGGATGACATTGTGGTAACGTTGCCCATCACCCGCGAAAGCGAAATCAACGAAATTGTAACCCTTGCCGAACGCGAAGGGAAACGGGTGCGCATTATTCCGAACTTTGAACATTTTGGCAGTGGCCGCATGCAGGTTGACCGCATGGGCAACCTCTCCATGATCACGCTTCGACCGCTGCCGCTCGATTCGCTTGATAACAAAATTTACAAACGCATTTTCGATATTGTTTTCTCTTTACTTGTTGTGGTTTGCGTGTTTAGCTGGCTGTTTCCAATTATTGCTTTACTCATTAAGCTGACCTCGAAAGGACCGGTCTTCTTCAAGCAGGAACGCTGGGGACTAAATAACAAAACCATTGTTTGCTGGAAGTTTCGGACCATGAAAGCCTGCTCCTGTAAAGATGTAGACGAAGCCGGCAAATACAAACAAGCCAGCAAAAATGATCCGCGCATTACACGCATTGGAGGCTTTTTGCGAAAAACCAGCCTCGATGAAATGCCACAGTTCATTAACGTGCTGTTTGGCTCCATGTCGGTGATTGGTCCGCGGCCACATCCCGTTCCGCTCAACCTTGAATCGAAGGACGCGGTAGAAAAGTACATGATGCGCCTGTGGATGAAACCCGGTATCTCAGGCTGGGCGCAAGTAAACGGTTATCGCGGCGAAACAAAAGATCTTTTTCTTATGAAGAAAAGGGTGCGCTACGATCTTTGGTACATTGAAAACTGGACCTTCTGGCTCGATTTGCAAATCATTGTGCAGACGCTGGTAAACGCCGTGAAAGGAGAAGAAAACGCCTATTAAGACAGAGCTATCTTTGCCGCCGTTTTATTTACCATGAAAAACACCCGCCGTTCTTTCTTTGCTTCACTGCTTATATTTTTCAGCATTGCAGGCGTTGCACAAACGCTTCCAGCAGGAACACCTTTTCTCGAAGAAAGTTGGCGCAGGGCCCAAGTTGAAGGCAAAGCTGACAGCAACGTTTCGTTTACCGTGCGACCTTTGACGGCTGGCGCAACATTGCCGTATGATTCGCTTTACCAAACGCCGACTTCTGTTTTTTTTCAACGCGGAAAAACACTCGTTCGGTTGCTTCCGCTTTCCCTTACGCAACAATTCAATTCACATCATCCTTACGGCTGGAACGACGGCTCGATGATTCCTGCCGCCGGCTACCAGGCGCAATTCTCCGTAGGGCTCTTTGCCCGTTTTGGGCCGTTCAGTGTTCAACTTCGCCCGGAATTCGTTTACGCACAAAACGCATCCTTCGCTACGTTTCCGTCACAGCACAACGACAGCATCTGGCGCAGCTATTACTACACCGTATTAAACAAGATTGATGCGCCGGAACGCTTTGGCAACGGCACCTACACAAAGTTGTTTGCGGGACAATCGAGCATCCGGCTCAACGTTAAAAAACTTTCACTTGGACTCAGTACCGAAAACCTGTGGTGGGGACCGGGCATTAGAAATTCTTTGCTGATGACCAACAACGCACCGGGCTTTCCGCACGTCACGGTCAACACCACGGCCCCGCTGCTTTCGCCCATCGGTTCGTTTGAAGGGCAATTGATCAGCGGCTTTTTAAAATCATCGGGCATACTACCGCCCGACACAAGCCGAACGTTTAACGGTCAAAAGCTTTACACCGAAAAGCCGCAGGGCGACCGGTATGCAAACGGCATGATTCTTACTTGGCAACCCAAGTGGACCAAAGGTTTGTTCCTTGGTTTTTCGCGGATGTTTTATTTGTACCGCGCCGATGTGCAACACTCGTTCAATGGCTACCTGCCCGTCATTGGCCATTTGTTTAAAGGCAGCGGCAACGTTGCTGAAACCGAAGACGCACGCAAACGCGACCAGATCATTTCTTTTTTCTTCCGGCTTTTGCTGCCAAAAGAGTTTGCGGAAGTGTACGGCGAATTTGGCCGCAACGACCACTCCGAAGATTCGCGTGACCTGGCGATGGAACCCGAGCATTCACGGGCTTATGTAATTGGCTTTCGAAAGCTGTTTGCAACCGGAAAGAAAGGTGCAAAGCTTGAACTGATGGCCGAGCAAACCAACCTGCAAATTCCTTCCACCATTATGTTGCGGGCACAGGAAAGTTGGTATGCGCATTACCAGGTTCGCGATGGCTATACCAATCTTGGCCAGGTTGTTGGCGCGGGCATTGGGCCGGGAGGCAACAGTCAAACCATTGGTTTGAGTTGGGTGAAAGATTTAAACAAGACCGGGCTTTTACTGGAAAGAATTATTCACAACAATGATTTTTATTACGATGCCTTCGTGCCTACACGCAACAACCTGCAGCACTGGGTTGATCTTTCAATAGGAGCAAGCAAAAGCTGGCAAAAGAAAAATTTCCTGTACAAAGCAGGCCTTACCTGGACAAGATCATTGAACTATGAGTGGCAGTACCGCGAAGACCGGAGCAATTTGCAAGCACGCCTTTCCGTGCTGTACCGGTTTTAATAAGGCTGATAAGATGCAAGAGGGTTTGTGCTAATTGTTTTTGCGCCACCAACGGTAACCGATGATGCCGGCAAGAACCAGTGGCGTACCGGCCAGGTAAAGAATGCCTGCGTTGATTTTACCCGCCGGCTTTTCGCCCATTTGTTCGGCGGTGCGGGTGCATACCGAGCATTGTGCGTTTGCATCCGCTGCAAAAAAAATAGTGGCAAAAAGAAGCGAAAGAGAGAAGAAGGTTCTTTTCATAGCCCTACAAAAGTAAGCACAGAAAAAGCCGGAGGGGTAAGCCCCGGCTTTTTTTATTCTCGTTCTCTTAGTAGATGGATTCTGCAAGTTCTCTTTCGTGCTGCAATACGGCCGTGTGCGGCAACAGGCTTCGTACATAGCGTTCGCTTATTTCGTTGGGACGGTAGCGGCTGAATTCTTTACTTAATGCCACAACGTTCTTCTTGTACAAAGGCGTGCTTACCACCTGCTCTACGGCCTTTCGGATTTGTTCCGGCGAAGGACGTTCGGTTTTCAAATTAATGCCCAGGTGAAAGTAGCCCACCCGTGCGCAAATTTCATTTTTGCCTTCGTGCACACCGGCAACAACCATTGGCAAATTGTTTTGAATGCTTAACTGCACGCCGCCCATGCCGCCGTTGGTTACGTACACATCGGCATAAGGCATTACGTCGTCAAAAGGGATGTAATCTTCAATGATGACGTTGGATGCGCCGTATTGCCGGCGAAGCTTTTCGGTATCGCTGCCGCCCGTTGTTACCACCACAAGGCAATCCGTGTTGCGCAAAGCTTCCAGGGTTGGCACCAGCAATTTGCTGTTGTCTTTTTCCACCGTGCCTTGCGTTACCAGCACCGTTTTTTTGTATTGCGTCAGCTTCTCGTTAAACCAACGAGCGCCGGCTTTCTTTACGGAATAAGGAAGAAGCGGGCCAACGTATTTGTATTTCGGGTCAAAGTCGCTGCGCTTGTACTCAAAGCCCGGCGTGCCGGTTTGCAAAATGAGCTTACACTTTTCAGGCATCAGGTCAAATACCGAAGCCGTTTGCGATTCAATGCCGTAGCCGCCCAATACCTGCCGCATGGCTTTGTTCGATTTGGCAAACAAAATATTCCCGGCCACAAAGCGTAGCAAACCTTGCTTCAGGCGGCCGAAAATGTTGGTTGACGGCGTCATTCCCAAACCCGCAGGCGGCAGGTCTTTACTGGTTTTGGTAACGGGAACAATGCCGACGCCAACGACGGGTATTCCCATCAAATCGCTTACGAACGGGATGCCGGTAAACATGATATCGGCAACGAGCAAATCAAAGGCAAAGTCTTGGTGAATGGCTTTGAGATCCTGGTAATATTCGGGGCCGCGGTTAATGAACACGTTGATGATGTCAAAGTTCAGTTTTGCCACCGGCGATTTCTTTTGTTTGCGCTCCGGTAAAATCGCATCTACGTTATCGCCGGTAATTTCCAATGCCTTGTCGAAAGGGTAGAAAGGAATGGCGAGTTTCTGAAGTTTCGCCTGGTAGGTTTTAGACGTGTACCAGCGAACATCATAGCCCTGATCTTTTAAATGCACGGCCAAACCGGTTAATGGATTAAAGTGGCCGTCGGCCGGAAAGGTTGCGAATAAAATTTTTGCGCCTTGCGGCAATTGTTGTGTGATGTTTAAATAGTTGCCTTGGTTCATACAGTTGGGTTTTGAGTTTGCAAGATTATTGCAACATCAAAATCAACGGAAGGCAAGGATGAACGGATTGGCGGCGAAGGGGAATGAGTTGATAATATTTTGTTACAAGAATTTAGGTGCGTCTTTGTATTCTCTTCCAGCAGCGAAAAAAGGAACGCTTGGTAAGCAAGAGCCTTAGCGAAGTTGTTTTTCGTATTGCCCCACTTTCCACCGGTACATTTTTATCAGGCTTTGTTGTTCAGCTTCATTTATGCGGTTTTTCTTTTCGTGCGGATCGGATGGAACGTCAAACAATTCTTCGTAAATCACTCCCTTGCCTGAATTGTTGCCGTTATAGTAGCGCATGTATTTCCACGTAGGCGACACCAGCCCAACGGATTTGGGAATATACGCACTGGGGCCACCGTCGTAAGGGTGTTCGTAAAAAAAATCTTCGCGCCATTTTGCCGTGCTTCCGCTTAATAAAGGTTGTAAAGATTCGCCCTGCATTTTATTCGGTACGCTTACATCGGCCCAGGTTAAAATAGTGGGGGCTAAATCAATGTTCAAAACCATTTGCTCCACGATCTTTTGCTGCTGCGGCATTCGCGGATCATAAATGATCAACGGAACGCGAATGCTTTCCTCGTGGCCAAACCATTTTCCTTCAAGGCCGTGCTCGCCCATATAATAACCGTTATCGCTGGTGAAAACAAGAATGGTGTTTTGATCGAGCTTGTTTGCCCGCAGGTAGTCGCGCAACTCGCCAATTACTTTATCTACACCGCTTACAAGCCGGTAAATGGCGTGGTAAGTCGTCTGAAATTTATCGGCCGTAGAAAACCGCATGTTCCAACGTACCCGTCCTTCGTTTTGCACGTTCTGTTCATTTTTGCGCCAGCGTGCCGGAAAGCAGGTGTAAAACTTTTCTTCGTAACTATCGGGATACGGGAACTGAATATTGGTGTACCAACTGTTGAAATAGGGATCAGGGCGGAAGCCGTTGTTTTCGGTTACACCGTCTTCGCTGTGCGGCGCTTTAAAACTAATGCTAAGGCAAAAGGGTTTCGACTTGTCGCGGTTTTTTATAAACTCCTGCGCCTGCTCACCCATGAGTGTACTTTCGTGCACGGTGTTGCCGGCCGCATCTTTGTAAAAATAAACGCCGTGTCCGGGATAGCCTTTCCAATAATCAAAAGTCCAGGACGGCAAGTTTGTACCTACGCCGTATTTGCCGATAAAACCTGTATAGTAGCCGTTCTTGCGAAGAAGAGAAGGATAGGTGTTCTGCAAGGCTTCAACCGGCAGGTCTTTGTCAAAATCGGTAATGCCGTGCCTTTTTGCGTACTGGCCGGTAAAAAGGCTGGCCCGGCTGACGCAACAAATAGCAGAGGTTACGTAACTGTTTTTAAAATTAGTGCCTTGAGCGGCCAAGGCATCTATATTGGGTGTAATGGCGTATTTGTTCCCGGTACAGCCCAAGGCATCGAAGCGCATGTCATCGGCCAATAAAAAAATAATGTTGGGTTTTCCGGCAAGATTAACCTCACCGTCAGGCGACCGGCGGCAATGCCAATTTGCAACTGCCAAAACGATACAACAGATCACCCAAGCCTTTTTCATTGCTTTTTAAATTTTTGCCGAACCGGTTACTGCAAAACACCGGGTATTATCAGGCGTTTTGCGCTTGTTCAAAACTTTGGGAAGTAGGTACTGGATTGAGATTCAAAAGCAGGCGGCAGGTTGGGTTCTTTATTCAAAGGATAGTAAATCGTCTTTGCTCAATTCTTGTTCATCCGTTCCTTAAAAATACAGGTTTTGTTCGTTTATGCTTTTCCGAATAGATATAACGGTCGCCTTTCCCCTTCAAAAGCATTCCGTGCCCGTTGAAAGCCGGGAGTAGAAATCATTTCAAAATCGCGAAGACAATCGCTCCAACGTTTACTTTTCTTAAAAGAAAGATAGCGCAGTTTCTGCTTGGCGCCATCCTGAACAGTTGACTTTAGAGAACATGTAATGATGATGTGAAGCAAAGGAGATTGTGCAGCCTTACCTTGTTTCTCTATATTTCAAACACGCAAAACAGTTACGCCGCCCGCCAAAGCATATGCTTTGGCCGGTAAAAAAATAGTTGCCCAAGGCTTGGGCAACTATTCTATCTTAAATCGTAAGTATGGCTAATCTTTTAATGACCGGTAACTGTTGTTTGGCAAATTCATCAGGAAATTAATCTTGTTTGTAACGTAGTTTACTTCCAGAATTTTTGCAGCGCTGCCACAGCCAATAAAGTAAGTATCACCCTTTTTCTGCACCGATCCCATGTATTGAATAAAAGTGTTTTGGGGAACCGTAAACTCTCTGAATGAACCAATGGTTTTTTCCACTTGGTTTAGTTGAAACTCCACAATTCTTGAATAAGGCCTTTCAGTTGCTTCGCCGTTATCTACTAACAACAAGGTATTGTTGTTATCGGTTAAAGTTGCACTGTGTTGCCTTAAAAATTTCATCCCGGGTGTCATAAGAAAATTACTGTTCGTACCACCCAGGCGCCAAATAATGTGGCCGTCTGTTCGGCTAATTTTAATGATCTGGTTTAGGTTACGCAGAGAACAAATAAGATTGTTGTCGGTTGGGTCAACAAATACAGAATTCATGTGCACATAATCGTGCAAAACATTGCCGTTGCTAAAAGCGTTTCCTTCAACGCTTTGCTGGTAAAGCTCGGGGTAATTCGTTCCGTCCCATTCCCATACTACTTTATCGTCTTGAATTTCCTGGATCACAGAAGCCACTACTTTGCAATTAGCCACGGGATTTAACGAGGCCGGTATGTTGCTCACCGTTTTTTGAAAGCCGGCAAGGGTGATGAAATGGTTGTCATCAAGATAAATGAATTCGTGTCCGTCAATTGCAGTCGGATCGGATGCCGTTCGTCCGTCGTAAGGCAAAAGTCTTAACCGCTTAATTTCCTGAAAGTTTTCATTCAGTACAACAGCCGTAGTCGGCCAAAGACCTTGCGAAAGTGCTACAGCGGTTGTGTCATACTCCATGTAGCTGTATCGGGTTTTACCGTTCACTTGCCATTTCTGAAAATTGATGGCTGCCGTTGGAGTCGCTTTCTGCGATAGGGTATTGCCGTATTTATCTAACACCGTCAAACTTCCGGGTAACTTGTAATTAGAGGAAAAGGTAGAAAGAACAATTTGACCATCTGTGGGATTAGAAAGAATGGTAACGCCGTTACCCGCCAGGTGTTCTCTTGTGCAGCTTGTAAAAAATAAGGCCAGCACAAGAGTGAAAGCAGTGCAAATCTGTCTCATGGTTTTTAATTGGTTCGGTTATATATATTGGAAGAATGCCTATACGACAAACGATGCGGCAACAGGTTTAACCGGTGCGGTTAATTATGGTTAAAGAAAAGCCCCGGCAATTTTTGCCGGGGCGTTAAGGAATAAACCGTTTTATTTATACCGCTTCGGCGCTCATGCGCTTTTGCTGTTTTACTCTCTCGTTTTCGTCAAGTATCACTTTGCGCATCCGTATGTTTACCGGTGTAACTTCAATGCACTCGTCCTGCTGAATGTACTCCATGCATTCTTCCAGCGTCATCTCTCTCTTGGGTGCAATATTGGTAGCCGCATCGGAACCGGAGGCGCGGTGGTTGGTTAATTTTTTTCCTTCGTTTGAGTTCACCACAATGTCGCCCGGCTTGTTGTTTTCGCCAATCACCTGTCCGCGATAAACTTCCTCGCCCGGATCAACAAAAAAGTACCCGCGGTCCTGTAATTTATCCAGCGAATAACCGGTTGTTGTGCCGTTGTCTTTCGCAATCAAAACACCGTTGTTGCGGCCCGGAATGGGACCTTTCCAGGGTTTGTATTCCGAGAAGCGATGGTTCATTACGGCTTCGCCGGCGGTATTGGTCAGCATGTTTGTACGCAAACCAAGCAATCCGCGGGACGGAATTTCAAACTCCAGGTGCTGCATCTCGCCCTTGGTTTCCATTACCAGCATTTCGCCCTTGCGGCGGGTAACCAGGTCAATTACTTTTGAAGCGTATTCCTGCGGCACGTCCACAACAAGCGTTTCAAAGGGCTCGTGCTTTTTGCCGTCGATTTCTTTGGTAATCACCTGCGGCTGGCCAATGGTCAGTTCATAGCCTTCGCGACGCATCGTTTCAATCAATACACCCAAGTGCAGGATGCCGCGACCGTAAACCATAAAGCTGTCGGCGCTGTCGGTATCGTAAACCCTTAAGGCAAGGTTCTTTTCTGTTTCCTTCATCAAACGATCACGCAAGTGACGCGATGTAACAAACTTTCCGTCACGGCCAAAGAAAGGCGAATTGTTGATGGAGAACTGCATGTTCATCGTCGGCTCATCCACGCTGATTACTTCCAGCGCTTCGGGATTGTCCGCATCGGCAATGGTATCGCCAATGTTGAAGCCTTCCAGGCCAACAACGGCGCAAAGGTCACCGGCCACTACTTCGCTGACTTTCTTTTTGCCCATGCCTTCAAACACGTACAGTTCGCGAACGCGTTGTTTTTTAATAACACCGCCATCCTGCATTAACGCAATGGGTTGGTTTTCTTTTACCGTTCCGCGGGCTACTTTGCCAATGGCAATACGGCCAAGGAAAGAAGAATAGTCCAGCGAGGTGATTTGCATTTGCAAGGGACCTTCGGATACTTTTGGCTGCGGAACGTGCTTGATGATGCCGTCGAGAAGCGGCGTGATGTCTTCGCTTTGTGTAAGGCTGTCGTTAAACCAGCCGTTCTTGCCCGAACCGTAAAAAGTAGGGAAGTCAAGTTGTTCTTCGGTCGCATCAAGGTTGAAGAAAAGTTCAAACACCGCATCGTGCACTTCATCCGGGCGGCAATTGGGTTTGTCCACTTTGTTGATGATAACGATTGGCTTCAGGCCAAGGGCCAATGCTTTTTGCAATACAAAACGGGTTTGCGGCATTGGGCCTTCAAAGGCATCCACCAACAGACAAACGCCGTCGGCCATTTTCAACACTCGTTCTACCTCCCCGCCAAAGTCGGCGTGGCCCGGAGTGTCAATCACGTTTATTTTAACGCCTTTGTATTCTACCGCGGCGTTTTTTGAAAAGATGGTAATGCCCCGTTCGCGTTCGAGGTCGTTGTTGTCCATGATGAGTTCACCGGTGTCCTGGTTTTCACGGAACACTTTCGTAGCATGAAGAATTTTATCAACCAGCGTAGTTTTTCCGTGGTCAACGTGGGCAATGATTGCGATGTTTCTGATATCCATAGTTTGAAGCTTTCAGTCATTAGCTTTCAGTTACCAGCAAAGAACAAGTTCATTGCTGAATGGCTGATTGCTAACCGCTGTTTTAAGAGGCGCGAAGGTAAGTCATTAAAGTTGGCAAGCCAGACGATGAAGCATCGTTAACAAAAAGTTTTCGTGAAGAGAAGGTTTAAGAAGGATCGCTTTGAGGCAAGGGAGATTTCTTTTCCATGTTTTCTTTTGCCGTTCTCCAAAAAGAGTACATGGCGTCGTTATCAACCAAAAACTGGCGAAGACGTTCGCCCGGGGGCTTTGACAGCCAAATTTCCAATTGGAGTTTTTTTATATGATCGGGGGTATCGGTCATAACACCAAATCAAAAGTAGTCAATTTCAGTTCTTTGATCCATTCCACAATATAGACCTTGTCAAGCGTTGGGAGTTCCAGAAGATTGCGGATGTCCTGCATTTGTATTGCACTTTGATACCCTTGTATCCAAAGTAGTTTGGCCAAGATCAAATCTTCGGGCGACACAGTATAAACCGGCATTTCTAAAAACTCCATAACCTGCCGCCTGCTGAAAGCCGTTCGGTGATACGCGGTTGTTTTTAATACGATAAAATCAGCTTTGTCTCTGCACCGCATCTACAATGGCTTCTTTGTCGCAGTAATATTCTTTGCCGAGTTGTTGAATGATTGTGTCCACGTCGCCGGGCCGGATTGCCACGACAATATCAATATCTCTTGTTGCCCGCGGAACGATATAAATGCTCATGGCAACGCTGCCGGAAAGCATATAAGGAATTTCGTTGTCGTTTAAAAAGCGAATGATGTTTTGAAAGAATTCGAACATACATTGAAGTTAAACGCAATCCAACACTCATTGTCGCATCGTAAATCTGCCAACGCAGTTTTTCACAATTGTACAGTTTGGCATAATATTCTCTAAACACAAGCACATTAAACCTTGTCACTTATGAAATCTATCAAACAAACCCTTTTCGTACTCGCCGGTTCTTTTGCTACTACGTTTTCTTTTGCCCAGGTAAACCTCGGTGTAACCAACACAACCAACGCAGCCGTTAAAACTTCGGTGAACGCTACCAAGGCCACGCAAGCCACAACCGCTGCCGCTACGAAAGCTACAACCGCGACCACTTCAGCCACGAAAGCTACCGTATCAACAGCTGCTACCAACGCATCGAACGTAAAAACAAAAACCGTTGTTGCCACACAAAAAACCGCTGACAAAGCAGCGCAAAGCAGCAATGTAAACGCAAGCGTGAACGCAGGCGCAAACGCGAACGGTTCATCATCTGCCGCAAGCACGCAAACAAGCGGCACCACGCAAACAGAAGTTGGCGCTGGTGTAAGCGTAAACGGAAGCAGAGCTGTTAGTACAACCGAAGAAGGCGCCGCGCAAACAAAAACCAAAGTAAAATCAACCGCAGACGGCACCGTGGCCAAGGTGAAAGAAAAAAGCGCTGAGGCAAAAACAAAAGTGAAGACAACGGCCGATGCCACAAGTGAAAAAGCAAAAAATACACACGTAGAAGCTAATGCCAATGTAAAAGCAGAAACAAAGGCGAACGTTGCTAACCAATAACCCTTAATCAGTAAGTAGCAAGAGCCATGAGACGCAAGTCTTGTGGCTTCTTCATTCCAAAAACCCTGACACATGAAAACGCTGCAAAAACTTTTTGTTTCTCTTTTGTGCCTTGCCTGCTTCAGCGCTTCGGCACAAAGCGATTCGGCAAACAGCAAGGTCCAATTCAAGCTCAGTTTTAATTACAATACCGGCTTAAATTATTACGGCCGCACCGACAGCCTCAGAAGCAGTGGCTTTTTCCCGATGGCCGAGCTTTGGCTCTCGTCAAAATTTTACGTGAACGCCGCACCTGTTTTTGTAAACAACCGTGTGCAGCATTTTGCTTACGCTGGTACCGTAACAACTATCGGTTACCAAAACGCCACCAGCAAGTGGATCACCGGTGTTTATTTTTCGAAACCGTTTTATAAAGTCAATAGCGACCTGGTGCAATCGGCCTTGAAAGCGCAAGGCGGCGCAAATCTTTCCTTTCTCAACAAGTATCTTAACCTGAATGTTGGCGGCGATATTAAGCTTAGCGACCGGACCGACTTTGGTGCCACCGGCGGTGTTGATCATCTCCTTCGCATTGAGAACAAGGACAAAAGTGTAGTTGTTTTCGATCCTTCGTTTTACGCCTATGCCGGTACGCAAAACTTTCAACGCAGTTATTATAAAAAAGCGAGCAACGGCTCTTTGCTTTTTCCTTCCTCCACCCAGCAACTGGTAACCGAGCAGGCAACGCGTTTTGGTGTGTTGGCTTTTGAATTTTCGGTGCCCGTTGTGTACGCAAAAAACAAATGGACCTTTGTGGCAAATCCCGCTTACATTCTTCCGCAAAACTTAATTACCGTATCCAACCGCCCCGATTTATCGGAGAAGGGCGAGAACATGTTTTACGCGTCGCTGACGGCGAAGTATAGTTTTTAAGACAAACAAAGAAGGAGTACGTTCCACTCTTCCCTTTAATCTTTGTCTCTTAGCTTTGAACGCATGAAGCTTCTTTCGCTAAACGTAGGCAAGCCGCAGGAAATAACCTGGGACGGCAAAACCCTTCGCACAAGCATTTTTAAAAGCGCCGTTGCGGATGAAAGAAAAGTTTCTTTTTTGAACATCGAAGGCGATGAGCAATCTGACCTTCGCGTGCACGGTGGCGTAAACAAGGCGGTGTACGCATACGACGTTTCGCACTACGAACACTGGAAGAAACTATTGCGGCGGCAAGACTGGCCTTGTGGATTATTTGGCGAAAACCTGACCACGGAAGGCTTGCCCGACGACAAAGTAAAAATTGGCGACGTTTATCAAATCGGAACGGCGCTGATGCAAGTTGTTCAGCCACGCTTTCCCTGCAATAAACTCAACGTTCGTTTCCAGCTACCCGACATGGCGGAACGCTTTGCCACGCAGCGACGCCACGGCATTTATTTCAGGGTGGTAAAGGAAGGTGTTTTAAAAGCCGGCGATGAAATTTCTCTGCTCGATCCTTCGCCGTTTAACGTAACCGTACAGCAATACGTGGATTGCTACTATGCCAAAGGAGCAGACAAAACACTTGTGGATGCAATTCTTTCCATTCCGTTTTTGCCCGAAAGTCAGCGCCGTGCTTTTACGTCTTTCGCTTAAGAAGAAATTTTTCTGTGCTTTGTTTTTAACCCGCCGTTTCAAATTCCGCCAAAAATTTGCCCGCGATATGCGATAAATTTGCAGCTTAAATAAACGAGTCATGATTAAAACAGGCAACCCCATCATCAGCATATACACCGAAATGACGCCCAACCCGGAAACGATGAAGTTTGTGGCAAACAAGCTTCTTTATCCCGGCAAGAGCGCCGATTTTCAGGAAGTGGAAAGCGCCAAGCCCTCGCCACTAGCCAACGAATTGTTTGGTTTTCCTTTTATCAAATCCGTTTTTATCGCGTCCAATTTTGTCACGCTGACAAAAACACCCGAAACCGATTGGAACGATGTCATTCCCAGCATTCGCCAGTTTTTGAAAGAATACCTGGAAGAAGGCAAGCCGGTAATTAACGAAGACGAACTGGCAACCGTAAAACAGGAAAGCAGCAACGAAGTGGCCGCTGACGACGACGACGTGGTAAAACGCGTAAAAGAATTGTTGGAAAATTACGTGAAGCCTGCCGTAGAAATGGACGGTGGCGCCATTCAGTTTAAAAGTTACGACAACGGCGTGGTGAACCTGATGTTGCAGGGTAGTTGCTCGGGTTGTCCTTCTTCGATGATTACATTGAAAGCCGGCATCGAAGGCATGATGAAGCGCATGATTCCGGAAGTGAAAGAAGTAGTAGCTGAAGCAGAATAATTGGGTTTGAAACGAGTTGAAAGCATTCACTTATCCGTGGATGCTTTTTTGTTTTGCGTTGCGCTCTTCACCTTCTTCACGATCTTTTTGATGTTTTTTTCCTTTGTTTCCATTTCGCCGTTATCGTCCATTAAAATAGCCAGGGAAAACAGGGGCGGCGTGTCTTCAAAAATAACTTTCACAATGGCCATAATGGGTACGGCAAGGAACATGCCCGGTATGCCCCAAATGGCTCCGCCGATAATGACGCCAAGAATCGTTGCCAAGGCATTGATGCGCACTTTGGAACCGACAATGCGCGGCAGTAAAATATTGGAGTCCGTTAAATGAATCACGAGAATGCCTACCGTAGCCCAAACAACCGTTGACGCATGGTTGGTGCTGAACGTAACAAGCGCCGTGATAATGCAGGCGATGAAAATTCCGATATAGGGAATGAGGTTAAGCAAAGCGCCAATGACCCCTAAAAGCAAAGCATATTTTACACCCAGTATAAACAAGATTCCGGAGTAAGCAATGGCCACTACGGCCATCTCAATAGCCAAACCAACGATGTAGCTGCGGATAACGTATTTAATCCGCTCAAAGATGTTGTAGATGCGGCCACTGAACTCATCGGCAAAGGTGTAAATGAAAAACCGAACAATTAAGCTGCGGTACAAAAGCAATAAAAAGGTTTGCAGGAAAACAATGAGCATGGTAAGAAAACCGCCCGAGACAGTGCCCAGTGCTTTGTTAAGGATGACAGAGGTGGAAGGAAGCATGTCGGAAGCAGATGAATTAAAAAGTTCGTGCACCTTATCGGTGCTGAGATGAAACTTTTCTTCGAGCCAGAGTTGCAGGTTGCCGATGGCCTCCTGCATGTTTTTCATCATCGCCGGAAAATCGTTCTTAAACGACACGACGGAAGAAGAAATAAAGTAAAAAACAACAAAGAAAACAATGAGTGTTACCAAGAGGCAAATCATGCCGGCAAAGCCCCTGGAAACACCCAAACGCTCCAGCTTGCGGCTTGGCGAAGAAAGCAAAATGGCAAGCAGGCAGGAAAAGGCAAGCGGTACAAGCACATGCTGTCCGAAATAAAGAATAGCAACCGTAAGCACAAAGCAAAGCAGCGGGTTTGCCATTTTAGCAAACACAACAGAGGTAGATGTATTTCGGAAAATGCCCATCTTATAAAAGTAGCAATTGCCGTGCAACATTAAGGTTGGGTCGTTCACACAAACCTTGCACTTCTTTTGCAGCAGCAACAACGATATGAAAGTTTTCGTGCTTTTGCTCTTTGCCGCTCTTTCTTCTTGTGCCGTTCTGCAGAGCAACGAGTTTATTTCACGTGCCGTAATCCTCGCAGGCAATCACAACAACGTTTACTTTCTTCCTTACGAAAGCGGCACGGCGCATTACGTTGTGCAGGGTTATGAATCGCTCTTTTCTCACCACGGCGACTTTGCCATTGATTTTAAAATGAAGCCCGGAACAAAAGTGATGGCCGCAAGAAGCGGCGTGGTGGTGTTTGTACGGCAAAGCACGGCCCGCGGCGGCGTTGGCAAACGGTACGCTGGCACCGGCAACGGCGTTACCGTTAAACACAGCGACTGCAGCTTTGCACACTACTGGCATTTGCAACAAAATGGCGCCCTCGTTTCCGTAGGCGACAGCGTTGAACAAGGCCAATGCATTGGCCTTAGCGGTAGCACAGGCTTTAGTGCGTTTCCGCATTTGCATTTTGAAGTCACCCGTGCGTTGCAAAAAAAGCGAACCTCGTTTCCGGTTCCTTTTTTAACCGAAAAGGGCGCGAAATTTTTGCAGCCGCTTCGCCGGTATAAAGCAATGTGAACGCCATTAGCATTTAGCCAGGCGTGGCGTACAGTACTAAATTTTTTCAAGCAAACGGCGAACCGCTTATTGCCAACTTCTAGTAGGTTTGCGCTTTATGCAGGATTTCTTTCAGCAAGTAATCGCGAATCTTAAAAACACGTCGCTTCTTGAATTCATCGCGGTGGTGTCGGGCATCGTTAGCGTGTGGTTTTCGCGAAAAGAAAACATCTGGGTCTATCCAACGGGGCTGATCAATACCGTTATCTATATCTACCTCAGTTTACAAGCGCACCTCGTTGGCGAAGCCAGCGTAAATTTTTATTACACCGTGATGAGCATTTACGGCTGGTGGCTGTGGGCCCGCAAGGACGTGTCGCACAAGCCGCTTGTGCACATTACGTTCTCCAATAAAACAGAATGGTTACAGGAAATCATCTTCTTTGTTTTCTTTTACGTGACGCTGTTTTTTATCCTTACGTATTTGCGGCGTTCTTTTCCCGGCGTTATTCCCTGGGCCGATGCGTTTGCCTCGGCAACGGCTTACACTGGCATGTGGCTGATGGCAAGAAAAAAAGTAGAAAGCTGGTGGTGGTGGATCCTGACCAACGCGGCCAGCATTCCGTTGTACTACGTAAAAGGATTGGCGTTTACGAGTGTATATTACATTGTGTTGTTGGTGATGGCCGTATTTGGTTTGATAGAATGGAAACGACGGGCAAAGGAAAGCCGCAACGCATTTGAATTTGAAACGGCATGAAACGCATTGTCATCACGGGTCCCGAATCAACCGGCAAAAGCACGCTGTGCGAACAATTAGCCCGGCATTACAACACGGTGTGGTGTCCCGAGTTTGCACGCCACTATCTCACCGAGAATGGAACGGCTTACGGCTATGATGACTTAACCGTTATCGCAAAAGGACAATTAAAGTCCCAGGAAGAAAAAGAGGCCGAAGCCAAAAACGGTTTCTATTTTATTGATACCGACATGTACGTGATGAAGGTCTGGCACGAAGTGGTGTTTAACGCTTGTCCCACCTGGATTTTAAAAACCATTGCCAAAACCCGTTACGACCTGTACCTGCTTTGCGATACCGATCTTCCCTGGGCCAAAGATGAACTGCGCGAATACCCCGACATTGCCACACGGCAAAAACTTTTTCGCATTTACAAAGACGCGGTCCTCAACAGCGGCATACCGTGGGCCATCGTGAGCGGCAATAACGAACACCGTTTGCACACGGCCATTAATGCCATCGAAACTTTTACAAACAAATCCATTCCTGCTTGAACCGTTTTTTTCAAAAACATCACTGCACCATTTTTTACGCAAGCTGGTTTTTACTGGGAGCCGTCCAATGCATTTTTACCGAATTGCAGGACGACGAAGCCTACTATTGGGTTTATGCGCATTACCTCGATTGGGGCTACTTCGATCATCCGCCGATGATTGCACTGCTGATAAAAATCGGAACGATTTTTTTGCGCGGAGAAATTGCTGTGCGCATCGTGCCTTTGCTGTTAAACACGGCCACTATTTATGTCACGGAGAAACTTACTTCACCGAAGAACCCTTTCTTGTTTTATGCAATTGCATTGTCCGTTGCGGTTTTGCAAATTAGCGGCTTTGTAGCAGTGCCCGATGTACCGCTGATGTTTTTCACGGCTTTGTTTTTTCTTGTTTACCGGAATTATTTGCAGCAATCTTCCTGGCGGAATGTGTTGTGGCTTGGCCTTGTTGCGGCTTGCTTGCTGTACAGCAAATACCACGCGGTGCTGTTGCTGTTTTTTGTTTTGTTGTCGAATGCAAAATTGCTTCGCGATGCAAAAATTTATGCGGCGGGAGCCCTTGCGTTGCTTTTGTTCACACCACATTTGTATTGGCAATACCAGCATGATTGGATCAGCTTTCGTTACCACCTTTTTGAAAGCAACGTAAATCCCTACAAATTCAATTACACCACCGATTATATCCTCGGTCAACTTCTTCTTGCCGGTCCTATTGCCGGTTTTATTTTGTGGCCTGCTTCTTTTCTTTACCGCACAAAGAACTCCTTCGAACGCAGCTTAAAATTTACCGCAATTGGCTTCTTTCTTTTCTTTTTACTCAGCACCTTAAAAGGAAAAGTAGAACCCAACTGGACGTCGCCGGCCATTGTTCCGGTGATGATTTTAGCGCACAAATACTTGCAGGAAAAAGCCAGCTGCCGAAAATGGCTGATAAGGCTTTTACCCCTTACAATCGTTCTTGTTATTGCCTTTCGCTTTGTGATGATTTTTGATGTAGTAAAAGCAGAAGCCATCGTTGAACGTTATCACGCCTGGAAAGGTTGGCCGCAGGAAATTCAAAAGCGAACCGGTTCGAATTTGTTTGTCTTCAATAACAATTACCAGCGGGCTTCGAAGTTTTGGTTTTACAGCGGTAAGATGACTTATTCGTTGAACAAATTTGACGACCGCCGCAACAATTACAACTTTTGGCCGGTGGAAGACTCTCTTCTCGGCAAGCCGGTTTACATCATGGACATTTACGATGTAGAGCAATACAAAACCACCATCAAAACGCCGCTTTACACCGTGGGTTATTATTACGATAGCGCTTACAATGCCTTTGCAAAAATCACCTTCAGCGCAAAGGATGTAACGGCCAAAGCAAACGATTCGTTATGCTTTGATATTTCTGTAAACGTTCCGCCGCAATATCAAACCTATCTGCTAACGCACACGAACGTGAATCCAAAAATTGCACTCGGATTTTTCGACGGGCAGAAGATGATTAAATACATTGAACTGCCGTTTGCGCTGCAAGACGTAGTTCAAAAGAACATTCGCAGTCTTTGCGTTCTTCCGCAGCTAAGTCCCGGAAAATATTTCATGCGCTTCGGTGTGATGTCGGACAGCAAGCTTTATTCGCACAACAGCGAGAAGATTAAGCTGAAAATTTCTGAACCATGATTTGGGGAGATGAAAAGATTTAGGAGAAATAAAAGAGTCGTTCATCACTGAACGACTCTTACTTTATCAAGCCGTTTTCATTTCTTGTTAATCCATAAATCCACCCAAATCGTGGTTCGGACATCATGGTTCAGAAATTACCCTTTGCACGTCTTCATCTTTTTCCAAAAAGCTCATTTGTCCCATCACCCAGGCGCTGCGTTGCAACACCTGGCGGTGCGGCGGTTTTACGGTAAATACTTTTGGGTTGGGAAGACAGGCGGCAATCATTGCGGCTTCTCTTCGCGAAAGAGCCTTCGCAGGCTTGCCGAAATAAGTTTGCGATGCTGCTTCGGCACCGTAAATGCCTTTGCCGGTTTCAATCACGTTCAGGTAAACATCCAGTATGCGTTGCTTGCCCCAAATCCATTCAATCATTTTGGTAAAATAAATTTCCAAACCCTTGCGAAGCCAATCTCTTCCCTGCCACAAAAAAACATTTTTCGCTACTTGTTGACTGATGGTGCTTGCCCCGCGAATACGGTTGGGTTTTTTCTGGTTATACTCCATTGCCTTTTTGATGTTCTTCCAATCAAAGCCGCTGTGGTCGGGGAATATCTGGTCTTCGGAAGCAATGACGGCAAGCTTTAAATTGGGTGAAATGTTCTTGCCGCTCACGTAATCTCTTTTCAGGCCGTCGCCGCTAATCCAACTGCTCAACTGCGTTAGCGTAACGGGCGGATAAATCCATTTCAACACAACGATGTAAAGCAATTGCGCAAGAAATAAAATGAGGAAGATGCGTTTTGTCCAACGCCAAATTCTCCGTCCAATGCTTTGCTTTTCTTTCCTGTTTTTGGCTTTCATCAATGGCCTGTCTTTTTGCCCCACAACAGCAAAATAAGCAACACAATGCCAAAGGCGAGAATAATGAAGCCGTTGATTTTGTTGATGCGGTGCATGGTGCCCAGCGTAAGCTTGCGGCGCAACTTGTCGGCAAATAAAACTTTTGCCACATCAGCGCTTAACGCGATGAGCAAAGCGGTGCCAAAAATAACGGCCCGCTGCCCGATGGTGTACATCACAAAAGCTGTGGCCGTGGTAAACCATACGGCAATGATGCCGGGGTTCAGAATGTTCATCACCGCGCCGGTTAAATACAATTGGGCATAGTAGCCGTGCCCTCTTATTTTAATTTCTTTTCCAGACTGCACCGTTTCCACTTTTTTAAAAAAGAGATAATACACACCGCCGGCAATAAGCAGGATGCTTCCCGCAATGCCCAGTGGCTCTTTGTATTTTAACAGGACGCTGAAGAAGTGCGAGAAAGCATTGCAACAGATCACGAGAAAAACATCTACCGAAAAAATGCCGAGGATAAAGGCCAGTCCGCCGCGCCAGCCGTGGTCGAGGCTTTGCTTGATGACGGTAAACACGATTGGCCCAACGGACACCGCGAGATACAAGCCAAGCAAAAGACCTTTGATGAGTGCATCAAGCATAGCGAAAAGTATAAGGTGAAAGATAAGGTAAAGAGCGGTTTTCGGCCGCGAAACGGAAAACGTAAATTCACCCTTAAACCGATGGAACACGACAGCAAGAGCAAGCGAAGTAAAATACTGGGCGTTCGTACAAACTTTACGTTGCGTTTATTAACGATCGAAATAATCCGCGCAATACTTTTCAATCCGTGTCATCCGTGGTTCAAAAACGCCTCCCAGTCTTTCAACATCTTTCCTTTCAATACCCGTGGAAACTTGTGCTGGCTGCCCAGCTTTCCTTTGGACTCCATGAATTTTATGAACGTTTCTTCGGGCAGTATTTGGACAAAAATTTCCTTCAGCGCCGACGTTCGTTCAACAGCATAGTCATCGTTCAATTCGCACAAGCGTTCGTCTATTCGTTTGATCAATGCATTTGGGTCAACTTCGTCGTTGCAGGCAATGTACCATTTGTGCGCAAAAAGATTTTGATGCGGGAAACCCATCACCGTAAACTCCGGTATCGAGACGTTGAACTCATTGCTTACCAACTCAACAGCCTTGTTCATATTTTCCACACTTAAGTGCTCGCCCACAAGGCTCAAAAAATGTTTGGTGCGTCCGGTAATCACCACCTCACTTCGTTTTTTGTTTACAAAGCGCACCGTGTCGCCAAGCAAATAACGCCAGGCGCCGGCGTTGTTGCTTAAAAGCAAAGCGTATTCTTTTCCTTCTTCCACTTCGTGCACCATCAGGGCCTCAGGGTTGGCAATCATCTTTCCTTCGCCGTCAAAATTTTTATCGTCGAACGGAACGAATTCCAAAAAAATGTTGTTGTTCAAAATGAGGTGAATGCCTTGCGCATCTTCGCGGTTTTTAAAACCGATGAAGCCTTCGCTGGCCAAATAATTTTCGATGTAAACAATGGGTTTGCCCAAGAGTTTTTCAAAGCCTTTTTTGTAGGGCTCAAAGGCCACGCCGCCGTGCACAAAAAAGCCAAGGTTGGGCCACACTTCGTGAATGTTTTTTACGCCGTAGTGTTCAATTACCATCTCCATGCACATCTGGCACCAGGCCGGTACGCCCACAATGTAACCGATGTCCCAATCTCTTGCATGCTCCACGATCTCGTTCAGTTTTTCGTTCCAGTCCTTTATTCGGGCAATGCGGCCACCGGGTTTGTAAAAAGTTTGAAACCAAAAGGGACGGTTGCGTGCAAGAATGCCGCTTAAGTCGCCGGCGTACCAACCGGCCGCGCCTTTTTGTAAATCCGTAGCGCCGCCCAACATCAGAAAGCCTTTGGTTACCGCATTGCGTGGCAAGTGCTCATAACTTAAAAGCGAGATAAGTTGGCGAATGTAATTCACGCGGTTGCTGCGCAACATCTCTTTGGTTACCGGAATGTATTTGCTGGCCGCTTCCGATGTCCCCGAACTCAAGGCGTAATATTTTATTTTGCCGGGCCAGGTTACGTCGGGTACACCGTCGAGCGTTTTCTTCCACCAGTCTTCGTAAATTTTATTGTAGTCGTGCACGGGAACGGTTTGCTGAAAAGCTTTTGCAGGATGGACGTTTAATAATATTTTATCAAAGTCGTAATGTTGTCCAAACGCAGTAAAGCGGGCTTTTTTCAACAACTTTTTCAGCACACGCAATTGCTGGCGTTGAGCATCTTTTTGGGATAAACGAAGGGCCGAGGCTATTGCTTTGGGAAGCTTGATATCAATGAGTCTTGCCATTCAACAATCGTAGTTAGAAGCCGTACTAAAGTTAACCTCCTTAGCCGCCTAAATCTTTGTAATGAGAAAAAATTGTTTTGATGTCGAGCGATGGTTCGTAGTTGCGGGCATACCAATAATTGAGCAGGTAAAGGTTGTTATCGCTGAACGAGACGACGACCTCTTTCTTTCCGTTTGGCGCCAGCACGCTTTTGCGAACGAAGGGCAACGAAGGCTCTGCGTTGCTGTAACCTACCCATGTTTTTACTCCGAACAAAACAGCCACGCAATTCGCAAAAAATTTCATCGGTTTTTTTACCAAAAAAAATTGTACCGGAAAGATGAGCAGAAACAGAAGCGATGCCAACACGTCAACGAGCCGCTTCAGCCGCCGGTTGGATGGAAGCGCCAAAGCAAAGTCTGTTTCGGCGGAAAGAATCTCGCCGCTTTCGGTGCTGGTATCGCTGCCTACGATGCTGCTGCTGCCTGCTGCGTGGTAGCGAAATTTCAACTTCGTTCGCAAGCGTTCCGTAAGCGCAATGATTTCTTTGTACGAAAGCGTGCCGGCACAAAACACCAGTTCCTTTGCGTTGAGTGCTTCGGCGGTGTTTTCAATATTGTTCAAATGCGCAATGGCAGATGTCTGTGATCCGTTGATGCCGATGCGCCCAATGATGCGGTTTCCAAAACCTTTTTCCCCTAAAAAATTTTCAACCCTGTTGTACTCGGCCTTTGACGCAGCAATAACAATGTGCGGCCTTGACGAAGCGTCCAAAGGCTGGGGAAGAACGGCGGCTTTGGCAAGCAACCATCGTTCAAACGAAATAAACAGGAAAGCCGTTATTGCACCGAAAACAACGATGCCCCGCGAAAAACGGTATTGCTCTGGCAACAGCGCATACACGGTGAGCAGCGTAACCGTTGCCACAACGGTGGAACGGGCCACGCTCCGGCGTTTATAAAAACGGTCATAAAGACCTGCGTAATAAGCAGCAATCAGGAAGAGCAATGTGAATAGGGGAAAGGAGACGAGCAACAATTTATCGGGATAGACAATGTCGGTGCGCACATATCTTACCCAGGCTTCTTTTACGGCCAAAAAGCTAAACAGAATAATAACGGCGTCAATTGCGGGAATACCGACCCATTTTATCAGCTTCACAAAAGCCGAAACAAAAGCCCGCAACCATATAGCCATGCGGATGGAAAAATGAAACACGCTTGCCCTTGCGCCACCGTAATGTTTTTTTACAAAAACGCTCATGGCCCTGTAAAACATCAGCACGTAATTAAGGCTTCCGCGTTTGGTGCTTTCGCCTTTAAAATGAACGATGCTTGTTTCGGCCAGGTAATAATTTTTATAGCCGGCTTTCTGAATGCGGTAACTCAGGTCTACGTCTTCGCCGTACATAAAAAAGTCTTCGTCAAAAGCGCCAACGGTTTGCAAGACCTCTTTTTTTGTCATTAAAAAAGCGCCGGCCAGCACATCTACTTCGTGATTGTTTTCTTTATCCAGATAACCCAAATGGTAACGGGCAAAAATTTTTGACGTTGGAAAGAGATGCGCCAGGCCAGACAATTTAAAAAGCGATGTAAGTGGTGAGGGGAAGGCGCGTTTGCTTTCTTTTAAAAAGCACCCGCTGCCGTCAATCATCTTTACACCCAAAGCCCCGCAATCGAAATGCGATTCAAAAAACCGAACGCAGGTAGAAAAGCTGTCTTCCGCAACAATGGTATCGGGGTTCAAAAACAAAACGTATTTGCCGGTGGCTTCCTGCAAGCCGCGGTTGCAGGCCTTGCCAAAGCCGCTGTTGGTTTCGTTCCGTATAAATTTTACCTGCGGGAATTTTGGCCGCAAATAACAAAGGCTGTCGTCGGTAGAGTGATTGTCCACTACAATAACCTCCGTCTCGGTTTCGACTGAAGCTTTCGATACCGAATAAAGGCATTGCTCCAGAAAGTATTTTACGTTGTAGTTTACTATGATAACGGAAAGCGTCAACGGCAGAGAATTGTAAGCGGGCAAACGTAGGGAAACTTCGGCGAAAAACGTTGATCGTTGATGGTTGGAAGTTGATCGGAGAAAACAGCCGCAAAGTCGAACAACGGCCAACGACCAACACTTACTTTTGCGTATGTTTAAAAACACCCTTCTCAAGGCGCTCAATGCCGCGGCCGACGAGATCACCAAGTTCAACGACCTTGATTTTAAGATCAGCAACAAAGAAGGCGTCAACAACCTGGTGACCGAAGTGGACCACGCTTCGGAGAAAATCATCATCGAAACAATTAAAGACGCCTTTCCCGATCATTACATTCTAAGCGAAGAGATCGGCGAATTGATTCAAGATTCGCAATACAAGTGGATCATTGATCCCATTGACGGCACGGTGAACTTTGCGCACCGCATTCCCATTTGTTGCATTTCCATCGGGCTTGAGCACAACGGCAAGATGATACTTGGTGGCGTGTACAACCCTTTCTTAAACGAAATGTTCCTTGGCGAAAGAGGACAAGGCGCAACGCTCAACGACAAACCCATCAGCGTGAGCAAAAAAGCAGTAGTGGAAAATGCCTGTTTGGTTACCGGTTTTCCGTACACATATCTGGATGAGCCCAACGGTCCGCTTGAAGTCTTTGACCGCTTTATTCGCAGAGGCGTGCCGGTGCGCAGGCTTGGGTCAGCAGCAATTGATTTGGCCTGGGTAGCTTGCGGCCGCTTTGATGGTTTTTATGAGCATAAACTGCAGGCTTGGGACAGCGCCGCAGGATTTTTGTTGGTGGAAGAAGCCGGAGGAAGGGTGACAAATTTAAAAGGCGATGAATACTCGCCGTATAAGCCGGGTATAGTGGCGACGAATGGTATCATTCACGATGAGTTAGTTGAATGGGTGAAAGGAAACGTTCCAAAACAATCTTAATTTGAACCGTATGAGCGAACGAACCGAAGTCTCTTCTCTTGGTGAATTTGGCCTGATAGACCATCTCACCAAAAACGTTGAAATCCACAACGCTTCCTCCATATTAGGTGTTGGTGACGATGCCGCGGTGATTGACCATTTTGGCAAGCAAACCGTTATTACAAATGATTTATTGATAGAAGGCGTGCACTTTGATTTGATGTACACGCCGCTGAAGCATCTTGGCTACAAAACCGTGGCGGTAAACATAAGCGACATCTGCGCCATGAACGCCACGCCAACGCAAATTATTCTTGGCATTGGCTTTAGCAACCGCTTTAGCGTGGAGGCATTGGATGAATTCTACGAAGGCGTTTACACGGCCTGCGATACCTACAAGGTTGACTTGATTGGCGGCGATACGTCGTCGTCGCAAAAAGGCTTTATCATTTCCTGCACGGCCATTGGCGAGGTAGCGCCGGATAAATTTGTCACCCGCAAAGGCGCACAAAAAAGCGAGTTGCTTTGCGTAACCGGCGATTTAGGCGCCGCTTATCTTGGCTTGTTGTTGCTGGAAAGAGAGAAAAAAATCTACCTCGAAAACCCGCAGATTCAGCCCGACCTTGAAAACGAAAAATACACTGTCGGAAGAATACTGAAACCCGAAGCAAGAGTGGACCTGATTGACTTTTTTGCGCAGAATAACGTTACACCCACTTCAATGATTGATGTGAGCGATGGCCTGAGTTCCGAAATTTTACACCTCTGCAAACAAAGCAACGTGGGCTGTGTGCTGTACGAAGAAAAAATTCCCATTGGCGAAGAAACCCGCGCCGCGGCCTTTAAATTCAACCTTGATCCGACGGCTTGCGCATTGAGCGGCGGCGAAGATTATGAACTGCTTTTTACACTGAAGCAAGACGACTACGACAAAATAAAAGACAACACCGACATCAGCGTGATTGGTTACCTGACCGATGAAGAAGCCGGCGCAAACATCATCACCAAAGGCGGAAACAAATACGCCATCACGGCACAGGGCTGGAACGCATTCAAATGAGATTATGAGAAACTGGCTGGCCGTATTTTCTGTGTTGCTGATGCTTGGAGGATGTGTGGCCAGCAAACCGTTCAACCCGTCCAAAAAATTTTCGCCAAAAGAATTGCGGGAAGACTACGACATCTTTCGCGCCAGCCTTGAAGAGGCGCACCCAAGCCTTTATTGGTACACGCCGAAAGACAGCATGGATTATTATTTCAACTTGGGCAAAAGCAAACTGAATGACTCGCTTACCGAAAGCGGCTTTCGGTATGTGCTGTCTTCTGTGCTTTCAAAAATTCGCTGCGGCCATACCTCTGTCCGTCCATCCGATGCCGCCGCAAAATACAACGGGCCGCAAGGCCTTTCCTTTCCCTTGTTTGTAAAAGCCTGGCCCGATACTGTTGTGGTGACCGCAAACCTCAATCGAAAGGACAGCAACGTTGTTCGGGGCGTTGTTTTAAAATCCATTGACGGAAAGCCCATAGCCTTCATTCTTGATTCCTTGTTTTCTTTTCTTTCGGCCGACGGTTACAACACCACGCACAAGTATCAAACCATCAGCAACGGCAGCAATTTTCGTACGCTCTACGCTGTTGTGTTTGGATTGAAACAAAAGACGCCGGTAGAATTCATTGACACGGCCGGAAACCTTCGCACGGCGATGTTAAGCCTTTACAATCCGCGAGCCGACACGCAGCGAAGAGCCACACGGCCCGCGCAAGTATTATCGAAGGGCGAACGCAAGCGGCTGGAGTTGGAACAGGTGCGCAGCCTGCGGATAGACACAACTTTACACACCGCTTTCCTGGAAGTGAACACCTTTACCAAAGGGGCCTGCTTGCGCGGCTTTTTTCGCCGTTCGTTTAAAGAGATTGAAAGGAAAAAGATTCCGAACCTTGTGGTGGACGTTCGCGGCAACGGCGGTGGGAGTGTGATTCTTTCCAATCTTCTTACGAAATACATTGCCGACAAACCTTTCGTCATTGCCGATTCGCTTTATGCTTTGCGACGATCCAGCACGTATGGCAAGTACCGGAATAATCGTCTCGTGAACTGGCTTTTTTTAGAATTTCTTACCCGCAAACGAAAGGACGGCCGCTATCATTTTACGCTTTACGAACAAAAAGGCTTCAAACCCAAAAGCCGCTATCACTTTAAGGGCACAACCTACATTTTAACGGGCGGCAACACGTTCTCTGCGGCTTCCCTATTTGCGCATTCGCTGCGCGAACAAGAAGACGTAATTGTTGTAGGCGAAGAAACCGGCGGCGGTGCTTACGGCAACACGGCCTGGCTCATTCCCGATGTAACCCTGCCGCATACCGGCGTTCGTTTTCGCCTGCCTTTATTCCGGCTGGTGATTGACAAAAACGAACCGAAAGGTTATGGCGTACAGCCCGAAATTCCTGCACCGCCAACGGTGGAAGCAATACGAAAGAACGAGGATTACAAGATGGAGAAGGTGAAAGCGTTGATCCGAGATAGAAGCGGACAGTAACTTCTTTTCCTTTTGAGCACATTCGTTTTTCCGCCCCAAAACTTCTTAGGAAATTTGATGCAACCGGCGGTTATGTTGTTTACCAAAAAAATTCCTTCGCTTCGTTTGTGGCTGCTCATTGTGCTGTTCGTTCTGCTGTTTGGCGTGGCGGGCTACATGCTCATCGAAGGCTATAATTTTTTTGACGCACTATACATGGCCGTCATCACCATCACCACCATCGGCTATCACGAGATCAGGCCCTTGTCGGATGCAGGCCGTCTCTTCAACATCGTTTTCATCGTTACTTCTTTCACCACTTTTACGTACGTGCTGGCGCGGCTGACGCAATACGTCATCAGCGGCGAACTCACACGCGACTTCACCCAAAAACGGCTTATGCAACAGTTGGCAAAAAAAAGAGGGCACGTAATTGTTTGCGGCTTTGGCCGCAACGGACAACAAGCAGCAAAAACCTTAAGGGCACACAAGATTGATTTCGTCATCATCGAAAAAAATGCAGACATCCTGCAACAGCACAATGATCCTTCGCTGGTGTATTTAACCGGCGATGCCACCGAAGACGAAGTGCTGATTGCGGCCGGCATTGAACGAGCAAACAGTCTTTTGGTGAGCTTGCCCGAAGATGCCGACAACGTTTTCATTGTGCTGTCGGCGCGGTCGCTCAATCCGGGTCTCAACATCATTAGCCGCGCCTCTACCGTTAGCGCTACGGCCAAATTGTACAAGGCCGGCGCCAACCACGTGGTGATGCCCGACCTCATTGGTGGCACGCACATGGCCACGCTTGTTTCAAAACCCGACGTAATTGAGTTCATTGATTTTTTATCGGGCGAAGACGGCGAGTCCATTCACATTGAAGCCGTGGGTTATCACAAGCTGCCGCCGGTAATGCGCGACAAAACCTTGAAAGAAATCATGGACTGGAAGAAGACCGGTGTAAACTGCATCGGTGTAAAAGACGAGAACGGAAAATTTTGCATCAACCCGCCCGATGACATCGTCATTGGTAAAGACATGAAAGTAATTGTGCTGGGCACGAAAGAACAAATTGCGGAGATGAAGCGGAATGTGGGCGAATAAAAGAACGTCACGTCAAGCGCTTTACGCTTTTCATCAAACAACACCAGGGAGGCATCGCTCCGCTTTCTTTTTTTGTGACAGCAAACGGCGGATTCAATTCTTCGCCTCATTCTTTCACAAAAAATTTTTTTATGAAAAAGTTTTCGGGCTCTTCTTTTCTCGGCCTTATCGCCTTCGCTTTACTCAGTGCAGTAAGTTTTTCTTTTGCTATAAAAGGCGGCGACGTTTTTGAAATTTACCTGAACGGAAAACGGGTATGCCAGCAATTTGTGTACGCAGCCAAAGGCGCAAAAACACTGGAGTTTTCCGCTGCGAGTGATAACGACAAGATTGATGTTTCTTACCTGCATTGCGGACGTGTGGGAACAAAACGAGTGCTCTTGTTTCGCAACGAAAAGGCCGAACTGGTTAAACAATTAACCTTCGCCGATGCCAACGGCAACAGCTTTTTTATGAGCTTTTACCGGAAAGACATTGCCAAAGACAAAAACAACCATTTGAACGTTTATTACGCTTCGAACGAATTGCCGGAAGGCCGGCTGCTGGCTACGCTTTCGTGGAAAGACAACCAAGGCGTTGCAAAACGTTAACGGGAGTTCATGCAAAGCTTCGGTGCGCTTTGCCGTTCTTATCAGTAAGTTTCTTTAGCAAATTCAACCGTACAAAATTTGTAGAAGAGATTTCGCTTTGTGAGAATACCGGTTTCGAACAGAGGCAGCCGTTTAATTTAAACGTGGGTCTTGACAATGATTCTCAAACGCACCGAGGCATTTTCCAGGGAAAGAAAGCGGAATGATTTTTTGGGCTGAACTCTTCTTACAGTAAACTTTTGGCGATGAAATACATTAAAACAAAAGACGCCGCCACCGGCGAAGAGATTCAGCTTTCTTACAAAGATTACGGCAAAGGCCGCCCCGTTGTGCTCATTCACGGCTGGCCCTCAAGCAAAGACATGTGGGAATACCAGATTGATGACTTGGTGAACGCGGGCCTTCGCGTAGTGAAATATGATCGCCGTGGCTTTGGCAAAAGCGACAAGCCCTGGAACGGTTACGATTACGATACGATGACCGATGATTTAAACGCTCTTTTAGAAACCCTTGATTTGCGTGATGCAGTGTTGGTAGGCTTTTCAATGGGCGGCGGCGAAGCGGTGCGTTACCTGAATCGTTACGGAAGCAGTGGTCGTGTTTCAAAAGTAATTTTGGTGAGTGCCGTTGTGCCTTATTTGGGTCAATCGAACGACAATCCCGAAGGCGTGCCGCAAGCCGTATTCGCCGAGATGATGGAAAAGATGAAAGAAGACCGCATTGCTTTTCTGGACACGTTTGGCGAGCAATTTTTTGGCGTTGGTTTATTGGAGCACCCGGTGAGCAAGCCTTACCTGCAATACTTCCGCGGTCTGGCCGAAGTGGCTTTGCCAAGAGCCACGCAGCAATGCGCCATTGCTTTTGCCAACACCGATTTTCGTGCCGACGTAAAAGCAGTGAACGTTCCTACGCTTATTATTCACGGTGATGCGGATAAAACGGTGCCGATTGAAGCCAGCAGCGAACGCACGGCGAAGATGATTCCAAACGCGGTTTACAAAGTGTACGAAGGCGCACCGCACGGTTTGTTTTATACCGAACGCAAACGATTGAACCAGGACATCATTGATTTTGCATCTGATGGAAACGCGCAGCAAACGGTGTCGAGCAGAAGAGATAGTTCGGTGTCGATGTAAATAAAGTTTGAGGCAAAAGTTCCCGTTAGTGCGGGAACTTTTTTATGCGCCGTTGCTTGATTAACTGGCGTTTGTTGCGTTTTCTGAATACCATCCAACCGCTTTTTGAGATAACAGTATTATCTTGGATGAATGCTTCGGACAACCTTACTTACGCTGCTTTTGACAAGCTTTTTTACAACCAGTGTCTTCAGTCAAAAAATCTTATTGGAAGATGATTTTAATGACAACAGGAACGGCTGGCGACTGCAACATGATTCGAGCTTTTTTGTTGACATTAAAGACGGTGTTCTTCACATTGAAAAATTCGAAAAAAACTTTATCAGCCGGGGATGCCTTTGGTACAACAAAATAATTCCAGGTTTAAATACGCTCAACAATTTCTCCATTACGTTGTACGCAAAATTTTTGCATGGCGATGACGTTGCAGATGTTATAGATTTACAATGGGGCGAAAACCAACGAATGGCCGATGGTCGCGTTGCCTCCAGTCTTTATCAATTAACGCTCATGCTGAGGAGCAAAGTAAAACTTGAGCTTTTTAACCTGAAATGGACATACATTACCGAAGAAGAACTGCCTTCTGAATGGATGACAACCTTTAACCCAAGGCAACTGAATAAATACGAACTCGTACAAAAGGATAGCATACTGACTTTTCGCATCAATGACCAGGAAGTATTGAAACAGCTTTATACACCCATTGCCGGCAACAGTATTGGCATTCAACAATGCTTAAAAGCAGCGTGGGAAATTGACAAGATTGTGATCCGGCAAGACATTGCAACGCCGAAGCCAGCACCGGAGGTTGTAAAGAATTAACCGGGTAGCAAGCCATCATGCGAGAGGGAAAAGGTAGCCTATGCTAAAACTTCAAACCTGTCCGCATCGCGCCAAAACTGAAACTTTTCCCGCACGGTATTCAAATCATCTTTGTTCAGCGTGATAGTAAACACATCTTCGTCATCTTTTTTGTGATAAAGAACTTCACCCAGCGGATCAACCACCATGCTGTCGCCACTGTGATAAATGTCGTTGCCATCATTGCCTACGCGGTTTACGCCAATCACGTAACATTGATTTTCGATGGCACGTGCCTGCAATAAACTTTTCCAGGCCGTGCTTCTTCGTTCGGGCCAGTTGGCTACGTAGATCAACGCATCGTATTCAAAATTTTTTTCCTCGTCAAATTGTTGCCGTGCCCACACCGGAAAGCGCAGATCATAACACACCGACAGGTTTATTTTCCATCCGTTTACCGATGCAATAAAGCGTTCGCTGCCTCCTGTATAGTGCTTGTCCTCGCCGGCAAAAGCAAAAAGATGACGCTTGTCGTAACAACCGTATTGGCCGTTGGGCAACATCCAGATAAAGCGGTTGTAATATTTGCCTTCCTCTTCGATAATGAGGCTGCCCGCGAGAATGATTTTCTTTTCTGCGGCCACACGTTTCATCCATTTCACTGTTTCTCCCTGCATCGTTTCAGCAAGTTCTTCGGGCTTCATGCTAAAGCCTGTGCTGAACATTTCGGGCAGAATGACCACTTGTGTTTTTTCCTTAATTCCCTTGATTTTTTCTTCCAGCATTTGAAGGTTGGCCTGCTTGTCTTCCCAATGGAGACTCGTTTGAATGAGTGTAAACGTTAACGACGACATAGGCTGCAAAATACGCCGGGCGGCGCAATCAAACTTCCACCAATCGCTGCAAACAGGAAAGTGCAGGATGAGGACAGAAGCAAGAAGCTGGATGCCAGAAATCGGATTTCTTACTTCTGACTTCCTTCTTCCAGCCTCAGCCTTTTCTTCCGGCACTGACTTTGTTTTACCTCTTATTAGAAAATTGTGGTGTATGAAAAAGACGATACTCATTCCGTTCTTGTTGGCTGCGGCCATCGTTAACGCACAACCCATCGTTCAGCCCATCAGCAGCGGCGATTACTGGCAAATAGATCAATGGGCCGCACAAATGCCGCGACTGGCGACAAAAACAACCTTCCCGCTCACGGTTCAATTTACCAATGGTTATATCGGCATCAACAACCTTTCCGCAAACCGCCTGGTTGGGGAAAACGAAATTGTCTGGAACATTGGCGCATGGAATAACGCCGCAAACTTTGTGGTAGAATGGAGCCGCGACGCACAGACTTTTCAACAAGCCGGCGTTGTTCATCTTGAAAGCGTGAACGGCGGCCGTTATGTTTTTCGCCACCGCTTTGAAGACAACCGGTTGGTGTATTACCGCATCGGTATTGTAACCGGCGCCAACACTATTGCTTATTCGCCGGCCGTGCAAGTAGCGGAGGAAGAATACACGACCAAGATCTTTCCAACCGAAGTAAAAGGCAGCACGTTTTACATTCAAACCGGGCAGGCCTTTGAAAAACTGCAAGTGGTAAACAGTGCCGGACAAGCCGTGTACGAAAAAGGCATTAGCGGACAAACCGGCACCATCACCATTGGCCTGCCGCCGTTAAATACCGGTGTTTATTTCGTTCGGCTTTTATCGGGCGACAGACCGCAGCACGTGCAGCGCATTGTGGTAGGATAGATGACAGCAGAGAGCTTCAACACCGTCATCCGTCTTCTGCCATCTGTCATCCGTCTTCCCTACTTTTGCGCCGCATGTTAAACGGGAAAAAAATAGTGGCGGTGCTGCCGGCGTACAACGCTGCAAAAACCCTTGAGCAGACTTACAATGAAATTCCCTTTGACATTGTAGATGACGTGGTATTGGTGGACGACCGCAGCAAAGACAACACCGCCACACTCGCCACAAGCATCGGCATTAAACACGTCATCATTCACGAACAAAACCGTGGCTACGGTGGCAACCAAAAGAGCTGTTACAAAAAAGCATTGGAGCTGAATGCCGACATCGTCATCATGCTTCATCCCGATTATCAATACACGCCCAAGCTCATCCCGAGCATGGCGCATTTAATTGCGGCTAATCTTTACCACGTTGTTCTTGGCTCCCGCATTTTAGGCAACGGCGCACTGCGCGGTGGCATGCCTGTCTATAAATACATTGCTAACCGTATTCTCACTTTCACGCAAAACATTTTGGTGGGTCAAAAGCTTTCCGAATATCATACCGGTTACCGGGCCTTTTCAAAAGAAATACTGGAGCGTGTGAACTTTGATACGGACTCGGATGATTTTGTCTTCGACAACGAAATGCTTTCGCAAATCATTTACCTCGGCTATGAGATTGCCGAAGTAACCTGCCCTACAAAATACTTTGAAGAAGCTTCGAGCATTAATTTCAAGCGAAGCGCTGTTTACGGATTGGGCGTGCTGCGGGTTTCGCTGGTGCACCGTTTGTGCAAGTGGGGCTTGCTGAAAAACAAAATGTATTTGCCGAAAAAGTAGATGGTTTCATACAAAGAAATTTTTGTTGACCAGCTTTGTTAATTCGCTTCACCTTTCGTTGCGTCGCACACTTGTACGTTCAGAACGTTATTCAGCAGTGTAGCGCATTATCTTTGAACCATGCAATGGAACTGGAGCGACAGTGTAAACTTTTTGCGCAAGCTAACCTTTCGAAGAGCCATCAACGCTTTTAAAGTTTATGCGTCGTACCTGTGGAGCAAATGGACAAAGAAGCCGGTGCAGTGGGGTTATCCTGTTTCCATTTCATTTGAGCCAACTACTTCCTGCAACCTTCGCTGCCCCGAGTGTCCGAGTGGTTTGCGGGCTTTCACTCGTCCAACCGGGATGCTCCAAAAAAACTTCTTTAAAGAAACCATTGACCAACTCTACAGGGAACTTTCTTACCTCGTTTTTTATTTCCAGGGCGAGCCTTATCTCAACCCCGATTTTTTGGCGATGGTGAAGTACGCCGCGTCAAAAAAAATCTACACCGCCACATCAACCAACGCACATTATCTCAACGATGCGGCCGCAAAAAAAACCGTTGAAAGCGGCCTTGACCGGTTAATCATTTCCATTGACGGCACCACGCAGGAAACCTACAAACAATACCGTGTTGGCGGCAACCTTGACAAGGTTTTGGAAGGCGCAAAAAACATCGTAAAGTGGAAAAAGGAGTTGAAGAGCAAAACGCCTTTTGTCATTTTTCAATTTCTTGTTGTGCGCCACAACGAACACCAGATTGAAGACGTAAAACGGCTGGCAAAAGAAATTGGCGTTGACCAGGTGAGGCTAAAAACCGCGCAGGTTTACGACTACGAAAACGATCCCAACCGGCTTATTCCAACCAATAAAAAATACAGCCGCTACAAAAAGAACAAGGCCGGTGTAAACGAGTTTAAGGGGAACAACGCCAACCATTGCTGGCGTCTCTGGCACGACCCGGTTATTACCTGGGACGGTGTCGTTGTGCCTTGTTGCTTTGACAAAGATGCCCAGCACAACCTGGGCAACCTTCGCCAACAGCCCTTTAAAGAGCTTTGGCACAACAAAGATTTTAAACACTTTCGGAGCCAGGTTTTGCAAAGCCGCAAAAACATTGACATCTGTGCCAACTGCTCCGAAGGCGTGAAGGTGTGGGGGTGAAGTTCCTTTAAATCACCGCGTCTGTAAACTTCTTGTGGTTAAAAAGATAAGGCACAAAAAACGCGGCGCCAATTCCCATGATGGCAATTATACCGATGAGCAAGGTTCTGAATTCGGAGCTCAGCACACGGTCATGCATCATGGTTGCTCCGCTTGCACCCCAAATGCAGAAAAGTGTAATGACACCAAACAGTATCCCGAAAAACAGGTCGCCTTTTTTGCCGTTTTTATGAAAGACAAAAAAAAGTATTCCAATGACAAAGAAAATGATGTTGACGGCAAAGATCAAAGACGAAACGTTGATGAAGTCGGCCGGCTTATAGCCCGTGCTTTCCCGGAAGATGATGTTGTAAACAAGGCAAACGATGGTTGCAATAAAACCCACAAAAACACTTGTCAGCACGGCTCTTGAAAAAGGCGATTGTTCAAATTCGTAATTCATGAAGGAGATTTTTGGTTTAAAAAATTCTTTATGTACGCCTTTATCCGGTACAAAAACTTTGCCCCAACTTGCTCAACCCGTTTAAAATGCAGAAAATTGACACAGTGCTAAAACGAGGCTAAATTCCCTCTCCACTTCGGCTTCGCTACCTCCCCGCCTGTGTCAACTCTTACCTTTGCCAAGTGGGAATTGAAAAAGACATTCATCAAAATAGTTTTCAGGACACGAAACAAAAAGCGCTGGTGAACCTCTTGTTTACCTACGGCTGGGCCATTGAAAAAATTAAAGAATTTCTTTCGCGGGAAGACATTACGCACCAGCAGTTCAACATCCTGCGCATCTTGCGCGGCACGTATCCAAAGCCACTTTCCACCTTACAAATCCGCGAACGCATGTTGGACAAGGCCAGCGATACCAGTCGCCTTGTGGACAGGCTCCTGCTGAAGGGCCTGGTGGAAAAGCATACCTGTCCAAAAGACAAACGCCTTGTTGACGTAACCATTTCCGAAAAAGGAAAAGCGCTGTTGCAACGCCTTGATAACGCTTCGGAGAAGATGAATGCCGTTACCGGAAATCTTACTGAAGAAGAAGCCGGGCAATTAAGTTCTCTTCTTGACAAGATGCGGTCCTAAAAGTTCACCGGCCTCTAAATCCATCTCCTTTGTCCCGTTTTCACAATCTTCTGGCGAACCTCCGCTTTGTTTTTCGGTCTGAGCTTTTACCTTCAACCACCCAATAACGTCTATGAAAAGATTTATTTTCTCCGCCTTTATTAGCCTCTTGCTGGTGCAATGTTTTGCACAAGCAAAACCTGAGTTCCGCGGCGTATGGATTGCCTCGGTTGACAACATTGACTGGCCGCGTCCCGGGCAGTATAATCCGGAAAGCCAAAAAGCTGAATACATTCGCCAGCTCGACATGCACCAGCGCAACGGCATGAATGCTGTTATTGTGCAGGTGCGCCCTTCGGCCGATGCGTTTTATCCTTCGCCTTATGAACCCTGGAGCCAGTGGCTTACCGGCACGCAGGGCAAAGCGCCTTCGCCTTATTACGATCCGCTGGAGTTTACCATTAACGAAGCACACAAACGCGGCTTTGAGTATCATGCCTGGGTAAATCCTTACCGCGCCAACTTCGCTATCGGCAAGGCTTCCATTGCGCCGAACCACATTACCAAGCAACATCCCGAGTGGTTTTTGAAATACGGCGGCACACTTTACTTCGACCCCGGCAACAAGGAAGCGCAGGCTTGGGTGGTGAACGTGATTAAAGACATTGTGACACGCTACGATGTGGACGCCATTCACATGGACGATTATTTTTATCCTTACCGCATTGCGGGAAAAGAGTTTCCCGACACCGCTTCGTATCGTTTGTACGGAGACGGAATGAATAAAGACGATTGGCGCAGAAGTAATACCGATTCCATCATTTACAAACTCACGGCGGTGATTCACGAAACAAAGCCTTGGGTAAAGTTTGGCATTTCGCCTTTTGGTGTGTGGCGCAACCAAAGCGATGATCCCGACGGCAGCGCCACCAAGGCCGGCGTGACCAATTACGATGATTTATACGCCGACATTTTGCTTTGGTTGGAGAAAGGCTGGGTTGATTACGTGGCGCCACAAGTGTACTGGGAGTTCTCGCAAAAACATGCGCCCTTTGAACCCATCGTAAAGTGGTGGAACGAACACTCTTACGGGCGGCATTGCTACATTGGCTTGGGTTATTACAAAGCCGGCAGCAACCTTGCCTGGCGTGACCGTACACAATTGCCGCGGCAAATTGATTCAACCCGTGCGATGGAAAACGTGCAGGGACAGATTTACTTCAGCAGCACCACCTTTGACAAAAATCCTTACGGTTGGAACGACCAGTTGCGAAATAACTATTACAAGGAGAAAGTAATGGTTCCCGAAATGCCGTGGTTGCCAAAGAAACCAACAGTAGGCGTTGGTTCTGTCAGCACTTCCAGCAGCGGCACTTTCTGACAAAATCTTTCCGATAATAATAAAAGCTCAATCATTGACGTGATTGAACTTTTATTATGGCTACCGGTAATCGTAATTCTTTCGCCGCCCGTTGCACCACAACTTGTACGGCTACAAGTCTATTCAGCGTTCAGCCGCGCTGATTTTTTATAGACCGGCACGGTACTGCAAGGCTCTCCGTACATAATGCTTTTTACATGCGGAAGCAACAGCCGTGTAATTTCTGCATAAGCAAACGGCCCTACTTCTACATCGCCGCAGCCTTTTACAACGATGCGCTGATCTTTGAACTCTTCGGCCTTGACGCAACTAATATTCTGAAGAAAAAGATGCTTGTGTATTTCTTCGGCCGTACCAATGTAACTGCTTTTGGCAACGGGTTGCAGATGGGTTGTCACCAGCATGTAAGCCCACATTGGAATGACGGCATCTGCGCTGCATGTGATGGCCACGCTCTTATTTTGGTAAACAGACCAGTCAAGATTTTTCAATGCTTCGCGAAAATCTTTTTCTTTCAGAATAAGGCCCATGAAGAGATAATCTTTCAGGTCAAAGACAGCCGTTTCTTCTTTGGGCAAATAATCTTCGAGATTCAGCGTAATCAACCCGCTGGCCGCAACCTTGTTTACAATGGCATCGCTCATGTTGCAAAACTAACCACGGATTTTTAGCGGTCAGGTCGCTCTTGGAAACTTTATAAATTGAGAAACCTCCGCAGCGGCCAGACCGCTAAAAACAAAAGAGGCCATTCCTCTCGGAACGGCCTCTCTGTTTTTCTCTCATGTGCGGGTTTAATAGAATTTCGCCCGATAATCTTTAATGTTTGCCCTTTTTTGCAAAAGCTCCAGCGGAGAACCCATTTGCTGGCGGCTTTGCATTTCCAGCATTTGGCGTTGTTGTTCAATGTTTGCGTTTTCGACGGCGCCGGTAAAGGTATTGTCCACACGAATGGCATAAACGCCCATTTGCCCGGCTATCGGTTCTTCACAAACTTTTCCTTTATTGGCCGGGTTAAACATGGCGCCAATTACTTTTCCTTCAAAGCCCAAAGGCCCAGCGCCGCTGAAGCGAATGCTATCGGCGGTTTGCACCTGTTGGTTGAATTTAGAAGCGATGGTATTCAGGTCAGTTACCTTGCCTATTTGCGATTTGATCTTGTCGGCTTTCTTTTTATTTAAAAGAATTGGCTCAACCATTTGGCGTGCAGCGCTTGCCGAAGGCAGTCCCGGCTCGCTTACATCCGTTACCACGGCCACGATAAAATTGCTGCCGATGGAGATGGGATTCAGCACATCGCCTTTGCTTGCCTTGAACACGTCACGAATGAGTTCGCGGGCCGAACCTTGTACACCGGGAAGGTTGTATTCCATCGGGCGAACGGTGGCCGTAAGCGGCGCATCGGTTGTAGCCACTTTCTTTCCTTTAATGTTCTTGTCAAAATATTCTTTAAAGGATTTCTCGTCTTTGGCGTTGCCGGCAAACATGGTGGCCGCGTTGCTGGCGTTCGTTTGCGTTTCGGCGCTGGCCTCAATGGGCAGCACAAAGAAAGCAGCTTTGTAAACCGGCGAGCTTCCACGCTGGTTCAACACTTCCATGTAGTGATAACCGAATTGAGATTTCACTACGCCTTTTGTTCCCACCGGATTGTTAAGCGCAAAGTCTTTAAACTCAGGAACCAGTTGTGCGGTGCGGGTAATGCTGTCGTACACGCCACGGTTCATCAATTTGCCTGGATCATCAGAAACTTTCATTACCACGCTGTCAAACGGAACACCGGAAGCGATAACGTTCTTAACACTGTCGGCAATTCGCTTTGCAGTAACCGAATCGTGAAGCGGCGTACCGGTTTGCGGGTCGTTCAGGCCAATTAAGATATGGCGCACTTTGGCGGTATCGGGCTGGGTTTTCTTATCCAGAATTTTTACCAACAGGTAAGCGCCCTGTTCTACAAACGGACCGGAAACGCTGCCTACTGGCGCTTTAAAAATACTGTCGCTGTTCTGCAGTTGCAGGTCTTTGGCGCTGATCCAGCTATCGTTGTATTGAGCGAGGCTGCGGTTGTTGATCAAAAAGTCTTTCACGTTGCTTGTATGCTGGAAAGAATCTTTCAACGGCAACATTTTTTCACGCACCGCGGCGCTATCGGCCGACGAAGGTGCGGCGCTGAACTGCACGTAGGAAATGGAGCGGCTTTCTTCTTTCTGCTCATAGTCTTTTTTGTGCGCCTTCAGGTAATCTTCAATTTCGGCATCGGTTACTTTCACGGTGCTGTCGGCAATGCTTGTGTAAGGCACGCTTACGTAAGCGGCTTTGGCCATCTGGCTGTTGTCCACGTTGCGTTTTTCCAAAAACCATTTAGGAAAGTAAGAAGAGTTGGCAAGCAAGGCAATGTACTTGCTCATCAGGATCTGCTTTTCGAGATAGTCAACGGTTTCGGTTAACTGTTGCTTTTGCTCGGCTGTTCCGCTTTTTTTAATTTGATTGATGGTCTGGCGCAGTTGTGCCGGGTCCCATTGTTGCGGGTTTTGTACGCCAAAGGCCTGAAGCACCACCTGCGAAGGCGTTGGACTGAACATTGTTGCGTCCAGTTCTTTGTCGCTTACCGTTAAGCCCAGTTCTTTGTATTGTTCACCCATCACTTCGTCGCTTACTTCCTGCTGCCACAGTTCGTTCACAACCTGTTGCGTAACGTCTTGCTGCGCATTGGGTCCCTGGCGCTTGACAATATCCGACACGCGGCGCTGAAAAGTTTGGGCATCAATCTTCTTTCCGTTGATTTTGCCGATGGTGCTTTCGTTGCCGCCGAACAAACGGCTGCGGCCGGCAAAGGCATCCATCATGATGAAACCCAACAACGCAAGCGCAATCGCTATTACCGCAATGCGGGCATATTTGTCTCTGATTTTCTGGATAACTGACATAGTGTGGTGGTGTTCTATTTTGTAAGGACGGCGAAAATAGGGCAATTCGATTTATACACAAAATGTGGAAAACAGCGGCCGAAGCCTTGATTTGAAAGGGTTTCATGCCGCTGCAAGAAATCGAAAAGGCCTTTAAATAGAAAGCGGCTTTCGCCGAAGAACGGCTCTTTTCCGGTGAACGACTTTCTTTTTCTTAAATCCACTTTTGTGTTTTTACTGCTGCACCGGCATAGTTAATATATACGCAGCGAAAATGGCGATACTGCCCAACGGTTTTTCGCCGCTTCAATTTTTCACCAGCAGGTCGTGTGGATAACCCTTGTTCCTTGTGAACAAACGGTGTTGAATTGTGAAAGCCATCGTGCAGTTTTTGCCCGCAAGTTTTTTGTTTGACGAGAGCCCGCTGAGCGCTGTTCATTTATTCCGTTTTATCCCTACTGAATTCACATGACCAAAAAACCGAATCATAAAAATTGTTTTACAGAAAGGGTAATCCACAACCTTGTTGATAAAGCCGCCGTTGCGCCATCCGCCGCTACCTTTGCTGTGCACAAGCTTGCGAATGTTGTGGATAAGTGCACGTTCTTTGCAGACGCTAAAAAGCAAAAAGGCTTTATCCCCAAATTCACAGCCTTAATAGTAATAGGTTTCTTTTAAAATAATAGACTATTATTTAATTATTACATGGAGCAGGAATTGTTGATAGCGAAAAACGAAGTGCAGGAAAAAGGCTTTCTCGACGTGGACGTTGATCCCACGCTGGACCTCTTTGCCGAGATTGAAAGATTGAAAAAAGAAAAGAACGCCATCATTCTGGCGCACCTGTACCAGGAACCTGACATACAGGACATAGCCGATTACATTGGCGACAGCCTGGGTCTTGCACAACAGGCCGCGAAAACCGATGCGGACATGATTGTGTTTGCCGGTGTGCATTTCATGGCCGAGACGGCAAAGATTTTAAACCCGACAAAGAAGGTGGTGATTCCCGATTTAAAAGCGGGTTGTTCGCTGAGTGAAAGTTGTCCGCCGCCCTTGTTCAAAAAGTTTAAAGAGCAGCATCCCGACCACGTGGTGATTTCTTACATCAACTGCAGCGCGGGCATTAAAGCACTGACTGATGTGATTTGCACATCGAGCAATGCAAAAGCGATTGTAGAAAGCTTTCCGCCGGAGCAGCCCATTATTTTTGCGCCGGATAAAAACCTGGGCGGATGGATCAACCGCACCTCGGGCAGAAACATGTTGCTTTGGAACGGCGCCTGCATGGTGCACGAAATCTTTAGTCTTGAAAAAATCACCAGGCTAAAAACACGCCACCCGAACGCGAAGCTGATCTCGCATCCCGAGTGCGAAGAGCCAATCTTGCGTGTAAGCGATTTTATAGGCTCTACAACGCAGTTGCTGAATTATACCAAGAATTCCCCCAACAAAGAATTTATCGTGGCAACAGAGGCCGGTATTTTGCACCAGATGGTAAAGCAGGCGCCGGACAAGACCTTCATTCCCGCACCGCCGGACAACAGTTGCGCCTGCAACGATTGTCCGCACATGAAGCGCAACACGCTGGAAAAAGTTTACCTGTGCATGGAATACGAACAACCGGAGATTATCATGGACGAAGAATTGCGTGTGCAGGCGAAGAAATCATTGGATAGAATGCTGGAGATTAGTGCGAAACTGGGATTGTAATTTGTTTGTGGTTGTGAATAAGTGCTAAAAAACTTTACGGCATTTTGAAGCTTGCGTTTTTGCGATGCCCGTTTCTCGTTTGGAAAACGAAACGCGAAACGGGAAACAAGAGGCCGCAACTGCAGGCTTCTTGTTTCCTATGAATTGGTTATTTTGAACACCGAAACTGCGCAACGCAAAACACCAGAAGCCAAATGAGAGAACAACATAAACAGGATTATTTTCAACAGGTCGATCAAAACATTCGAAACCACGGTTACCATATCACGTTCGTGTTAGCGGACGAAAGCCCCTCATATTGTTATTCCACTGGCATCTTCAAGAGTTTTAATATTCCGGAGATATTTATATCCTCCTTGCCGAAAAACCTATCGTTCGACTTGGTTGACAGCTACGTACAATTATTCAAGAATGCAGAATCAATTCCGTTAGAAACCAAAATACCGAATCTTACGAGCAGATTTCCTGTTTACCTTATTGAAGTGCCGACACCCAATTTGATGGATTACGCACTTTCGAGCGTTCGATTTTACGGAAGTGAAGAATATAAATATCTGCAAATCGTCTACCCGGATACGAAAGGGAATTTCCCCAATGAAGTGGGTTACAATTACGACCAAGAAATAATGGGAATATTTAAAAAATAGAGTGACATGTAAACAACATGGTATTTGTAAAAGCATGGCTAAGCTTCTAACTTCAACAACGAATCATTAATGAAATTCAAAGCAAAAGTTATGCTGAAGGAATTCTAATTCCATGCCTTCACAAATGCCTTTTCAGTTAGCTGCATTGTAATTGACAACTTTCACCAATTCTGGTTTACATCTCCATGCAACTCCTGGCGCAAACAACCTCTTTTTTGACGCGATTATACCTTATTTGGTTTTTAGTTAAGCAGTACGTTTGAACCTTACAAACCAATTATAATAACTATGGCACTCATCAATCCTCACATTAACTTCAACGGAAATGCGGAAGAAGCCTTCACCTTTTACAAATCAGTATTTGGCGGAGAATTTGCAAAAATTATTCGTTTCAAAGACCTTGCAAGCCCTGAATTCCCCGTAGCGGAAAAAGAAGAAAATAAAATCATGCACATTGCTTTGCCAATCGGTAAGAGCAATATGTTGATGGGAAACGATGTTCCGGAGAGCATGGGAAAAACAAACGAAAACGAGAACCGGAGTAAAATTGTAATCGTTGCGGAAAGTAAAGAAGAAGCAGACAGCTTATTTAACGGGCTTTCCGCTGGAGGACAAATAGAAGGGCCTATTGGTGACAGTCCCTGGGGTTCATACTTTGGTTGTTTTAGAGACAAATACGGTATTGAATGGATAGTGGAATTTGATCCAAAAGATAACGGGCAGCAGTAATTGGCGAAAAACAAAGCGAGCACCGAACAGCAATGAAGTAACAGAATGAGAAATGTTTTGCCTTTGTAGCCGTTTCGCGTTAAAGAGTTTTTTCTTCTGCTCGTGTAATTTTTATTTCTTTCGGTGCTTGCACTTCGGTTTTTATTTTTCCATCTGCACTCTTTGTGTGCTTCACTTTTACAACACCGTAAGGTGTGGGAAAGCTGCCTTCGGCAAAGCCCAAATCACCAAGGTGAGGTTCTATCTTGATCACTTTGCAACCGGGTGAAAGAACTTTTATTCCCAACACATTTTCCGTTAGCCAGGGCGTTGGTCCGGAGGCCCAGCCGTGGCAAAGGCTTCGGCGCAAACCAATGTAGCAGTAAGCGCCGCAGTCGCGGTGAAAATCTTTTTTGCCCGCAGGAACGACTTCATCAATGCGGCCGGCATTCGCTGCTTCCTCTAAATTGAAATCTTCCCAAAAAGTTGTTGCACCCATGTCGAGCATGCCGCCCCAGTAACTGCGAATATTGTTTAGCGCCGTTTCGTAATCGCCGGCCTTCGCCTGCGCCTGTAACATGTAATAACCAAAGAAGGTAGAAAAGTTCTTTGCGCCGCCAACGCTTATCACATCTGCGTTTGCTTTTGCAGCGGGAATAATACCGGCCAACGCCATCAACGATGCGGCTTGCTTTGAACCGTTTGCGTCCGGAACGTATCGCTTCATTTTTGTCACCATCTCGCGACAAGTTTTTGCTTTTGTTGTTTCATTTAACGCATCGCAAAGCACTGCAGCTTTCTCAAACGTCATCACCATCAAAGCTTGCAAGCCTGCGTGTACGCCTCCTTTGTTTTCGCTCGACGGCCAATCCAAAAAGCGAAAGCTTTTGTCGTAAATATTTTCTTTTCCGGCTGCATCAACTTTGCTCATGAACAAATCCAGCAAGGGAAGTAAATAAGCTTTTTGTTGCTTCAGGTAATCAAGCCTTCCATGAAACATATACCAATCGTGCTGAATGATGACCCACCACATGGAATAAGCACTGATGCCGTTCATCCAATTTGGCAACGGCGTGTGGTCGCGAACGAAATCCAAACTTTTTGGAACGATGTCGTTGTAGCCAAAAACGTTTGAGATGGTCATGATTTCGGGGTGCATGTCGCCGAGCCAAACCATGCGGTCACGCTTGATACCGTCCCATAAATAATCCTGCATGTTCAGTTGCACGGTGTAAGCGCCGGTGAGCCATATTTGATTCAATCGTTCGTCGCTGCAACGAAAGGAACCGAGATAAGGCAAGTCACGAATCTTCAACACAGCTCTTACTTCTTTCAACGCCAAAACGCTGTCGGCTTCTACCAAGTCTATTCGTGCAAAACGAAAACCGGAATTGCCAATCTCCAGTGTTCCGTAACCTGGAAGCGTAGCAATAAAATCACGCATCGCATGATGATTTGTTGCACCGCCTTCCAATCCCGTTGTGCCGTCGCCAATCACGTCGCTCATCGTTTCACTCACCGATTCGCCAAAACGAATGCGCACTTTTCTCGTTACGCGGTTGCTTTGCGACGTGGTGATTTGCAAGCCTCCGTGAATCTGTTTTCCAAAGTCCAGCACCAATCCTGCATAGCCTTTTTTGTTGATGAATTTGCAAACCGCTTGCGCACCAAAGTAAGGCTGGCCGGTTCCTTTTTGCAGCAAGAGTTGTGCGTTGGTAACGATGCCTTGCGTGCTATCGTTGGTCCATACAATGCGCTGCGGAGCGATGTAGTAACGGCTGATTTCATCCTTTGCAATTTTTTCTTTTTGGGTTGCAGAAAACACCGGCGGCAGTTGCGCAGAAGCTTGCAGAAAAAAACAGAACGATGAAAGGGAAAGAAGAAAATTTTTTATACCGAGCAATCGCATTCCGTGTTTTTTCTTAAAGCTAAAGCAAGTGCGCAGAAGTACTAACAAGCACTGTCCTGTTCAATAAAATGGAAGGCTTAATCCAGAAGTTGATCAATTCGTTTGAAGGAATAACCCTTCGTTTTCAAAAAGCGAATCATCTCCTGCAAACGGTTGTAGAATTTATCTTTTCTTCTTTCATCCGTGCCGGCATGAAGCAGAACGATGGCGCCGTTTAAAGCTGTGGGATTTGTTGCCGCAAATTCTTTCAACCAGTTCATGATCCACTTGCTGCTTTTGTAAACTGTACCCAACTCCGGCCATGTATAATCGGCAGCCGTGCGAATGCCCGGCGTGAAATTGAAAAGCAAAAGATTCTTCTCTTTACTCCAAACAGCAATCGAATCGTTCCACCATTCAAATGGCGGAATAAAAAAACGCGGACGCGGAAGGCCACTATCTTTTATTGTACGAAGATTCTTTTCCAAATCAGTTTCAAAGCTGTCTTTTGTTACCAGCAAGCTGTCGCGTTTGTTCCAATCGCAATAAAGCAGGTGCCCGTCCGAATGCGGTCCTAAATAATGCCTTTCTTTTTTTGCTTGTTGCACGAAGTGTTGAAACGAAGCCTTGCGATAAAACCGTCCGGTGAAGAAGAAAGATGCTTTTATCTTTTCTCCTTTCAGTGTTTCAAGAATCGTTGGCAGTCCTTCGCCGGTTTCGTCGGCGGTAAAAACAAGGGCTAATTCTTTCTTCGTTGAATTGCCTCTTACAACAGCGCCTTGCACCAATGCAAAGCCTTTTTCTTTTTGCGCAAAAAGAAAAATATTGTTTACCAAAAGAAGGAAAAGAAAGAAGAAAGCTTTCATTGTGAAATAAAGGTAAAGGAGCAACTTCTGAAAAATTTATCGGCTATCTTGTTCGGAAAAATTGAAGCTCAAATGTTGCTCAAGAAATTTTCTATTTCATTGGCGCTTGCCAAACAAATTGCAGAAAAAGCAGAAGCGGAAGCGGTCAAGCAAAACCTTGCCGTTTGCATTGCGGTGGTGAACGATGCCGGCCGGCTTGTTTATTTTTTAAAGATGGACGACAGCACGAATGCCAGCGGCGATATTGCCATTGCCAAAGCGCAACATGCCGTTAATTACCGGAGAGATACCAGATACCACGAAGAGTTTTTAAAGCAGGGACAATTGCGTGTGCTGGCCTTGCCCAATACTTTATCCATTGAAGGTGGCGTGCAACTAGTGTACGACAGTAAACTCATTGGCGCCATCGGCGTGAGCGGTGCAGCGGCGGCAGATGACGGAAGAATTGCAACGGCCGGTGCAACCTTTCTTTCCGCAATAAAAGGGAAAGAATAACAGCTTTTCGGCAAATAAAAAAGAACCGTGATCCGGTTCTTTTAATCGAAAGAAAAATGTTCTTGCTTGCGAAAATTTATGCCTCGTTGCCGTCTTCTTCGGCGCTTACGTCTTTAATTTTTTCGCTGTTGAATTGTCCCTTGATGTACTCGTTAAAGAACGATCCCGGCGAACCTTCGCATTCAATGTAAAGCTGGAAAACTTTCCAGAGCCGCGGCGGCACGTCGTAGTAACGGTACACATTTCCACTGCGAAACTCTATATCAAGGTTCTTTTCTTTTTCGTTGTAATCTACCTTATGAATGGTAGTAGATTTTGTTGTAAATACAGGCTTTGACATAATTGTATAAGCCAAAAAAATTATACCAGATTAACCAACTCATCTGTTAAGATGCTTCGCACAGCATTTGCAGAACGCTGTAATTGATGAAGCAAATTTCAAAACGGGTAAAAAAGGCAGGAGCAGCCTTGGCACTGCTTTCCGCGGAGATGGCGATCATGCTTCTTCTCTTTATCATTGCCTTGCTTGCGCTAGCTTATCTCATCCGCAACGTGATTGTTTTGCACAAAACGGGTTTCGACCAAGGTATTTTTTCTTTTCTGAAAACTCGCGTCAGCGAACGCAACAACGACCTCATGTTGTTCTTCACATTTTTGGGTACGCACAAGTTTTTGATTCCGGCCAATCTTGGCCTGATAGCTTATTTTCTTTTCATCAAAAAGCACAAGTGGTATTCGATAAAAGTTCCGGCCATTGCTTTAACAAGTTTGGCTTTGATGTTCGGCTTGAAGTATTTGTTTCATCGTTCGCGGCCCGACGTTCCTTTGCTGTTTCACGCCGAAGGTTTGAGTTTTCCAAGTGGTCACGCCTTATTCAGCATTACGTTTTACGGACTGCTCATCTATATCATTTTTAAAGCAGTCCAAAACAAAGCCTTGAAGTGGTGCCTTATTGCACTGCTAATGATTTTGATTTTGGTAATCGGTTTTTCCCGCGTTTATCTGAGGGTGCATTATGCCACCGATGTGATTGCTGGTTTTTGTGTGGGTTTTCTGTGGCTGACCTTTGCGCTTTGGATGCTCAACCGCATGGAACGTTACAGCCGTCAGAAACTGGATCGCAGTGTGCAGGCACAAGTTCAAGAATCACGATGATCGTTCCTGGAAAATAGTTTTCGTAAATTTTTCGCTAAGCTTTTAATGAGGAATTCTTAACGAAACACTCTTCGTAAGGCACTGTCAAAGCAGTACCTTTGCACCTCATTTTTTGTGGTTATGATTTCAGTAAATAATGTTTCGCTTTCCTTTGGAAAGCGGGTTCTTTTTGACGAAGTAAACATCACCTTTAACAAGGGAAATTGCTACGGCATTATCGGTGCAAACGGCGCCGGTAAATCTACCTTTCTGAAAATTCTTTCTGGCGAGATTGAGCCCAACAAAGGCAAAGTTGACATTACTCCGGGCGAACGCCTGGCTGTGTTAAAGCAGAATCATTTTGAGTTTGACGAACAAACAGTACTGAACACAGTGCTGATGGGCCACAAAAAAATGTGGGACGTGATGCACAGAAAGGACGCTATTTATGCCGATCCAAATGCAACAGAAGATGATTACATGAAGGCGGGCGAATTGGAAGCCGAGTTCGGCGAGATGGGTGGTTACACGGCCGAAAGTGACGCGGCAACCTTGTTGAGTGAATTGGGTGTGGGCGAAGAGTTTCATCAATCTTTTTTGAAAGACATTCCTTCCAACATGAAAGTGCGGGTGCTGTTGGCGCAAGCAATCTTTGGCAACCCCGACATTCTGCTTCTTGACGAACCGACCAACGGACTTGATATTGAAACCATTGGCTGGCTTGAAAACTTTCTGGCCGATTATGAAAACATTGTACTCGTTGTTTCGCACGACCGTCACTTTTTGGATGCGGTTTGTACACACGTAGCCGATGTGGACCGCTCAAAAATCAAAGTCTTTACCGGCAACTATACTTTCTGGTACGAGTCATCACAACTGATGGCCCGCCAACTTTCTGACAAGAATAAGAAAACAGAAGACAAGCGTCAGGCGCTTTTGGATTTCATTGCCCGTTTCTCGGCCAATGCGTCTAAATCCCGTCAGGCTACTTCACGTAAAAAGGCTTTGGAAAAACTGACAATTGAAGAGATAGAGCCTTCTAACCGCCGTTATCCGGGAATTATTTTTCAGCCGCAGCGTGAAGTGGGAAACCAGATTTTGAACGTTGAAAATCTTTCCAAATCAGTAGACGGACGTCTGCTGTTTGATAAGGTTACGTTTAGCGTAAATAAGGGAGAAAAGATCGCCTTCTTTAGCAAGGATCCTTCTGCCGTTACTTCTTTCTTTGGAATTATCAATGGCGATGAAGAAGCCAACAAAGGCAAGTTTGAATGGGGCACTACCATCACAAAAGCTTACCTGCCGCTGGAGAACACAGAGTTTTTTGGAAACGGCCTGAACCTGATGGAGTGGCTTCGGCAATATGTTCCTCAACACGTAACGGATGCAGACGAACCTTTCCTGCGCGGCTTTTTAGGCAAGATGCTTTTCAGCGGCGACGATATTTTGAAGAAGACAGATGTGTTGAGCGGAGGCGAAAAAGTTCGCTGCATGATCAGCCGCATGATGTTGCAAAATCCTAACCTCATCGTTCTTGACCAGCCTACCAATCATTTGGATCTGGAAAGTATTCAAAGCTTCAACGAAGGCTGCATTTCTTTCCCCGGCATTGTGTTTTTAACCTCACACGACCATACCTTTATGCAAACCGTTTCTAACCGTGTGATTGAATTGACACCTAAAGGCATCATTGACCGCCTGATGAGCTTTGATGAATATTTGGAAGACAAGCGGGTAAAAGAACTTCGGGAAGAAATGTACGGTGAAGCGGTGATGGCATAAGGCAAGAACCGATTTTCAAAAATTTTAGTTTCTAAAAAAGAGCTGTTCTGAGGAGCGGCTCTTTTTATGCTTAACCATTTTTAACCTTCTCAAGGTAAGGGTTCGAGCAGTTTACTTACATTTAATCCGCTATGATGCTTCGACACATTCCTTTTTTAAAGCGGGTTTTTTTGTATAGCATCACGGCTTTTGGTGGTCCGCAGGCGCACATTGCCATGATGATGAAACTGTTTGTTGACCGGACACCCTATATAACCAAAGAAGAATTGTTGGAATACAATGCATTTTGCAATCTTTTACCAGGCGCCTCTTCCACCCAAACTGTAACCCTTATTGGCTACAAAAGGGGTGGTGTGCCTTTGGCCATTTTAACTCTAATCGTTTGGGTATCACCGGCTTGTATATTGATGGGTGCTTTTTCCTTTTTGCTTCCGCACATTGAAAGCCAACAGTTAGATAGGCGGTTATTTCAATATGTTCCTTCGATGGCTGTTGGTTTTCTGGTTTATGCGGCGGTAAAAGCCTTCGGTATATCGGTTAAGAATTTAATCACGTGGATAATCATGCTTCTGTGCGTTGGAGCTACGTATATTTTTTTTAAATCCCCTTGGATATTCCCTGTTTTAATTGTTTTAAGCGGCGCTGCTACCAACATTAGCAAAAAGCGTATTCCTGATTTCGAGATTAGCCAGAAGAAAGTCAAGTGGGCCAATGCTTGGCTGTTTGTAACCATTTTTTTACTTGCGGGCTTTTTTAGCGAAACATCGCGCAAAAAAGATTGGTCAGCGCGAAAGCCGCTAAATCTTTTTGAAAATACTTACCGAATGGGGAGTCTGGTTTTTGGCGGTGGACATGTGCTTATGCCCATGATGTACGAGCAATACTCGGTAAGGCCAGAGGTGAGAAAAATTACCGATCCGGCTGGCGCAAGAAATCAGATTGAGATTGGCAAAGAGGAAATGACCACCGGAATGGGCATTGTTCGTGCCATACCCGGTCCTGTATTTTCCATTGCTTCTTTTACTGGCGGCATGGCTTTAAAAAACATGGGGGCAGCTGTACAAGTTCTTGGCTGTTTAATAGGAGCGGTAGCTATTTTTTTGCCCAGTGCGCTGCTTGTGTTATTCTTTTTCCCGGTTTGGAATTACCTCAAAAAATATGCGATTGTTTATCGTTCACTGGAAGGAATTAACGCAGCCGTGGTCGGTATCATGATTGCCTCAACACTTTATATCATGAAAGACATTTCGCTGGCCGATGCAACAGCCGAAAGTCTTCTAAACCTTTCTTTTATTATCTGTACGTTTTTGCTGTTGCGCTTTACCCGGATTTATTCGCCCTTCATTGTAGGCGTCTGTTTGCTACTGGGTTACTTTTTATAAGACTTTTTGTAGAAGGCGCTCTTCTCAATTTCTTCTTCTACCAATTGCGGAACTAAGTACTTTATAGACTTTCCTTTTTGAATGCACTCACGGATGTATGTTGCCGAGATTTCCAGAACGGGTGCATCCATTATCATAATTTTTGCTCCCAAATTATTCTCAACCTCAAATCCGGGGCGGCGATAAATGAAGAGGGGATAATTGTCAAGTATAGCCGTCGCGTTTTTCCACTTTTCAATATTTTGAAAACTATCGCTTCCCATAATAATGGAAAACCGATGGGCGGGATATTTTTCGCTTAAATACACAAGCGTATGAGCGGTAAAAGAAGGCTTCGATAATGAAAATTCGATATCGCTAGCTTTAAGTCTCTCATCCTCCTTTATTGCTATTTGCGTCAGATACAACCGGTCATATTCATTGAGAAGAGTAGCCGAGGGCTTAAACGGGTTTTGAGGCGAAACCACAAACCATATTTTTTGCAGATCCGTTTCGTTTAAAATATGATTAGCAATGATGAGGTGGCCAGTATGAATTGGGTTAAACGAGCCGAAGTAGAGACCAATTTTCATTGAAGGGCTTGTTATAATACTTAATCTTCCAGTAGAATTTGGTGCGCTTCGTTTTTCCGAAGACTTAGTGAGTACCCGGAAATGCGAATAGAGATTGGGTCGCCGAGAGGAGCAATCTGTTCAACTATAACAATTTCACCCGGGATACAGCCCATCTCCATTAGCTTCAATTCTAATTCTGAACTCTCAAACCCTTTTACTTTTCCTCTCTGCCCAGCTTTTAACTGTGATAAACGCATAATCGTTGTCAAAGCTAATTTAAACGTTGGCAAGGCTTCCCGAATTTTGACAAATGAAGAAGCAGACTTCTCCGAAGATTCATTTCCATTATTTAAGCACAGGCTTTCATTTTTCCGACAGAAACAGGCTTAAAGAGTTCCTCCTAAAACAGTTGAAAAAGAAGAAGAGAACTGTTGAAACCATCAATTATATTTTTTGCAACGATGCTTACCTACATAAAATCAATAGAAAATACCTCAACCATGATACATACACCGATATCATCACGTTCGAGCTTTCCCCTAAGAACGAGCCGCTAGTGGCAGACATTTTTATTAGCATTGACCAGATAAAGGATAACGCTTACCGCTTCCGCTCTTCTTTTAAAGAGGAGCTACACCGTGTAATTTTTCACGGAGCATTGCACTTGGCGGGCTTTAAGGATAAAACAAAAGAAGACTCTCGGCTGATGCGCCTTGCAGAAGACTTGTGGATTGAGCAATATTTTGTTCCACGTGAAATAAAGTCCTAGAAAGATTAACACGTTCCCCGTGGAACGTTAAAATATCTTTACAAGCTATGTTTCAGAATTACGATGTTATTGTTGTTGGGGCCGGTCACGCGGGCTGCGAAGCTGCCGCAGCAGCAGCAAACATGGGTTCAAAAGTTCTTTTGATTACCATGAACATGCAAACCATTGCACAAATGAGCTGCAATCCGGCAATGGGAGGAATTGCAAAAGGGCAAATTGTACGTGAAATAGATGCACTTGGCGGTTATTCAGGGATCGTTTCAGATGCCTCGATGATCCAGTTTCGAATGCTGAATCGTTCTAAAGGTCCAGCTATGTGGAGTCCACGGTCGCAAAACGACCGCATGTTGTTTGCATTGAAATGGCGTGAAATGCTTGAACAAACTCCCAACGTGGAATTTTATCAAGATATGGTAAAGGGTCTTTTGATTGAAAACGGACAAGCCGCTGGCGTGTTAACGGGCTTGGGACATAAGATTAAGGCAAAGGCCGTAGTTCTAACAAATGGAACATTCTTAAACGGCGTTATTCATATCGGTGAGAAAAGACTGGGGGGTGGAAGGGTGGCCGAAAGATCAGCCGAAGGATTAACCGAACAACTTGTGATTTTAGGTTTTGAAAGCGATCGCCTGAAAACGGGCACGCCCCCAAGAGTTGACGGTCGTTCACTCGATTATTCCAAAATGGAAGAGCAAAAAGGCGATGAAGCAATCTCCGGATTTTCATATCTAGACACGCCGAAGCCCTCAATGCAAAGAAGCTGTTGGATCACTTATACATCTCCCGAAGTACACGATGTTTTAAAAACAGGTTTTGATAGAAGCCCGATGTTTACCGGGCGTATTGAAGGAGTGGGGCCGAGATATTGCCCCAGTATTGAGGATAAAATAAACCGCTTTGCCGAAAGAGACCGGCATCAGCTTTTTGTAGAACCCGAAGGTTGGAATACGGTGGAGGTTTACGTCAACGGCTTTTCAACTTCATTACCGGAGGAAGTACAGTACGAAGCTCTAAAGAAGGTCCGGGGGTTTGAAAATGTGAAGTTCTTCAGGCCAGGCTACGCTATTGAATATGATTATTTCCCGCCAACCCAATTGAATTACAGTCTTGAGACAAAGCAAATTGAAAACCTTTTTTTTGCCGGACAGATAAACGGTACGACCGGCTATGAAGAAGCTGCCTGCCAAGGATTAATGGCTGGTATAAACGCCCACTTGAAATGGAGAGGAGAGAAGCCTTTTATACTAAAACGCAGCGATGCCTACATTGGTGTTTTGGTTGATGATTTGATCAGCAAAGGCACACAGGAGCCCTACCGGATGTTTACGTCAAGAGCAGAGTTCCGGACCTTATTACGGCAAGACAATGCCGATCTCCGGCTGACTGAACAGAGCTACCGCATAGGGCTTGCCTCGCAGGAGCGAATGGACAAAGTATTGCAGAAAAGAAAAGACGTAGAAGACATTAAAAAGAACTTAAAGGAAACTGCTCTTGAGCCATCCGAAATCAATGCCTTTTTTCAAGGCATTGGCGGGGCTACCATTTCCGAAAAGCAACGGCTGGAAAAAATTATCCTTCGTCCAAACCTCAACCTGGAAGATTTAAGCAGAAACGTTCCAAAAGTGAAAGAGGCGTTGAATGGCTTTTCGAAAGAAGCAATAGAACAGGCTGAGATTCAAACCAAGTATCAAGTTTACATTGATAAGGAAAAAGAACTGGTTGACCGGATGCGGCAACTGGAAGATCTTGAAATTCCAGAAATATTTGATTATCAACGAATTATATCACTTGGAGCGGAGGCCAGAGAGAAACTTACCCGGGTAAAGCCCAGAACTTTGGGTCAAGCCAGTCGTATTTCGGGCATTAACCCTGCCGATGTGCAAATACTGATGGTTTACATGGGAAGATAAATTCGGTCCAGATGATTTTCCGAAAAGCAGTTTTATGAAAGCTGCTTTTTTTGTTCCTGCTGTAGGCGGTGCCAATTCATAACGGCTCTTATTTCTCCAAATGAAAATTCATCGCTTAACCGTTGCTTAATAGAAGTTGCCGTCATTCCTGCATTGTCAATTACGGCAAGAATGACTTTGCTCTTTGATGGCGGAACCAATTCATCCAATTCAAGGTCGCCGCTGTAAATAAAAGTGGCTAAATGTCCTTCGATGGTATTCACAGTCAGGTTACGAAGGCTGGCAATTTCCTGCAAGGTTTTTCCTTCGCGATACAATTGTAGGGTATCTCTGTGGCTGGCACCTTTTTGCAGCTTCTCTTTCTTGAAGCTTTTTGGTGCATCGGGTTGTGGTTTTACAACCGGCGCTTCGTATTGCACAAAAACCAAGTCGCCGAAGGCAATGCTGTTTAACCTATCCAATTGCTGCAAAATAATGCCTTCAATAACCCGCAACTCTTTCGTGTATTTCACAACCTTGCTGGCAAAGCGCAGCGAAGCAAGATGTTGTTGCAAGGGAACAATGATGTCGTCAACCAATTGTTTGGCGAAATAAAGCACGGCCTTATTCACCCGTTGCTGCAAGAGGTCTTTGTCGCCGCTTTGCAAAACGCTGCGCAATTGGTTCTGAAACTTCGAGGCCACTTCCCGTTGCTCAATGGCTTTTTTAATCAGGTCCTGACAAAGTCTCAATGTTTCGTCGGTGTCGGGTAATTTTTTGCCGGGAATAATTTGCAGCCAGTCGTGCAGCGCCAAAATAACCTTGTCCCAATTAAATGTTTTGACCAACACTTCCGCTTGAAACTTTTCTTTTTCCTCTTTCAACAATTGCTCTAAATATTCGTCATCGGCTTCTCGTTCGGCAAAGGCCAGTACACGCTTGTCTGTGGCAATTACGTGCGGAAAAATTTTGGAGTGCAACACCAATCCTTCCAGCGAGGTGCAGCGGCTGAGGGCTACGTAAACCTGGCCTGCGGCGAAAGAAGAACCGGCATCAATCACAGCTTTGTTGAACGTAAGTCCCTGGCTTTTGTGGATGGTGATGGCCCAGGCCAATCGAATGGGATATTGCTTAAAGCTGCCCAATTCCTCTTCGTCAATATCGCCTTTTTCCTTGTCGTAATTATAACGGATGTTTTTCCAGGTTTCCTTTTCCAGCTTCAAGTCTTCGCCGTCGTCAAAGGAAACCGTTATTTCATCGTTGCTGATTTTTTTTACGATGGCCAGCTTGCCGTTAAAGTAACGGCGCTCTGTGCCCGAATCGTTTTTGACAAACATCACCTGCGCACCTTCTTTCAATTGAAGATTCATTTCGGTTGGCAAAGCCTTATCGGAAAACTCTCCGGTGACTTCGGCCGTAAACATGTGCAAGTTGCCGGGCAGCTTTTTTAACTCAGCTTCGTTAATCACGTCGGCCTTGCGGTTGTGCGTGGAAAGCGTAATGTATTTTTCTTCGGCTGGCGGATTAAAAGAAGGATTGTAACGATTGTTCAATTCAGCCAGGTCATTTGCGTTGGCAATGTTGTTGCGGATGCGGTTAAGTATGTCAATAAAGTGCTGTTCGTTTTGCCGGTAAATTTTCTTTAGTTCGATATACAATGGCGGCGATTCTTTCACCACTTTGGCATCAAAGAAAAAAGGACTTTCGTAATGCTCGCTAAGAATGGCCCACTCTTGCTGTTGCACTACCGGCGGAAGCTGAAATAAATCGCCAATGTACACCACTTGCACACCACCAAAGGGCACGTTATATTTTTTACGAAAGTGTCGCAGAATAACGTCCATCGCGTCCAGCATGTCGGCACGTACCATGCTTACTTCGTCAATAATGAGCAGTTCCAATTCTTGCAGCAACTCCCGCTTGCTGGAGGTGAAAAAAATATTTTTAAACAAGCTGTGTTTATCAGTTGCCTGCCCGTTGCCGTTGTAAAGATTTGTTGACGCGGGCACGAAGGGGCCAAACGGCAATTGAAAGAAAGAGTGCATGGTAACGCCGCTTGCGTTGATGGCCGCCACGCCGGTTGGTGCAACAATTACGGTGTTCTTCTTCGTGGTATCCTTAATGTATTTCAAAAACGTGGTCTTGCCCGTGCCGGCTTTACCCGTAAGAAACAGATGCCGCGACGTGTGATTTACCAAATCGGCGGCCAGAGAGAAAACCGTGTTTGTGCTGTCGTGCTGCATAGAAAGATGAAGTCGCAAAAGATAAAACTTTTTCCTTGCGAAAAGGAAAATAAAGAGGCTGTAAGTTAACCGAAAGCGACGGAAGAGAGGCTTTAGAAATTGGTAAAAAAAAGGAAGAGTACGGATTAAGATTTTGATCAGAGTTATTTGCTGAACTAAGCCTCTGCAGCGGCTTTGGCGGCATTAGTACCAAGCAAAAGAAGTTCGGAAACTTGCACTTCGGTCACGTATTTTTTCAGGCCTTCTTTGTCAATGTAGCTGCGGTTTATCAACTTGCCTTCCACGGCAATTTCGGAACCTTTCACCACGTATTTTTCAATCAGTTCGGCCACCTTTCCATAGGCTACCAAATTGTGCCATTGCGTGTCGGTAATTTTTACGCCTTGTGCGTTGCGGTATGTTTCATTGGTGGCAATGCTAAGGCGTGTCCATTTTTTTCCGCCTTCGAAATTGCGAACCTCGGGGTTATTGCCGATATGGCCAATCAATTGAACCTTGTTTTTGAGTGCGTACATAAAATCAAATTTTTCGGTGAATGAATTTTTTATCTCAATCAATCTGCGGCGCCGGCCGATTGACAGCACAAAGGTGAATGGACGAAAAAACGGCAGCCGGTTTTTAGTCGTTTGCTTTCGGATAGAAACGTTTGTAAGCGTTTGTACACGGATAAAAGATTGGTTACCTTAAAGAAAATTTCTGCTGTGAAAAGAAACTTTCTGCTTTTGGTGCTTCTCATTAATTCGTTTGCCTTTGCGCAAACGATTACTTCTGCTGAAATGGATACGTCACTTCCGCCAATGGTAGCCATGCGCAAGACAACTATTGGAAAACCTTTTGGTGCTTTCTCAGCAACGGGTGATTCGGTAATCACCACAGAAGCGTTCAAGGGCAAAACAGTATTTGTCAACTTTTGGTTTGAATCTTGTGCGCCTTGCATTACTGAACTCGACGGACTAAATACCCTGTATAAACAAACAAAGAACAACGCAAACTTTTTGTTTGTTTCCTTTACGTTTGAGCCGATTGAAAAATTAAAAACCTTACGCGAAAAATACGGGTTGTTTTATCCTGTGTATCACATTGAAGCAAAAGGCTGTCAGCGTTTGAATCGTGGCTTAGGTTTCCCAACCAATGTGTTGGTTGATTCGGCCGGGAAGATCAATCACCTCGTATTTGGCGGAGCGAAAGACAAAAAATCAGCGGAAGAGTTTTTACACAACGAGTTCTATCAAAAAATCATTGCATTATCCGAACAACATTAATCGCCGATGGATGCAACCACCAAAAGAGAATGTCTTGCCTGCGGAAAAATTTTACACGGCCGTGCCGATAAAAAATACTGCAACGATTATTGCCGCAACGCCTACAACAACGGTTTGAAATCCGCATCAAGCAACTTCGTTCGCAACGTCAACAACGTGCTTTTAAAAAACCGGCGCATTCTGGAAACTATTTTAGGCGATGAAGAAATGCAGAAGATCGCCAAAGACAAATTATTGCATCAGGGATTTCAGTTCAAATACCTCACGCATACTTATACCAACAAGAAAGGAAATGTTTACACCTTCTGTTACGAGTACGGCTATCTGCCGTTGGAGCATGATTGGTTTTTGATTGTAAAAAGGGACGGGAAACAATAAAACAAATTCTTTTGCAGCTCAGGCTCTTTTTTCTTTTTGCTCAGCCAGTTTGCGTTGAATGAAATCCGTCAGGCGGTAACGCTGTAACACTTCTGTTGATAAAAAAGCCGCGCCGCTAATTGTTCCCAGGCAATTGTGATGACCGCAACGGCAATCGAAAGCCTGTGCCATTTCCCACTCGGCAGAAGGATAAAAGAACGTCAGCTCCTCGCCTTCAGCAATATTTTTCAACGCAACAAACTGCATCAACGTCGTATCAAAAAAAGCAGAAGGAGAACAGGAATGATTGACGTATTGCAAAAACGATGGCGATAAAACGATGTGCACGTTATCGTCTTTTTGCAGCGTTAAAGAGGTTGGCGACGAACGTTCTTCCGCAGCCGCAAACGAAGAAATAATTTCGTCTTTTTGAAAGGCTTTGCTTGCGTGAAGCGAACGCTGGCCTGTGCGTAAACTTTCTTCAACACTCACGGCTTCGTAGCGGTTGATGATTTTTCTTTTATCGTTCATGGTTGCAAATTGCTTGTTGTTTATTGCTCTTCCTCGTCGTTTTCAATTTTTTCAACGCCCAGCTCTACCCGCTGCAAAATGTCGCGCAACGATGCTACACGCTGAACGGTATAAGGAATGGTATCGAGCCCCGAAACAAATTTTAAAATATAATTGTAGATGCCAATGAGATCACCGGCCATCACGGTATTGGTTGATGCGTTCACCGTTAACAACAAGGACGAAACAATCACAACCAAAACCAACAATTCCATCAAGCCAAAATTGAACGCTTCGCCATCGGAGATTTTAATTTGCCAGAACCGCAGCCGTTCAAAATGCGTTTCAATGATTTCCTTGTCGCGTGTGTCAATCACATCCACCTGGCGTTCCAGTTCATCATTCTTTTGGCGGTTCAATCGCCTCATGCGTTTGCCGTATGGATAAGAAATAAGGAGTACCGGAACGAGCATCAGGAGACAAAGCGCCACCAGTTTTTTTTCGTAAACAAAAAGCAAGAGCAACGAACCAATAAGATTGTAACCCGCTTCAACAACATAGTTTAAATCAAACTGCAAAAAGTCAACAAACTCGCGGGCAAGATTGGCATGAGCACTCAGTTTAGAGATGGCCGCTGTTTTAACCTTCGTAATCATTCGGGTAACAAGCGAATTGTAAATGGACGTGTACGTGCGGGTATCGTAGCGGTGACGAATCGTGCCAACAATGAGCCAGAGCAATTGCGAACCACCCAACCAAAACAAACCGCGGTAGCGATGCCGAATCAAATCATTTACGGCTTCGCCAAGAAAATAAGGACGCAGCAAAGGCCCGAGCATTTCAACGGCAAACAATGCATTCGTAAGCAAGAGTTGAGACTTGTGCTTTAGAACGATTGCTTTTAAAACCCCAATGCGTGACATGATATTTCAACTGCGAAGGTTCATTGTGCTGCTTGCTGTTCTTTCAGTTCGAAAGACACATTGCGAAACCAAGATTAAAGCTGCGTAATTTTTTTGAGTCTTGCTTCTCTTTCCGTTACCGAATTGCTCTCCTTTCCCCGGATTATTTTTCGGCAATTCACCGCACCGCAACGGCATTCGAACGAGGCTGCGGTTTCATCTAAAAATGCGGCGTAATCAAGCGTTAATTCTTCGCCTTTGGCTACATCTTTTATTGCTATTACATCCAAGCCATCATAAGCCGTATTGGGGTTGCAGGAATGATTTTGCGGCGCCCAGTTTTCAGGCTCTTTGTCCCATATCGCAAACACTTCATCACTGATGGGATAAGCATAATGACGAAACGCTTTTTGCTCATCGTTTGACCAATCCTTTTCAACGTGCCGCTTTGTAACCAAACGGTGCTCGCCTTCTTCGCCGCAGAAAATCACTTCATCTTTTTTGATGTTTGTTGCAGCATAAATGCCAAATCCTGAAATCGCATTCCCCTTCATCGCGTATTTCTTTCTGCTTCGTTCGTGCCTTGCCATGCCTTCGGCAATGATGTGCCGAAGAAAGCCTTCCTGCCCGATGCCGTCTCCTTTGATGATGTAATCTGCAGAGCCTTCGAAACCATCGGTATAAAAAACCGAACAAGTGAAATTGATTTCCAAAAAATAAATCTCGCCATTTGTGTTCATCCGAAAGTCGAGCCTTGCATAACCCACGCAGCCAAACGAAATGAAAATACGTTCCGCGGCTTCTTTCAACATGGATGCAATCGTTTCATCCTTCACCAAAAAATTGCATTCGGGATGAAGCTCGGATGTTTTTAAGGCGTAGGTTTTAAATTTCCTGTTGGACGGAAAAACGTATTCAAGCGGCGTAAACACCATGCAGGTTTTTGGCGATGCGGCATTGGCGGCAACAAGTACCGTAAACTCTCTTCCGTCAACGAATTCTTCTATCAATGTTTCGTTGTAATCATTCCAAAGGCTTTCTGTTTTTTGCAGCAATTCTTTTTCGTTTTGCACGAAAGATTTTTCATCTATGCCCAGGCTATCGCCGGCATGTGCAGGCTTTACAAAAAGCGGGTAAGACAAGTGTGTGCAAGCGGAAATTACATCGTCACCTTTGCACGCAACCGCATAAGCCGGCGATTTTACGCCTTCGGCATAAGCCACGTATTTCATTACTTCTTTCGGCGGATCATAAAGCTGGGTGGTAGGACCGGTGAACGGAAGCTTCAGTAACTGTAAGGAATAAACCACGTCTATCGAAGGAATCTCCCACTGCAAATAACCTTCGCACAAATTGACAAAGCAGGCATAACCTTGGGTGGAAAGTTCTTTGAGTTGCTTGTAGGTTGTGAGCTTGTTTAGAAAGACATGATCCACTTGTGCTTCGGGCAAAAGGCCGGACAAGTTGCGCGGCGGATCGTAGTATTGATAGTCAACAGAAGTGGTGGAATAATCAGGTTGCAACACACAAATTTTCATAACGTCAACAGGAAAGCGATGAGGAAATTTTTGTTGGTTGTTTTTGTTTTTTCTTTTGCAAGGCGTCGGCCATGATGCGTTGCAGCGCAAAGGCGTAAGGCTCTTTCGCGCAGCGAAGAATGGCGCCGATGGACGTATGGTTTTCGTCCTCGCTTAAGCCGCATTGTGCGTTTACTTCCAGCACAAACAAGTTGCCCGTGGCTTCATCGCGACGAAAATCAATGCGGGCATAACCCGTTCCGCCAACGGCTTTGTATGCCTCCTTGCTCAAGGCAATAATTTCTTCGCCCAATGTTTTGTCAACGGGAAAGTAATTGTAAAAATCTTCGTAATCGCCGATGGGTTTCTCGTCTTCGTAAAATTCCCACAGCCTGTCAAACGATAGAAATTTTTCCAGTTCGGGCAAGCTTTGATGAAACACTCTTTCCACCGGCGGATAAACAAACAAATCATTGTGGGAACCGATGATGAAAGAAGTGAATTCTCTTCCTTTGATAAACGATTCGGCCACAAAGCCACCGCTTGACAGTTGCCAGCCGTGATGGCCTTTGTACAATTCTTTCACCAGCGTTTTTAATTCGGTTTCGGTATGCACCACGTTGCGAACGCCAAGTCCCATGCTGCCCGCAGATACTGCGGGTTTTACAATCAAGGGCTTCGGCAAGTGATGAAATTCGCCGTTCAATTTGAACGAAGGTTTTGTAATGGAAAACCAGGGCGCATGAGAAACGCCTGCTTTGTCGAAGGCTTCTTTCATCACAATCTTCGAGGTGGTGATTTGATAAAAGAAGTGGTTAGCACCGGTGTAACGCAAGCTTTTTTCTTCAAGGTAATCAATCACCGAAACACCCGGGACGCCGTTCACTTCATCGCCGTCGCACAAATTAAAAATGAGCAGGTCTTTTGCTTTGTGCATTGCGGTTGCAGCGTCAATAAGGGCTTTGTAATTCTGCATCGTTACGGTCTGCCATTGCCATTTAAGGTTCAGCAGCGCAAAGGCGCGGGTGAACTCTTCAATGCTTTGCGAGAAGTCGTAATAGTAATCAATTGTCTCATCGGCGGTTTGCACTTGCGGCGCCAGCACCAGCACAAAAGGCAAGGTCTTCTTAAAGGGAATTAAACCGGACATGGGTTAGTATTTCTTGCTTTTAAAGCTAAACATTAATCAGGTAAAACGTTTCCGTTTGCTTGCAAGAAAAAATTTCGGCTACGCTTTTTGGGCCTTCGTCGTTCGGCGCTTTTAAACTCTTGCACCGAAATGCTTTCTTTGTTCAAAACAATATTAGCATGCCGTCAAAACCCAATTCTATGAGAACAATCTTTTTCGTTACACTAACGGTTCTTTGCAGTCTCTCTTCTTTTGCACAAGAAGACAGTACAACAAAAAAAACCGTCTTAAAATTTGAGCTATCTTATATAAACAACAGCGTTTACCTCGGGCGCAAAGATTCGAGTGAGCTTTCTTACTTCACACCGGGAATTTTTTATACGGCGCCTTCGGGATTTTTTGCTTCGGCCAACCTTTCTTTCTTAACACAGGAGAGCCGCGTGGACGCGGCCACACTGGAGGCGGGCTACGATTATGCGGCGGGTAATTTTGACGCGAGCCTTTCTGCCGCCAAATTTTTCTACAACAACCAAAGCGTGAACGTAAAATCAACAGTAAGCGCAGGCCTGAATGCTTACCTCACTTACGAAACACTTTACCTGACGCCGGTGCTGAACGGCAGCATCAGCTTTGGCAACAACCAGCCCGATTATTTTGCGGGCTTTGGTTTGGAGCACAGCTTTTATGCAGGCAATACTTTAACCGTTACACCATCGGTTACGGCAAATGGCGGCACGCAGCATTTTTACGACGGTTATTACAAGCTGCGCAAAGGCGGTAAAAAGAAATTGGTCAGCGCCTCTGTTACGCAAGAAACACTCAACGCTTCGGCCTTTAAAATTTTGGATTACGAATTGGCTGCCGACCTGACGTGCAAGGTGAAAAACTTTTCATTTTTTGCTACGCCGGTTTACGCCATCGCCACCAACCCAAACGTAATTGTGACGACCGTGTACCGGCCCAATGGCGCAGTGCTCACCTCGCAGTCGAAAGTGGAAAATTTAAGCAACAGTTTTTATTGCACGGTTGGAGTGAGTTACAGGTTACCGCTGAACTAGACCGGTAAAATTTAGCGATAAAAACACCGTTTTACCATAGCGATAGCAGGCTCGAAACGTACCTTCGCGTTCTTCGACAAGCTCAGAATGACAACGGGCAAAAAGCGAAGTTTTTTTATGCAAGATTACCTGAAGGGATTGAACGAGCGGCAGCGCGAAGCGGTGATAACAACCGAAGGGCCGCTGATGATTATTGCCGGCGCCGGCAGCGGGAAAACCAAAGTATTGACCACCCGCATTGCGCACTTAATGAACAAAGGCGTAGATGCGTTCAACATACTCGCACTCACGTTTACCAACAAGGCTGCGGCCGAAATGAAAGAACGCGTTGAGCATATTCTCGCTAACCGCGAGGCGAGAAATTTATACATCGGTACGTTTCACTCGGTGTTTGCAAGAATACTGCGTGCAGAAGCACACCGCCTTGGTTATCCAAACGCCTTTACCATCTACGATACCGACGATGCAAAGAGCGTAGTGAAAGCCGTAACCAATGAACTGAATCTCGACGTACAGCACTACAAACCCAACGCGGTTTACAACCGTATTTCGGGAGCAAAGAATGCATTGGTTGGCGCCAAAGAATACATGGCCGATTATTATTTGCAGCAGGAAGACATGCGGGCCAATCGCCCGATGATTGGGCACATTTATGATGCGTATCAAAAGCGGTGTTTCAAGAACGGCGCGATGGATTTTGACGACTTGCTTTTTAAAATGTACGAGCTGCTCAAAACCTTTCCGGAGGTGCTGCACAAGTACCAGCACAAGTTCAAGTACATTTTGATTGACGAGTACCAGGATACCAACCCGGCGCAGTACGAGATTATTAAACTGTTGGGCGCAGTCAGTGAAAACGTTTGCGTGGTGGGCGACGATGCGCAAAGCATTTATTCGTTCCGCGGTGCAACGATTCAAAACATTCTGCAGTTTCAGAAAGATTACGACGAAGTAAAAGTGATTAAGCTGGAACAGAATTACCGCAGCACGCAAACCATTTTGAACATTGCCAACGAAGTCATTAAAAACAACAAAGGACAAATTCCGAAAACGCTTTTTACCGAAAACAGCGCCGGCGAAAAAATAAAACTGGTGCGCACGATGACCGATAACGACGAAGGAAAATTCGTTGCGGACCAGATCCAGGAAATGCGGTTAAGAAATCATTTCAAGAACAAAGAATTTGCGATTCTTTACCGTACCAACGCACAAAGCCGTTCGTTTGAAGAAAGCCTTCGCCGCGCCAACATTCCCTACACCATCTACGGCGGCATTTCGTTTTATCAACGAAAAGAAATCAAAGATTACATCGCTTACCTGCGCATCATCGTCAATCCAAAAGACGAAGAAGCCCTAAAGCGCATCATTAATTATCCCGTTCGCGGCATCGGCAAAACTTCGGTTGACAGAGCCATTCTTGCCGCCAACGAACGCAACATTTCCATGTGGGAAGTGTTAACCGATGCGGCCGCGTCGGGTTTTCGTGCCGGCACCTTGCAGGCTATTGAAGAATTTGTGCTGATGATCAAAAGTTTTCACAGCATGCTGGGTTCAAAGAACGCATACGACGTTGCTTTTCATGTAGGCAAGCAAACAGCTTTTGTAAAAGAACTCTTTAACGATAAAAGCACCGAAGGCGTACAGCGTTACGAGAACGTGCAGGAATTGCTGAACTCAATAAAAGAATTTACTGAAACACCCGCAAGCGAAGAAAGCGGCGAAGTGGGCGACAAAAGCCTGGGCGCTTACCTGCAACAAATTACGCTGCTTACCGACTCGGATCAAAAAGATCCCGACGCCGATACGGTGAAATTGATGACCATTCACGCCGCAAAAGGATTGGAGTTTCCGGTAGTGTTTGTCGGTGGGTTGGAAGAAGGTCTTTTCCCAAACGCGATGAGCATAAACACAAGAGATGAACTGGAAGAAGAACGGCGTCTTTTTTACGTAGCCATCACAAGAGCGAAAGGAAGATTGTATCTCACGTACGCAAACACACGCTACAAATTCGGACAACTGCAACAAGCGGATGCAAGTCGTTTCATTGAAGAAATTCCGGCAGAGTATCTTGATAAATCTTTTGCAGGCGGCGGTGTAAAAAACCAAGGCTCGTCTAAACTAATGGGCAGTGCCTTTGAACGCATGAACCGTGGTTTTGGCGGCACAGAGAAGAGCGAAAAAAGTTTTGTGTCAACGTTGATTGGGGGCAACGGAAAACCGAAGGAAACAGCTCACACGCCTTCGGCCAATTTTGTTCCGAGCGACGTTTCAAAGCTGGAAGAAGGCATGAGAGTGGAGCACCAGAAATTTGGTTTCGGCAACGTAGTGAAACTCGAAGGCTCTTCGCACAATCCTGTTGCCACCATCAAGTTTGATGCGAACGGTGAAAAGAAAATCATGTTGAATTATGCGAAGCTGATGATTGTACCAACCACGAATGAATGAACCGAATGACACGAATTGTTTAAAGGCAAACCACCGGGAGTGGTTTGCCTTTTTGTTGCGACGATTCTCTGTTTAAAGAGAAAACAATGATGTCGGGAACGGTTTTACATTTACGCAATGTCAACTGCCGTCAAACGCAAGCTCAAACCCATTCAACTTGCGGCCGTCATCTTTCTTACCGTTTCCGGCGGGCCTTACGGGTTAGAACCTTTGCTGCAGCAAACCGGTTCGAATGCTGCGTTTCTTTTGCTTTTGGTAACGCCGTTGTTGTGGGACATCCCAACCATTTTTGCCATTCTCGAATTAAACAGTTTGATGCCGGTAACCGGCGGTTATTATCAATGGGTGAAACGTGCGTTGGGTTTGCGTTGGGCTTTTTACGAAGGCTGGTGGACCTGGCTTTACACCTTTGCCGACCTTGCCATTTACCCGGTGCTGTTTGTGCAATATCTCTCCTTCTTTTTTCCGCAAGCCGAAGCATATAAAATCCCGGTTTGTCTTTTCATCATCTGGATTTCTGCAGGCATCAATGTGTTGGGCATTGTGCCCGTGGGAAAGGTTTCACTCGTATTGAGTGCGCTTGTGCTGATCCCCTTTCTTCTTCTTTTTGGTTGGTCGCTGATGCAACACAACGGCCATTTGATTATTCCAACACCATCGTTTAAAAGCACTTCTTTCTCCAACGTTGGCCTGGGGCTTTACACGGTGATGTGGAATTTCATTGGCTGGGACAACGTAACAACGTATGCCGAAGAAGTGGACAAGCCCGTTCGCTCTTACCTCGTTTCTGTTTTCGTTGCTTTTGTTGCGGTGCTGAGCATTTATTTGATTGCAACGCTCATTTCGGTGAATGCTAATATGAATCCCACGATCTTGTCGGAACAAGGGTTTCCAGCGCTGGGTTGGTTAGTTGGCGGTGATGTTTTGGGCGGCATCATTGCAATGGGTGGAATGGCGAGTGCCTTGGGTTTGTATTCAGCCGTGTTGTTATCGGTTTCACGCATTCCGGAAGTAATGGCGGAAGACGGCTTGCTCCCCAAAAAGTTAGGTGCGCTTCATCCGAAATACAAAAGCCCTTATGCATCCATCATTTGTTGTTCGGTGGTTGTAAGCGTAATGGTGTTTTGGAGTTTCGGCGAACTGCTCATCATTGACATTACGCTTTACGGTGCGGCCTTGTTGTTGGAATATGTTGCGCTGATTCGCTTGCGAAAGCTTGCTTCGCAGGAACATCGTCCTTTTAAAATTCCATTGAACAGGGCAGGATTGGTTTGCCTTGCCCTGCTGCCTTTTTCGGTTTATATCGTTGCGTTAACCGGAGCGTTTCTGAATTCCGAAAAAGCATTAGCGCCGGCTTTGTTTGCACTGGCTGCGTTAACAAGTGCTGAAGTGGTTTGGCTTTTTGTGCAACGGCGAAAGCGAAAACGATTTTCGTTTTGATTAGAGGAGCCGCCTGACCAGGTTGATGATAAGCGTAAGCAGCACGCTGAACAAAATCATGGTGGTAAGCGGGAAGTAAAAACGAAAATTTTCTTTCTCGATTCGTATGTCGCCGGGCAAGCGTCCAAGCCAATGCAATTTGTTACCGAAGAAATAAACGATAGCGCCAACTACAACGATGAAGGCGCCAAAGACAATGATGTATTTACCGGTTTGCTGATTCATCTTGCGGAACGATGAATTGCAAAGCTCCTTCTTTCACGCTGATTTTCACTTCTACTTCGCGTTCCATTTTCAGCATTTCATCGTCAGCATGAAGGCGTGTGCCGTCCCAGCGAATGGTGATGTTTTTTGCTTTCAGCGTATGAAACTGATACGTGTCCGTGTCGCCGCCCGAAAGTTTATGCAAAAGAAAATCGGAAAATTTTTCTTTGTGCGCTTCGGGAACCAGCACTACGTCTAATTCGCCATCGCCCGCATCGGCCATTGGCGCCAGCACCATATTGGGTCCAATGGATCGAATGTTCATCACTTCCACCATAAAAAACTTTCCCGAATGATCGGTGCCGTCCACTTCTAATTGACACTGGCGAGGTTCGTAATCCATCAAAATTTTGTGCAGCTTTTTTTGTGCGGCTTTCAATTCTTCTTCCGGCGAAGGAAATTCTTCTTCTAATTTTTCCATTTCTTTCATCAGGTAAGGAAAAATGCCAAAGCCGAAACCTTCGAGAAAAAAGTCAATGCCGGGCACGTTTTGCACCAGGCCAATGTCCACTTTTTTAACCTGTGCGTTCTTCCAATTCTGAATTACATCTTCGGTATTGCCATAAGCGCCAAATGCTTTGGCAATGTTGTTGGCCGTGCCCAGTCCCAACACGGCAATGGGTATGCGGGTAAGTTTTTGTTTAAAGAGTTGTTTCACCACTTTACGCACGGTTCCGTCGCCGCCGGCAATGGCTATTAATTCTGCGTCCTTATCAATCGTTTTCTTCCAGCCTACTTCCTTTGTAGAGCTATATCTACATTCAAAACTGGCTGCCTTTATCTGGGCCAGCAAGCTTTCCCTGTTGTGTTCTTCGTCGCCGGCGGTTGGGTTGTGTATCAGTTGTACGTTGTGCATAAACAATGCTTGTTGCTTAGCTCAACAAAAGCATACCAGAAAAGTTGTGCAATTGGCACAAAAATGTTGCAGCCTTCTGTATGAACATACTCATTGCAAACGACGACGGCATTTACAGTCCGGGCCTGGCTGCACTGGCGCAGATTGCAAAAGATTTCGGCAGTGTAACCGTGATGGCGCCGGATGTAGAGCGTTCTGCTGCTTCGCACGCCATCACAGCACACTTGCCCATTTCGTACAAGAAAGCAACGATAGCGGTTGACGGTGTGCAGGCCTTTAAGGTAAACGGTACGCCAGCCGACTGCGCCGCACTGGGAACGCACATTTGTAAAACAGATGTGGTGCTCTCGGGCATCAACATGGGACCAAATCTTGGCAACGCCATGTGGCATTCGGGTACTTTGGCTGCTGCTAAACAAGCGGTTTTGCTGGGCGTGAAAGGCATTGCGTTGAGTACGCCGGTAGGCAAAGCAGAGCCGGATTTTGAAGCGCTGACGCCTTTTGTAAAACAAACGCTAGAACTGTTGCTAAAAGAAGACCGGCTGGCTTTGTACAACGTAAACTTTCCACCGCAGCCAAAGGGCATTATGTGGACGCGTCAGTCAGTGCGGCTGTACGATAATAAAATTGAACCGGCCGTGGACCCAATGGGGCGAAAGCATTATTGGTTTACGGTCATTCCGCTTGGTCCTGCCGAAGAAGGTACAGATCGTTGGGCTGTGGAGAACGGCTATGTTTCCATAACGCCCTTGCGTTTGGATTTAACCGACGAAGCGGAATTGCAAAAGCGGATTTCTTCTTCAACCCAAACACAAAAAGAAGGCGTAAAAAAAATTTAGCATGAAGCGTATGAAAACAATTTGTTTATCACTGTTTGCCACAGTCTTTGTCCTGCAAGGATTTTCGCAAACGACCCAACACTGGACGGTGGAGTTGAACAGCAAGACCTTGCTTACGGCCAATACCGAGGACACAACGGCCAACACAATCGCGGTAAAGGATTTAAAAAAAGGAAGCCTGATTGTTACGTATGTTCCGGGGGCGGTGGAAGGCCAGCGCAAGCGCCGCATCATGGTGTTTAATACCGGCGACAGAGAGCTTTATTCGGAGCAAACGTTGAGCCTTGTAATACCGGTGAAGACCTTGAAGAAGTGGAAGCCAACGTCGCCGCAAATAAAAATTTATACGGTACCGGTTTTGGACGAAGGCGGCGCTGTCGTTCGGTTGCGAAGGGTACATTTGTGCACCATTCGATTTGACTGATGCAGCGAAAACTTCTTTTCATCGTTAACCCTATTTCCGGCACACGCAACAAAAAAAACCTGCGGGAAATTATCGAGCAGGAAACCAGAAAGATTGGTTTTCCCTTTTCTATTTATCCTTCTGTTTCCAACGGTGATTATTCTTTTCTCTATCCTGTTATCAAAGACGAAAGGTTTACGGATGTAATTATTGCCGGCGGCGACGGAACGATCAATCAGGCCGTAAACAGCCTGCGTAAACAGAACGTGCAATTTGGCATTATTCCATGCGGTTCGGGCAACGGACTTGCGTTTAGTGCAGGCATACCAAAAGACCCGGTAAAGGCTTTGCAGATCGCCTTCAACGGCAAGAGCAAACTAACCGACGGCTTTACCATCAACAAACGCTTTGCGTGCATGTTGGTGGGCCTTGGGTTTGATGCGCAGGTGGCGCACGATTTTGCCGACGCTCCCAAACGCGGCCTTACCACGTATGTGAAGAAAACGCTGCAAAACTTTTTTACTTCAACCGCTTATTCTTTTGTAATAAACACAGCGGAGAAAGAAATAAAAACGGAAGCGTTTTTTATCTCCGTTGCCAACAGCAACCAGTTTGGCAACAACTTTACCATTGCGCCGAAAGCATCCTTAACGGATGGCTTGCTGGATGTGGTGATTATGACAAAGCAAAACAAGTTGAGCGTGTTGTTTCAAACACTAAAACAAATCAGCGGCTTCAACAAAGTACAGCGAGTGGACATTGTGGACGAACGCAGCAGCCTTATTTATTTTCAAACGGAAAGCCTGCACATTACCAACCTTGACGAAGCGCCTATGCACATTGACGGCGACCCGGTGGAGACGGTGAAGGAGCTGGAATTTAAAGTAAAGCACGATTGCTTTCGGTTGTTGCAATAATTACGCACTGATTCGTAAAAGTCCTATCAACTCTGCGGACTTCCGGTACTTGCCCTAATAGCAGAAAGTCGGCGTGCTTCTTTCTTTTAATTTATAAAGCGCTTAAACACAGCGGTCGAAAAGATTGCTTAGGCCGAAGCACCGTAATTCTTGCAAGTATTATCAGAATTATACGAAACATGTGTTTGTGGAAAATACGGAATTGGCGAAAAATATTTTCGTAAAAACACTTGCAATTCTGAAAAAGCACGATTACGTTTGCATCGTATTCGCGCAAGTACATTTCCCTGCACCATCCGAAAAGCAAGTAAACAATACCGTACCCAAAGCATCACCCCTTCTTGTTGATTCTTCTCCTACGGTTATTGCCAACACAAACGTTTTCTGTATCCAATACTTCTATAGGCCGACAATATTTTTAATCTGTTTAAACCCTGGAAATGAAACAAATTTTTACCCTTTTTGCTGTTCTTATATTCTCGTTTTTTAGCGTAAACGCACAAATCAATCAAACCTTTGAATCTGTATCGGCGCTTTCTCAACTTACCGGCAACTGCTGGCAGTTTTCCGGCGTTGCTTTCTCTACATCAAGCCAGGTAAACGGCGCAAACAATCTTGAAGTATTGCCGGTTACAAACGGTACCAACGGCGTGGTTTCTACTCCGTATGTAAGCCTGCCGAACGCCGCAAGCATATCGTTTAATTATAAACTCAACACCAAGCTCGCTACCAACGCTACACGCAGCATTGCCGTTAAACTGCAAGCTTACAACGGAACGACCACCGCACTGACAAGTGTTGCGCTGGACAAACAAACGCCAACCACAACGCAGTCTCTTTCTACTGCTTCCACCACTGCCAGCGGCGTGTATAAAATCGTTATTGAAATATCCGGCAGCAGCGACGGCAACACCTCTGTTTATCTGGATGACATTTCCATTGCCGGTGCCTACAATTACTCAGCACCATACAACTGTAACGGAACCGCAAGCGGTCCGCTGCCTGTATACCTGAAAAACTTCCAGTCAAGTTTACAAGGCGAGCAAGTGCAACTGCAGTGGCAAGTAGCAGAAAACGAAACGGGTGATTATTTTGAACTGGAAAAAAGTGCTGATGGACGCACTTTTAAAACGGCTGCTTTTGTAATGGCTACAGAGAAGAAGGGCGACGAAGGCTATTCGTACACCGAAAGCCTGTTGGCTGCAACTTATTATCGTTTGAAGATTGTCAACAAGAACAAGAGCGTGTCGTACTCAAACGTAATTTTTGTGAAAAAGCAAACGGCCGAAGGCAATGCTCTTAACCTGTTGCAAAACCCCGTAAAACAAAACCTTCAGTTCACCTTTAATGCCGATCGTGCGGGTCTTGCCGATGTTGCGGTTTATAACGTGAACGGCGTAAAGGTTTGCCAGACAAAGTTCAACGTGCAAAAAGGCCTCAATAACCTTTCTACAGATTTACAGAATGTAAACATGAAAGGAACTTACCTGCTGGAAGTAAGAACAAGTGAAACGCGTAGCGTGGTGAAGTTCCTGAAAGACTAACCAACACTGTTTATTGAGACAGATCAGAAAGCTCCTATAGGGAGCTTTCTTCCTTTTGTGCCGCGCAGTATTCCGAAGCTTTATCACTTCGGTTGTTTCTTTTCCTTTCCTGCAAACAACTCCAGCACCCGTTTAAAACTTTCCTGGTTGTGGTCCGACTGAAGCGAACCTTTAATGTCCGCCTTTTCCAGCTTGGTTAAGTGAAAGCTGAGTGCTGCTTTGTGTTCTTCTTGTCGTGGAATGTATTGAAAGGTGATGTTGTGGACGGGATAGCGCTGGTTGTTCAAAAAATACGTAGCCATGTCTTTTTGGAAATACTCCATCATCTTGTACCAGTTGTGTTGCAACAGAAAGAAAGGCTTGGTGGCGTTCTGCACCAGGTCATCAAACTCGTAGGGGTTGTCCCAGCCGCCGTCCATGCGATCGCGTATTTGAACCAGCACCACACCGCGGGTGTTTTGTTCAATCCAGCCTTGCATGTGCGTTAAAAAACGCAAAGATGTTTCCACACCGTAATTGTCGCGCAGGCCGCCGTCCATAACGTCAATCACCGGGTCCGACGGCATCCACACGTTCGGCAACACTACGGGAAAGGTTGCGTTCATCCGAAGCACGGTTAGCATCCGCAAATTGTACGGGTCTTGCTTAGAAAAGAAGGATGTAAAGTCAATAGCGTCGGCCGTTGCTTTTTCGGTTGAATCAACCGATGGATGCGTCATAAAGCGCACCGGCTGCGTGCCAATCAGCATCTTCTTTCCGTCGCGGGTAATCAGCGTGTGATACAGCATCAGCGGAATGTTCGCCTGCGTTTCATCGGTCACGTAATCGCCCAGCTTTTTGTCCAAAACCCTTTCTGTGTTTTTGTTCAGCGCTTCTTCAAAGGCAAGGCCTCGATCGCGTAAGTAAGAATAAGGCCCAACCGAAAACTTTCGCTCCGGTGCAAACACATCGCGAGTGACAAACGAAGTAAACGTGGGGTTTAGCAGGTCAGAAGCAATGTTGTCCACGTAGCGTTCATCCTGCAAACGAATGGATGGATTGTTTAAACGCTGCCGGTAAAGTTCACGGAAGTAGGATGCGCCGATCATGCCGCCGGATGCACCCGTAAACAAAAAAGTTTTCTTCATCATCCTGCCGCCCGTAATGCTGTCCAATCGTTGCAACACATCCATCGTAAACGTGGCGCTGCGTGTGCCGCCGCCGCTCGTTGTTACAATCACTAGCAAAGGCTTTTCTTCGCCTTGCTTTGCTTTCCACCGACCCAAAACCGTTTCCATGTTTCGCTTGTCGTTTTCGGCGGCGGCCGAAGCGGCAATGCTGTCCAAAACGGGTTGCGTATAGGAAGGATAGTCGTTCTTGTTGTTGTAGTTTAAGCCGTAGGCTTTGTTGCGCGGGTCAATCCATTCGATCCGGTACAGATAATTCAGCATAAAGATGAACAGGATGAGAACCGGCACGCTCCAGCTTTGAAAGAAATAAACAATGGCGCCGGTAACGCCAATAAGCACGGCAAACAAAAGCGTGATGGAAGCGCCGGCAGGCAACTGGAAAAAAGGCTGATCAATGAAGTAGCCAATCAGCAACAAAAACAAATAGATGATGAAAACCGAAATGACCGCGGCAAAGTGGTGGCGCTTGAAAATTTTTTCCATCAGTTCCGGTGAGTAGTGCGACACGTCGCGGCAACGGCGCACTTTAAAAAACGAATCGAGGAACCACTCGGAATAAATGAGCGAACGGCCGCTGGCCTTTTCGGGCTGCAAGGTGGAGATGTAATTTTTTGCGCTGCTAAAAAGCGGTTGAAGAATTTTGAAAATGGTTCTGTCGGCACTAAAAAAATAAAGAAAGGAAACGATGAAGACGAGCAAGAGGCCAATGAGAAAGCCGCCCGTTAAAAAAACGATTTCAACGTTGGCGATAAGTTCTTTGTAGTGCGCATACTGATAAGCCTTCAGCAAATAAAAAACAAGAAAGCTCAACGGGATGATGCTATTGTTGACGCAGTATTTCAAAAAAGGATATTGCGTAGCGGCCAGAAAACTAAAGTGGCGGCTGAAAAGAATGAAGGTCGTCACGTTCCAGCACATGATAAAAATGCCGATAGCAACACCTACAATTGCTGCGCCCAATGCGTTCACGTTGCCCATGTATTCGGGCGCCAAATAAAGCGCTTCGGCGCCAAAAGATTTCATGAAAACGCCGCCCACCACGCTAAACAAAATGAGCCAGAAAACAAGCAGCACCTGGTACTTTCTGAAATGCAGAAAAAGCAATTGCACGGGCAGCGAGTAAAACGTGCCGCGCAGGTATTCAATAATAGTCGCCGATTGTTTCAAGGGTTGTAATGTACTGCGAAAATTTTTTTGCAACGATCGGGGGAGAAAGGAAAAGTACTCCATGGTTAGCGGAATTGAATGACGTGAGACGACAGGCGTAAGACGTCAAACCGCAGGCCGCTTTAATCCGAAAAATTTTACGGTTTCACGTCTGCCGTCTCACGTTTCACCTAAAGTTAGACAGTAGAATAACTCAGGCCGCTGCACTTTTATTTTGTTTGTGCAGAAAGAAAACCGCCGTTAAGGAAAGCAGGAGCAGCATGGCTACAACCTGGTGCAATTGAGCATTCCATTCAAACAGGCCCCATTGCTGCGGCTGTTTTTTTATGCTGGTCAGTACGGCCGCAATGCCCAAACCAACCTGCGTTAGCACCAACAAAAGCGGAATCCATTTAAGGCGGTTAAACAGAGCGCTTCGTTTTTCTTTGGCGGCCTTCACCGTCCAAACGGCAATTAGAATTGTGAGTAAGTACGCAATGTTGCGGTGAATGAAATGAACCGTAACGGGATTGTTGACAAGCGCTGAAAAAAAAGTTCCTTCTTTGCCTTGATACACGGCAATATAAGGCGGCAGATAATAACCATTGATGGAAGGCCAGGTTGGTGCGGCCAGAGCGGCTTTCAGTCCGGCCATGAAGGCACCGTAAATTAATTGCACCACCAGCAAACCAAGAATCCAACCCAATAAGTTTTTGGAAGAAGGCGCAGCTATCTTTTGTTTGTTCTGCACAAGTAATCGAAGTGCAAACCAGAAAGTATAAACCAGCAATCCCAGGGCCGTAATGAAATGAATGGCCAGGCGAATGTGGCTCACGTAAAGGTTTTCGTCGTTTAGGCCACTCATCACCATTACCCAGCCAATAAGGCCTTGCAAGCCGCCCAATAAAAAAAGAATCAACATGGGCGTTATCATGTCTTTTGTAAAACGTTTTTGAACGAGGAAAATAACAAAGGGAATAATAAAAACAACACCAATGAAACGTCCCCACAAGCGATGAAGCCATTCCCAAAAAAAGATGGATTTAAAATCGTCAAGAGTAAAATAAGCGTGCAGGTGTTTGAATTGCGCAATGTGCTTATACCCTTCAAAAGCCTTGTTCCATTCCGCTTCGTTTGTTGGTGGAACGGCGCCCAGCAAGGGTTGCCATTCTGTAATCGAAAGACCCGAATCGGTTAAGCGGGTAATGCCGCCGAGAATAATTTGAACGATGATCATGAACACACCCACCAGCAGCCAAATGGCAACGGGCCGGCTTCGTTTGCTGACAATTTCTTCCAACATGGCGGCGCAAAACTAACCGCGGATAGGGAGCATTGAAGCATTTTGTTGACCGTTGGTCGTTGTTTGTATCGCCGCTAATTTTTCTTCGGCCAACGAACAACAATCAACAGTTTAATGCACGGCCTTAATGTATCCCCATCCGTCTTTTTCGCGTTGAATGATTTCATAAATGCCGTCGGGAACAACGCTCACACCGGGCAAGAGTTGCGACGCTTCAATGTTGTGATGCTTCATGGCTACCGCGCAAACTTTTACACTGACGTTTTTGTTTTGCAGCAATTGAAGCAGCGGTGCGGCAACGGTAGATTTTTCCTTTTGCACCATGTCAAGCGACTGGCCGTAAAGCACTACTTCCAGTTTTGCGTCGGGCCGTGCGCTGCTGATGCCGCTAAGCCAGCGTATCACGGCTTGGTGATCGAGGGTGTCCTTGCTGGTAAGGTCAAACACAACGTTATACGGAACGTTTTGCGCTCGTGCAAAAGGCGCCAAAAGCAAAAGCAGCAAGAAGAAAAGAAAGGGCTTCATACCGGTGAGTTTAGGCTATAAAGTTTACGAAATATTTTTCGGAAATACCGGCACATCACATTAGAGATAAAATTGTTGTCTGCGGTTTGTTTTCGTAACTTTTGAAGCAGATTTCTTCACCAAAAAAATTTTTTTATGGAAAAGAACGACACCGGCCTCGCAACCAATCGCCGGGCTTTTTTGGGCACCCTCGCTACCGGCGCCGCTGCTATGAGTTTGGGCGGGATGGCCGCACCGCTTCAGGCCGTGGCAAAAAACACGGACCGTTTTCTACCGGAAGACGATCCTGACGCCTGGTTCAAAAACATCAAAGGCAAGCACCGCATTGTGTTTGATGCCACGGAGCCGAACGGCGTTTTTCCTTTTGCCTGGCCACGCGTTTTTTTAATCACAAACTCTATGACCGGCACACCCGATAAAGACAACAGCGTTGTCGTTATTCTTCGCCACGAAGCCATGCCCTTTGCGTTAAACAGCGAGTTGTGGGCGAAATATAAATTTGGCGACATGTTTAAGGTAAACGATGAAAAGACAAAAGCATCGGCCATGCGCAATGCGTTTTACAAACCTGCTGCCGGCGATTTTCAGGTGCCGGGCATTGGCAATGTAGCTATCGGCATAAACGAGTTGCAAGACAGCGGCGTGATGTTCTGCGTGTGCAACATGGCCATGACAGTTTACAGCGCCGTGGTTGCCGACATGACCAAACAGAGCCAAGAGAATGTTTACAAAGAATTTAAAGCTGCCGTGTTGCCCAAAATACAAATTGTTCCCTCTGGCGTATGGGCTGTAGGCCGTGCACAAGAACACGGGTGCGCCTATTGTAAAGCATAGGAAGCATGAACGATGAATAATCGGTAAGAGTGATGGCTGAATAACATAAACATTTTATACAAAGCACGGCACTCTTACCGATTATTCATTTTTTATTTCTTTTTCTTCATTACATCGAACGGTCCATACTTGTGTTGCCGTTCTGAGAAGGAATCGGCGTAGGGGCCGAAAGGATAATCAAAAGGTTTTTTAGAAAGGTCTTTCCAATCGCCAGCGAAGTTTTTTATTGGCCGCGGTTGCGAGGCAACAAACGCCGCTACGTCCCAAGCGTCTTCGTTGTTCAATTCCGGCTCTTTCCAATTAGCACCAAAGGGCATGTTGTTTTTAATAAAGCCTGCCAAAAGAGAAAGACGATTGATGCCTGCAGCGGTATTGAAACTTCCATCGCCCCATAAAGGCGGATAAACATAAGAAACCGAATCGGGTGATAACAAGCCTTGCCCCTTTTCACCGTGGCAACGCTGGCAATGCAAAAGAAAAACTCCTCCTCCCTTTTGCGGATCGGCCGCCCGCTTTAAAAGCGGCAACGGTTCGATGCCTGCACCTTTTGGACGGGCACCCTTTGGTACCCCGCCTCCTACCCACTTAATGTAAGCAATCATGGCCTTCATCTCGTGGCTTAAACTGTCCAGTGTCTGGCCGTTCATGCTGCGTTGCAGGCAATCGTTTACCCGAGACTCGATGGATTCCTTCCGCCCACTTCTCTCCCTGTATTTTGGATAAGTTGACGCGACAGCAGAAAACGGGTTGGCGAAATTTTCGGTGCCTGCGTAGGTGTGGCAGTTTTGACAATTCATTCTGTTGGCTAAATGCGCTACGACTCCTTTCGGCCCAAGGTAAATTGACGTATGCGCAACCAGTTCTTTTCCGTAGCGTATCAATTCACCCTCCTCTCCCGGCGGAATTTCAAATTCGGATGGTGCAATCCATTCTTCGTCCTCGCGGTATTGTTGGTGCAACACCATTGCCTTTTGTGAAGCGCCTGGCAGGGCATCTTCAAGAATAAAACCGCAAGCAGCTATTCCAAGAAAAAAAGGAAAACAGGATGACCGAAGCGAACGCATGGTATAATTCTCTCACGTCAAGTTACGAAGAATTGAATGGCCGTCTTTCGCAGGCGAAAACGCATTGGCTGCGGACGCTAAAACTTTCTTTAATTCATGCGGGGCAACCGATGATTAAAAAAGCTACGCGTATTTTTGAATACGATGTTGTTGCCTTTTTTTCAGGAAGATTTGGTAGAAGCCGGATGCGACGAAGCAGGCCGCGGATGCCTTGCCGGGCCTGTGTTTGCGGCTGCCGTTATTTTACCGAAGGACTTTTATCATCCACTTTTAAACGATTCGAAACAGATTACTGAAGAGCAGCGCAACGAATTGCGCCCCGTTATTGAGCAGCGGTCGCTGGCCTTTGCTGTAGCGCAATTAGATCACAAACAAATTGACAAACTGAATATTTTAAAAGCCTCCTTCAAAGCCATGCACCTGGCCGTAAAAAAACTTCAGGCACAACCAGGCTTGTTGCTGATTGACGGCAACCGGTTCTCGCCCTTTAAAAGGGTACCGCACAAATGCATTGTTGGCGGCGACGGAAAATACGCTTCCATTGCCGCGGCCAGCGTTCTGGCAAAAACTTACCGCGACGATTTCATGAAAGAACTGCACAACAAATATCCGCGGTACAACTGGGCGCAAAACAAAGGCTACGCAACCAAGGAACACCAGGCTGCGCTGGATAAATACGGGCCCTGCCGTTACCACCGCAAAACCTTCCGGCTTGATTACAGCCAGCCGCGATTGGTTACGATGACCCCAAGCGTAAACTCCCTTTCACTCAATAGCGAAGTTGCTGTTTCGGCAGAGTGATTACCCGCTTTCTTTCTTGTTTTTATAAAACCGTTTAAACCCGTGCAGCGTTTTACTGTCTCTGTTTTGTCTTTTATGTGCTGCATAACAAATGTTCTGCCGTAAAAAATGGTTGAAGGTTAACAAGAGCGCCCCGGAATCGGGGCGTTTTTGTGACCGTAGATTACCGGGATTTTTTTTACAGATTTGATTTCTCCTTTGATTCGATGCGACGGATTAGAGCATGAACGGCCGCCTGCAAACCGTTTGATTTTCCTTCGAAAGATTGATACGGAAAGTTTTCAGCCAATGCTAACGCGTTTTTTAATCTGAACTTTTTTTGCGCCACGCAAAAAGCAAAACTTCTCTTCATTAAATAGCCGGCTAAATATTCCTGTTCTGTTTGCCCGGGTGTTGGAATCAAAATGCTTCGCTTTTTTAAAACGGTCAGATCCATTACGGTGCTGTAACCGCAACGGGCAATGACAAGCGATGCATTTCTGATCTTTTCTTCCAGTTCGGCCGCAGGCAAATGATTGTAAACCGAAACGTTTTCCGGCACGTTTAATTCACCGGCTTCACCGGGCAAACCTCTCACCAAAACAACGGGCTGTTCATATTCCTTCAATTCGTCTAAAAGACTTTCTTCAAGCAAGGTTCGCTGCGGCTCTGGACCCGAAAGAAGAATCAGCAACGACTTTCCGTTTTCGGGCATTTGCGCATTGCCGAACCGCGACAAGGTGCCCACGTAACGCAACGGAATTGACGGCAATTCTTCGGGGTGCGAAAGTTCGCCGGCCAAAACCTCGTTACCTTCCGCATCGGGTACCCAGCACTCGTCAAACTTGTTGATGTAACTGTAAGCCATTTCCTGCAAAAAATCTTCGGCAAGCTTCACCGGCGCTTTGATGCGCAGTTGGTGCGTAACAAAAACAGCGTGCACGTCCGCATGATACAAGCCGTAACGGTTATCCGAAATCACGGCGTCAATCTTTTCTTCTTCCACAACTTTTTTCAGCCATTCTTGTTCATCTTTCATGGCCGAAAGAAGTTTGGGAATTTGCGCCACAATTTTCGCTGCCAGTCCCCAGCCCGAAGAAGCATACTCGATACGATAGCCGGGTAATTCTAAAAACGGAAGATGTGGAAACTCCTGTTGCAATAAGGCTTTTTGCTTACTCTCGCCGGCCAGCAAAACCGTGCAGCCTTGTCGGAGCAATTCGCGGACAACCGGAACGCAGCGGGTTGCATGTCCGAGGCCCCAATCGAGCGGCGCCACCAAAATTTTTGGCGATGCAATCGGGCGGTTCATGTTAATTTTCCTTTCTTTTCCAAGGCGCTATACGAAATGCGATGGTAAAATAGTTATTTTACAAACCCCATTATGAAGAAGATAATCTACATGGCACTGTTCTTGACTATTCTCGGTATATCGGGTTGTGCCCGCAATTACTACTCAGGAACTGGAAAAGGCAGCAGTTGCGGATGTCCCGGAAAAGTATAGGATTTAAAACAGATGAGCCATGAAAAACTATAACCGCGACTTGCTCCTCCTCTATAAAGAAGAAGTATATAACGACGACCTTCTGCAAAAAGAAGTCGAGTGTCTTCACGAAATTTTGATGCGGGTGGAACGAGATGATGTTTTTTGCCGCACGCACGAATTGGTTACACGCACACAGGTTACGCAAAAAGAAAAGGCCATACTCAAGGCCATTGCCTGGCACGAGTTAAAGCCTTTTTATTTTTTGATCAGTAAAAATTAGTGCAAACCTTGCAGGGCTGTGCGCAGCTTTTGCAGCATTTCGTCAATCTCCTCTTTTTTGCAGGTGCCCACGCTTAAGCGGTACCAGGGCGAAGACTTATCAGCGCCAAAGGCATAGAACGGAACGATGGCAAGGCCTGCGTTCTGCAACAAATACGACGTTACATCAGCCTGCGTTTCCAACTTCTTTCCTTCGGCCGTTTGTTTGCCGGCAAGGTCAATTTTTATGGTAAGATAGATGGCCGCTTCGGGTGCAATGGCATCCACCGGACAACCGTCTTTTTTCAATTGCACAAAGCCTTCGTAAATGCGGCGGAGCCTTTCTTCTACTTCGGCTTTGAAATGCGTGAAATAGCTATTGATGTTTTCGGTTTCGCCTAAAAATTTCGTGAGGCCTTTTTGTTCCGGCATCGGCGCCCAGGCACCCACGTGCGAAAGAATCGCCTTCATCTTGTTCAACACGTTTGCGGGCCCCATGCTCCAACCAACACGAACACCCGTGGCCGCAAAGCATTTGCTGATGGCGTCAATGAAAATGGTGTACGGCCGCATTTCGGGGTTGAGGGAAACGGGGTCGTAATGTTTGATGCCGTCGTAGGTGAGATGCCAATACATTTGGTCGTACATCACGTACAATTTTTTCGCATCGCCGCGCCGCTTGTTTTCATCCACTACCAATTGGCAAATGGCTTCAAGATCTTCTTTGCGGAAGGTTGTGCCGGTAGGATTTTGCGGTGAGCAAAGCGCCAGAAAAGAAGCATCCTGGATATAAGGCTTTAAATCATCTGCTGTAGGCATAAAACCGTTTTCGGCTTTTGCTTCCACCACCACGTGTTCGGCTTCTACAAAATGTGTATAGTGATTGTTGTTCCAGCTTGGCACCGCATACAATACTTTTTCACCTTTGTCAACCACAGCGCGAAACAAGGCATAGATCAGCGGACGTCCGCCCGAAGCCACCAGAATTTCATCAACGCCGTAATCAAATCCCTGGTATTGTTTTGAGAATTTGCTCAAGGCTTCGCGAAGTTCAAGACTTCCTTCACCAGGAGGATAATTGGTAAAATGTTCGCGGTACGCTTCTACAATGTGGTCTTCCAATCCTTTTGGAATGGGAAATATCTTGGGATCAAAATCGCCAACGGTAAAGTTGTAAATGCGTTCGCCTTTGCGAATGCGGTCTCTTATTTCGCCGCCCAGTTTTACGATCTCTGAGCCGATCAGCGTTTCGGATAAATGCGACAGTTTCATTTTTTTCGAGTTGGCCGCAAAAGTAACGGAAAATGTTTCGGGGTGAGGCCGAACTCCGTCCCGTTCTATGATGCCCAAGCGGCTGCCAGTCATCGGCCGTCGGCTTTCAGCTTTGACTCAGGTCGCTGAAAACAGAAAGCCGATAGCCGACCGCTGAAAACTATTTGCTCCATTTCTTCGTTATTTGCACACCGTGGCAAAACGAAAAGCATCCAAAAATCTTCGCCGTGTACTGTGGGCTACGGTCATTGCCGCAGCGCTGTTTTTAGGCTACCTGTTTTTTCTTTGGCTGCAAGTAAAAGAACCCACTTTTATCCGCTACAAAGAATTCGGCATCAGCATTCCCACGCAGTACGAGATTCACGGCATTGACGTGAGCCGCTACCAAAGCACCATTGCCTGGCAAGAAGTAAAAAAAATGCGGGTAAAGAACGTGCAACTCGGTTTTGCCTTTATCAAAGCCACCGAAGGCACCGGCCTTGTAGATCCTTATTTTAAACGCAACTGGAAAAAAGCAAAAGAAGCCGGCGTGGTTCGCGGGGCGTATCATTTTTTTTATCCGAAAAAAGACGGCAAATCACAAGCGCAAAACTTTTTTGAAAACGTGAAGCTCGAAAGCGGCGACCTGCCGCCAGTGCTGGACATTGAACGCGGCTGGAACATGCCCGTGGACAAATTGCAAAATGAAGTACAGGCCTGGCTGGATGCGATGGAACAGGCCTACGGCGTAAAGCCCATCATTTATACTTACGTTACGTTTTATGAAAAGTATTTAAAGGGAAAATTTGACGACTACCCCTTGTGGATTGCACATTATTATCAGCCCGACAATCCGCGCATTTCAAGGCCCTGGCATTTTTGGCAACACAGCGAAGAAGGCCACGTAAACGGCATCATTGCCAAGGTTGATTTTAACGTATTCAGCGGCGACTCGGCAGCGTTCAGAGCGCTGCTTGTTCCCTGAAGCGTTCACAAGTTTACGTGTTCACCGGTTCACCCGTCGGCGTGCTTTTTCAAAAAGAAGTCTTCACGACGAAAATCATAAACAACGGATTTGCCATAAGCTATGTTTGTGCTTTAGAACAACGCGTGGACTTGTAAACAGGCGAACACGTAAACAAACTCTCATGGACGAATACAATACCGGCATGGACCCGGAGATGAAAGTTTATTTCCAGAAGATCATGAAATCCTTTGGTGCGGTTTCGTTGTGGCTCCTGTTGATGATGACGCTGGGACTCTACCTGCGATTGGGTTATTTCACAAACGGCTTGGATTGGTACAACGGCATTTTCTATTTCATCTTTTTTGTGACGTTGGTTTTGCTTCTTCGTTTTTTGTTTAAGGTGTGGAAGAAGAAAGAATAATTTTTCGCACTGAGCTAAGGAGCAAAGGAGAATGAAAGCGTCTGCGCACATCATGCCAACCACAAAACCGTTATGATGAATGATCGGCCACGATCACCCACTGCCCGGCCATTTTTTGAAGCAACAAAGTAAAGTGTCCGCTCAAATCACCTTTCGTTCGTTTCAACATCCACTTGCCCACAACAAAAAAATAAACGGGTGAAAGTTGTTTAACGCCAATGATGCCAAACGCCAACTTGCCCATCGCTGCCGTATCGGGATAACTTTTCTTGTAATTTTCCAGTGTTTGTTGCCAGCCCCGTGTAACGCCGCTTTTGCCAATGAACATCAGCGAATCGTTCTTCCAATAGGTTTGCATAAAGCCTTCTACATCGCCGCGGTTCCAGGCTTCGGTTTGCACGGAAAGAAGTTGCTGGATTTTGCTTTCATCATTCTTTTGCGCAACGCTCGTTACAGAAACAAAAACGAACAGGAATGGCAGAACTTTTCTCATGGTAAATCTTTAAAGCAAGTTAATTCGCTTGCGCATCAATTCGTGCTACCCGTTCTAAAACCGGTGTTTGCCAATCCATTGGTAGCTTTGTATCATCACTTGTAAGTATGTCGAAGAAGTTTCTTGTATATACCTTGTTCTTTTTGGTGTTGGCTCTGGGTTTTTATTTCACGCTCAAAGCAGTGATGCCGGGCTATTTTAAAAAGCGGGTACCGGCTATCAGTCACGTTGAGCCGTTTTCATTTACCAACCAGAACGGCCAGCGTTTTACCGACGAAAACATCAACGGCAAAGTGGCGGTGGTGAATTTTTTCTTTACTACCTGCACTTCGGTTTGCCCGCGCATGAACAACAATTTAAAGCCTGCTTACGAGGCCTTGAAGAACACACCCAACGTACTCTTTCTTTCCTTTACATCCGACCCGCTGCGCGACTCGGCCGCACGCCTGAAGCGCTACGCCGATTCGATGAACGTGAACACAGACAAGTGGATTTTTCTAACGGGTAGAAAGGACAGTTTATACAAAGCGGCCCGCTACAGTTTTAAAATTGACGACCCCAGTAATTTTGTATCGAACGATACCGTTGATTTTTTGCACTCGCAGTTTGTGGCACTGGTAAACCGTAAGGGCGACGTGGTAAAAATTTACGACGGCCTCAAACCTTCCGAATTAAAAACACTCGAAGACGATGTAAAAGAATTACTCGCCGATTGATGGAAACAAAAACACGCAACCTCCGCCTGAACGATATTCTGCACCGGCGTCAACTTAGCTCTACGGAAAGCCGGCGTAAAATTCTTTCGTTGTTTTTGGCCGAAGACGATGCGCTTGCGCACGGCGATATTGAAAAAAAAGTTGGTGAAAATTTTGACCGCGTAACCATCTACCGCACCCTGCAAACCTTTGAAGAAAAAGGCATCATTCACTCAATTCCCACAGCGGATAATTCTATTCTTTATGCCTTGTGCAAGGAATGCGAAGAAGGTCACCATCACGACGACCACGTGCATTTTGTTTGCACGAATTGCGAAAAGACCATTTGTTTGGATGATGTGATTTCGCCAAAGATTGACTTGCCAAAAGGATACGAAGCGGAAAGCGTGCAAGTGGTGATTAAGGGGGTTTGCAAAGAGTGCTCTGAACCGTGATGTCCGAATCATGGCTTGGGTAGATTAATAAGATTTTGCAGAAAAAAAAGAGTCGTTCATCAAAGAACGACTCTTGCCTTATAAAAATTTTCTATTTCTTTCTGATCCTTCAACTCCACCAAATCATGGTTCAGAAAGCCTTTACTCCTTTCACATATTTCTCCAACCAGGCATTTTGCTCGGCCAGCATGTGCAACAAATTTTCTTTGCCGCGATAGCTGTGTGCTTCGTAAGGCAACAGCACAAATTTCACCGTGCCGCCGTTGCCTTTAATGGCGTTGAACAAACGTTCGCTGTTGATGGGAAAAGTGCCGGGGTTGTCATCGGCCTCGCCGTGAATCAACAACAGCGGCGTTTTTATTTTATCGGCATAGGTAAAAGGACTCATCTTCATGTATAAATCCGGCGCCTGCCAAAAAGTGCGTTCCTCGTTTTGAAAACCAAAGGGTGTAAGGGTTCGGTTGTACGCACCGCTGCGGGCAATGCCGGCTTTGAAAAGGTTCGTATGCGCCAAAAGATTGGCCGTCATAAACGCACCGTAACTGTGACCGCCAACCGCTACGCGGTTGCGATCGCCTACGCCCATTTCGCTCAACTTATTTATTGCAGCTTCGGCATTCAATCGAAGCTGTTCTACAAAATTGTCATTCGGTTTTGTAGTAGAATCTTTGGCCACGATCGGCATCTCGGCATTGTCCAACACCGCATAGCCTTGCGTTACATAAAACACCGGCGAAGCCCAACTGATTGTTGTGAATCTGTTTTGCGAACCGCGTACCTGTGCGGCATCGGCCGCCGAATTAAACTCACGCGGATAAGCCCACATCACCACCGGCAAGGGACCGTCTTTGTCTTTGTTGTAGCCTTTGGGCAAATACAAATCGCCGGTGAGGTCAACGCCGTCGGCACGCTTGTAAAAAACTTTTTGCTTGGTTACACCCACCAGTTGTGGATATGGATTTTGAAACTGCGTGATGGGCTGGTCGGCAATGCGGCGCAGCAAATCTTTAAGGTAGAAATTGGGCACATCGGTTTGCGTTTCTTTACGGGTAACGACGGTCAACGTTTGCGGGTCAATCACGTCAACAACATACTCATAGCTTCCTTCGGGACAACGCCAGATGATGTCGTTTTTCTTCGCTGTTAGATCGTATTTGGCAAGAAAAGGCAGGTCGCCTTTTGCCGATGAACCAACGGGATTGTTCATCAGCAGTTTTGTTCCGTTGTCAACGGTGATGATCACGTCTCTTCCAAAAGCGTTCTTCTTTGTCACCGGTTCGCCGGGATTGTTGTAGGCATCGGTTTGATTCAGGTCGTACAGCTTTTCCACTTCTCCGGTGGAAGGGTTGTAACGGCTCACCCGCATCGTTTGTTTAGAGCGCAGGCCTTCGTTCACAAGCGCAAGCGTTGGATTGCCCCACGCTGTACCGCGATAGCGCATCGTTGTTTTAAACAACATTTTCGGTTCGCCGGTAAACGGCGATGACAAAGCATAAACGGCATCGTGATAATCAACCTGCTTTTTGATCAAGCCGCTGTCAAGTGGTTGCGCCCATACGATGGTTGCGGGTTCGTCATCGCGCCAGTCAAAGCCTCGCGGAACATTTTGCGTATTGTCGTAACCGCTTGGCGTGCCTTCGCTCGACGGCAGATCAGCCAATTGTTTCAACGTTTTTCCGCTCATGTCTGCAATTACAACAGTAGACGGAAAACCACCAACCGTGACGAGGTAAGAAAAAGGTTTGTGAATGATTCTTTCCAGCAGATAATGTTTGTCGGGCGATAAAGCCGTGGAAAGATAAATGGCCGGTGAACCGATTTGGGTTTCAACGCCATTCGTATTCTTCACCAATTGCGAGGTTCCATAAAACTGAAACGCCTCTTCGTCGTACGGCGTTTTAATCAAGTCTTGAAACGTAGCGCTGGGCGCGACTTTACCATAGTTTTCCTGAACGGCTGGTCCTTTGGGTGTAATGTTTTTCTTTGGTGCTGCTGAAGGTGCCGCGGTTGTGGCTTTATACAAAATCGTGTTATCGTCTATCCACGTGTAAGCAGCGCCAAGTGTATTGTTTACCGCTTGCTTATTAAGCTTCGTTGCTTTTTGCGTGGCCACGTCAATCACGTACAAATCCACGCGGTCGGCTGCTGTGTTTAAAAACGCAATCTTCTTTTCCACCGGATTCCAACTAATGTTTGAAGCCAGCAAATTTTGCGGCAGGCCGCTTACCGTAAATTCTTTTCCGGCTTTTATATTCTTCAAGCGAAAGTTGTTGATGAAGATTTGCCGGCTCGGTGAAAAGTTTGCAGGATTCAAACGCAAGCCTGCAATGCGCAGTTCGGGTTGGCCCAATTCTTCAACCGTTGGATAAGGATTGCGTTCGCTGAGCAGCATCCACTCGGCTTTGCTGTCGAGACTAACGGCCGGTGTGGGTTTGGCCAGCAGCAAGCCGGCAATGTCTTTCGGCGGCAGCTTGTAGCCCGCATCGGTTTGTGCTTGCGCGAATGCACAGGAAAGGAAAAAAAGAAAGAGGAAAAGTTTTTTCATGATGGCGAATGTTTGAAGAAACTAAAGTTAGGAGAGAACAAAGTTCAGCACGAGAGAAAGCATAAAATAAAAAGCCTTTCGCGGTGGAAAGGCTTTGAAAATTAATTTGAAGAAGTTCACTTCACCGCCGGCCTTGTCACCTTCTCCATTTCTCCCTGCACAAACAACATCAACTCGCTGATGTAATCCGGTGAAAAGCTAAACTTCAATCCGGCCGCTTCGTACAATTGCGGAAGCGTTTTGGTGCCGCCAAGTTTCAAGGCATTGATGTAATTGTTGATGGCTTTGTCTTTGTCTTCTTTGAACTGTTTCCAAAGACCAATAGCGCCCAATTGCGCAATGCCGTATTCGATGTAATAAAACGGAACTTCGTACAAATGCAACTGCCGTTGCCAGCTAAACTTGCGGTATTCTTCCAGCCCCGAAACATCCAGTGCAATGGACGTATAATCATTCAAAATGCTGCGCCAGTTCTCTTCTCTTTCTTCCAGGGTGTGATTCGGATTTTCGTACACCCAATGTTGAAACTTGTCAATCGTTGCAATCCACGGAAAGATGGTGATCACTCTTTCGAGTTGATGTTGCTTCGCTCTTTGCAAGTCTTCTTCGTTGTCGAAGAAAACATCCCAATAATCCATGCTGAAAAGTTCCATCGTCATGCTAGCCACTTCCGCAATCTCCATCGGGTATTCTTTGAAAGCCGTGAGCGGCAATTCGTGTGCAAGAAAGGAGTGAATGGCGTGGCCACCTTCGTGCACCATCGTGGTCACGTCGCTCATTTGCCCCGCGGCGTTCATGAAAATAAACGGCGCACCGGTTTCGGGCAGCGGGCAATTGTAACCACCGGGTGCTTTGCCTTTGCGTGAATCCAAATCCAATCGTCCCATCTCTTTCATCTTGGTAAGGCATTCACCAAAAAAGGGATTCATGCGGGTAAAGCATTCAATGGTTTTGTTTACCAATTCTTCGCCGGTGGCAAAAGGCGTTAATAGCTTCACTCCCTCTGGTTCCGCTTCGGTATCCCAGGGACGAAGCGAATCCAATCCCAACTTCTGCCGCTTGCGGTCGTAAATGAAATCTACCAGCGGACGCACCTGTGTCTTTACCGCTTCCTGAAATTGAAAGCAGTCTTCTTTTGTATAATCGAAGCGGCCAAGGTCGGCAAACTTGTAATCGCGATAGTTTTGGAACCCTGCGTTCTTTGCCACCTTATCGCGAAGGCCAATAAGCTTTGTAAACAAATCATTCAACTGCTCTTTGTCCTGCAAGCGGCGCTCCTGAATCTTGCGGTAAACTTCTTCACGTAACCCGCGATTCGGGTTTTCCAAAAACTTTGCGGCTTGTTGCAGGGTGTATTCCTGGCCTTGCACTTCCACGCTCATCTTGCCGTTGATAACGCCGTATTGTTGCGCAAGCACCGCAATCTCCGATTGCAGCGGAATGTTCGCTTCGCGAAAAAGCTCGATGCTTTTTTTTACGTTGCGCAAATACACTTTGTACGCATCGCCTTCCAGCGTTTTCGTGTATTCGTTCTCCACCAGCTTGCGATTGAGTTTGTCCGCATAAGGTTTCATGCGCGGCTCAATCTCCGTTACAAAAAACGTGAAAGCATTTTCGAGTTCTTTGTTCTCGGTATCGCAGGTCATGCGTATCTGACGCCAGGCCGCGTCTTCGCTGATCACGGCTTCCAGTTCGCTAACGTCTTGCAACCACTTTTCCAAGTCAGCTTTCGACTGAAGCGGCCTTTCCAAAAGTTCTTTGAAAAATGGTTCCAGCGCAGCCCAATCGCTTATCTTAAAATTCTTTGGCAGGTACGAACGCGGAATGCTCGTTATGTTGGCTGTGTATTGCATGTGTCGTAGATCGTTTATGGTTAAGGATTGCAGAAAGATGACTGATGACAGATGAAGGATGACAGAACTTTCAATCACTGCCGTCATCTGCCATCTTTCATCCGTCATTTATTCTTCGCTTTTCTTCTTTCTTCCCTTGGTAGTCTTTGTTTCTGCGGCTTCCGGAACGGTATCAGGCGCTACGTCAAGCACCACTTTTTCGCCAGCGGCTTCAAGCGTATCGGCTACGTTCTTTTCCTCGCCTTCTTCGGTTTCATTTTCCTGCGGCGTAAAGTCAATGTCGTGTTTTTCCAGAACGCTAAACCAAAGCACCATCTTCTTCATATCGCTGGTGTACACGCGGTCAAAATCCATCTCGGGATAAACTTTTTCAAAGTAAGCCCGCAGGGCTTTGTTGTCTTTCACATCCGGCTTTGCCTCGCCGTTATTTTTCATGGCGGCAAAAACATCCGACAGAGAAGTGTTTTCGCCGGTTGTGTAAATCTCAATGCTTTCGAGGTGCGACAAATTGTGCACGCGGCTCGAAACAAACTTGGTGCTTCCGTCCTCAAGCGAACGCACCACAGCGCCGTCGCTTTTGCTGCTAACGATCTCGTACAATCCCGGCATTCCGGTTACGGCAACAATTCTGCTATACTCCATACAAAAATATTTTGGGCGTCAAAGATACCTCCTGCATCTTAAAGGGCGACGCAAGCCCAAGAAAGTTTTGTTCTTCGGCCATTCTTGGAACGGCGTCATGTTTTATAAGCCAGAAGTTCGTCTATCCATTCAGCTTACGTTGCGTCGCACTCTTGTACGTTCGGTTCGCTATTGAGCAAATCCTTGTCTTCTTTGCTCCGTACGAAATTTTTTCTGAACAAGGCAAGGGCATGTCTTCACGCTGACGCAAGTCAAGCTGCTAATCTTCACATCAGCACATTAGCTAAGCGGTTTTATTAGCCTTAATTAACCTGTGCGCTGCGTTGCGCGGCATCATTTTTACGGACTTTTGTCTTTGGTTTTTTAATACATCTTATGTACAGACGAATTTTACCCTTGATCATTGTGTTGTTTGTTGGACAAGCTTTGTACGCACAATATACCCTCAGCGGAACCGTGAAAGACCAGCAAGCCGGAACGGTTTTAAGCGGTGCCAGCGTGAAGCTGAAAAGCCTGACGGACTCTTCGTTTGCCCGCACTGCCTTAAGCGATGCGGCCGGCCGTTTTTCTTTTCAAAATCTTTCCAAAGACAGTTTTCTGCTTTCCGTTTCCTTCGTGGGTTACGGCGACGTGATACGAAGCATTCGCCTTGATTCCAGCAATGTTCGTCTTGATTCAACCGGCATGGGCATTATGAACTTGTCTGTTACGTTGGTTCCGGGTTCGTCTAAAGATTTGGCTACAGTAGTTATTACGTCACGGGTGCCGCCGGCGGTGCAAAAGGCTGATACGCTTCAAATGGACGCCAGCCAATACAAAGTAAATCCCGATGCATCAACCGAAGACCTGGTGAAAAAAATGCCGGGCATTACCGTTGAAAACGGACAAGTAAAAGCGCAGGGCGATGTGGTGCAGAAAGTCACTATTGACGGTCGCGATTTATTTGGCGATGATGCGACGGCCGCACTGCGAAATTTACCCGCAGAGATCGTGGACAAAATTCAAGTCTTCGACCGTCTTAGCGACCAGGCGGCTTTCACCGGTTTTGACGATGGCAGCGCTACCAAAAGCATTAACATTGTTACCAAGGCCAATATGCGCAACGGCCAGTATGGCCGCGTGTTTGCGGGCTACGGCACCGATGACCGGTACGCTGCGGGCGGCAACGCAACCATCTTTAAAAACAACCGGCGCATTTCTGTTGTCGGCAATTTCAACAACGTAAACCAGCAAAATTTTTCGCAACAGGATTTGTTGGGCGTAACCTCCAACGCACAACGCGGCGGCGGTGGTGGCGGCGGACCACGTGGCGCAAGAGGCGGTGGCGGTGGCAACCGCGGGCAAGGCAGCGGCGGCTTTGGCGGCGGTGGAAATTTTGGTGGTTTTGGAAGTAACGCAAACTTTTTGGTGGGTCAGCAGGCGGGCATTAACAAGACAAATGCTTTCGGTATTAACTATTCCGACATGTGGGGGAAAAAGCTAACCGTTACCGGCAGTTATTTCTTTAACAACACGGGCAACACCACCAACTCGACTTCCAGCCAGCAGTATTATTCGGGGACGGTGTACAACCAGGCAACCAACAGCTCAAGCAACAACAACAACAACCGCGTAAACATGCGGATTGAATGGAAATTGGATTCGGCCAACCAAATTCTTTTTATGCCCAATCTAAGTTTTCAAAACAACAATTCGAATCAAACCGTTACCACCAACAGTATTGCCGGAACCAAAAACATTGGCGCAACAACCAACAACACCAACAGCAACCGCACGGGCAATAATTTAAACAACACCATTCTTTACCGTCACTCCTTTGCCAAACGCGGAAGAACGTTTTCCATTAACCTGAACACGTCTTCAAACGACCGAACGGGCGGTACGTACACCAACAGCCTTCAGCGCCGCTTTGATTCGTTAAACAACTGGCGCGACACTGTAAACAACCGCTTCACCGATCAGAACAGCAACGGCTACCAGCTTTCGGCAAACCTTGTTTACACAGAGCCGCTGGGACTGAAATCGCAACTGCAAGTCAATTACAGTCCGTCTTATTCAAAAAGCAAGGCCGATCAGCAAGCCTTTCGCAACGACGCCAACGGCAAATACACACTCTTTGACACAACACTTTCCAACCGTTTTGACAACACTACAAAAACGCAAAGTGCCGGTCTTGCCTACCGCTACGGCGACAGGGACAACCAGCTTTCTTTCGGCGCTAATTACCAGCACAACAACCTGCTGAGCGACCAAACTTTTCCAAGGGCGTTGAACGTGAACAAATCGTTTTCAAACGTTTTGCCCAATGCCATGGTGCGCTTAAAACTTTCTACGCGAAGCAGCGTGCGGCTGTTCTACCGAGCCAACACAAACAACCCTTCGGTTACGCAGCTTTCCGATGTCGTTGACGTCACCAACCGGCCTTACATTACGGCCGGCAATCCTGACTTAAAACAGCAGTTGTCCAACACAGTGAACGGACGCTATACGTACACAAATCCTACGAAAGGAATTTTGTTTGTGGCCAACTTGTTTTACCAAACCGCCAACGACTATATTTCCAACGCTACGTACATTGATTCAACAACCAGAGATATAGCGGTTCATATTAACAACCGGCAAATTCCCTTGTCGGCAGGCGAACAATTAACGGTACCGGTAAACCTTGATGGTTATCGCAGCGTACGTTCCTTTCTCACCTTTGCGTTTCCGATGCACGTCATTAAATCAAACGTTAACCTGAACGGCGGCGTAACCTTTAGCCGCCTGCCGGGAAGCATCAACGGTGTTACCAATATTTCAAGAAACACCACGTACACAGCCGGCGCTGTCATTGCCAGCAATATCAGCCAGTACGTTGACTTTACGGTTTCGTACACGGCTAATTTTAACAAGGCGGAGAATGACATTCAGCCGCAGTACAATGACAGCTATTTTCAGCACGTGGCCGGTGTGCAATTAAACCTCTTGTCGAAAAACGGCTGGTTTTTTCAGAACGACATCAGCAATCAATTATACAACGGCTTAACGCAAGGCTACAACCAGAACTACACGCTTTGGAACATGTCGGCGGGCAAAAAGTTTTTGAAAGACCGCAAAGGCGAATTAAAACTGAGCGTGTTTGACCTGCTGCGGCAAAACCAAAGCATCACCCGCAACGTAACCGAAACGTACATTGAAGACGTGCAAAGCACCGTGCTACGTCAATACCTGCTGCTCACGTTTACTTATAACCTGCGCAATTTTGGAACGGCTTCCGCCAGGGCGATGAACCGCGGTGAAGGCGGAAGAAATTTTGGCGACGGCCCGCGGTTCTAAAATGTCGAACCGTGATTGTTTGAACCGCGATTGGGGTGGATTAAATGGATTAATCGGAATAAAAAGAGTCGTTCATTATTGAACGACTCTTGCTTTATAAAGATGGTTTGATTTTCTGCTAATCCTCAAAATCCACCCCAATCGAGGTTCAGACATCTGGCTCAGACAATACTTTTTCAATTCGTTCTTTCAATGTTTCATAATCAGTATATCCTTGCGCCAGTAAATAAAATTTTGAATCGCTGACTTGAGCAAGCACGGTGGGAAAACCCGTTACCTGTAATTGTTTGACCAGGGCAAATTCGTAGTGAGCTTTCTCTTTGTATTCTTCACTTTTGAGTTTCGTGTAAAACGCTTCTTCGGGAATGTTGTACTTGGGCAACAGGTGACGATAGGCTTCGCCGTCGGTTAAATCTCTTCCCTCGTAATTCAATGCATACTGTAAATCGCTTGCCATCTGCACGGCTTTGTCGGGATGATATTCCTTCATGATGCACAGCGCAATCGCGGGCATTTCAGAGGAAGGAAACCAGTCGGTTTCATCGGGATGAAAGACGTGCCACAAAAAATCATCTCCGAATTTTATACCCGTTAATTCTTCCACTCGCTTGTAAGCACCCTGAATGTATTTCGCCATTGATGCAAAGTGCTGCGGCTTTTCGGGCAGTATCATGCCGCCGGAAAAAACGTCGAAATCAAACTTGTCGCGGTATTCTTCTTCAATGCGCACAATGACTTTGCTGAAGCCGTAACACCAGCCGCAATACGCATCGTAACAATAAATCAGCAACGGTTTCATGTCTTATCTCCTTTTTGTTATTTCGTCAAATCGCCTGTCGTAATCGCTTCGCAGGGTTCCCATCACCCGGTCCCAAAACGTAAAGTACAAGCCGTAATTGCCTTTAAAAAACTGGTGGTGCTGGTTGTGACTTGTGGACGTGTTAATCCATTTGCCGATGCGGTTTTTGTTGAACCCCGCCGGATAAAGTTCATAGCCCAAATGACCGTACACGTTGTACACAATCATGAAAAAGAAAAAGATAAAAAGGTGCCAGAAGTGAACGGGGATGGTAAACAGAAAAACGGGGAAGATGCCTACTTCAACAAAAGCTTCTAGCGGGTGAAACGAATACGCCGCCCACGGTGAAGGATTGGTGGATTTGTGATGCACCAAATGAAAGGCTTTGAACAACTTTTTGTGGTGCATCAGTCGGTGCGTCCAATAGAAATACGTGTCGTGAATAAGAAACATCAGCGGAAAAGCAAGGAAGAAATAAAGCCATCCGTGCGTGCTGATGTTGCGGTAAAACGTGGTGTGTCTTGCAATGGAAGGAATGTTTAAAAGCACAACCGGCGCGGCCGCAAAGATGCAGATGGTCATGACCGAGTAGCCCATCTCTCTTGCATAATCATCCAGCTTGGGTGCTTTTGGTTGCAGCTTTTTAAACCGCCCGATGTTTTTCAGCAAAACGTAAAACAACAGAAAGGCAAGACCTGCTATAATAAAGTAACGGCTGCCGATGGTGTTGAGATATTTTAGGTATTCGTGAAGCATGGGCGATGTTACTTGCCTTTCGTTGTTTCGATAATTTTTTGAATGGCTTTGATTGTATCAGGAAGAAAATCTTGAATTGCTGTCCATACAATCCGATGATCTATTCCAAAGTAATCGTGAACAAGAATGTTTCGAAAGCCAATTATCTTCTTCCATTCAACTTGCGGATTGGCTTCAGTTATAACCGTTGATAAATTGCGTGCTGCCTCGCCAATGATTTCAAAATTTCGAACAACCGCGTCTTTCGTTCGTTCGTCTGCCATGTAATCGTCAAATGAATAGCCTGTGGTGAAAAGAAGAATTTTGCTCCCTGCTCCGTGGATATCAAGAAGCAGCAAACCGTCTTCGCGTTTAGGCATAAAGCAGGTCCGGTTTAATGGCTTGAAAGTATTGCGGTTTGATGCCCCCTTTTGAAACAACCTGTACTTCTTTTTCTTTAAACAAGTCTTTCAACATAAAGACGCAATCAAAAAATTTGTTGAAATGAGGCTTTTCAAAATCTACCATCAAATCAATATCACTTTGCGCGGTTTGTTCGCCTCTGCTGTACGAGCCAAAGAGTGCTAATTCCGTAAGGCCGTAGCGTTGTGCCAAATCCGGTTTTACCCGCTTCAACTCCGATAAAATGGTTGCCTTGTCCATACTGCAAATTTATTCAGCATTTCCCAGGTAAGCTACACAAGCCAACGCATTTCAACGTTTACGTCAACAATTAACGAATCTTCAAAATAATCAATCCATTAACCCCCTAATGGGCCTCCAGCCAGTTTTCACCCACACCTACTTCCGCTAAAATCGGAATGCCGTTTGGCAGCGTCATGGCGCTTTCCATGCACTCCAACACAACTTGTTTTACTTTTTCTACTTCATCTTTCACTACGTCAAAAACCAATTCGTCGTGCACCTGCAAAATCATTTTTGATACAAACTTGTGCTGCTTGAACGCCTCGTGAATTTTTATCATCGCCAGCTTAATCATGTCAGCAGCCGTGCCCTGAATGGGCGAGTTAATGGCATTGCGTTCGGCATAACCGCGAACGGTAAAGTTGGATGAATTAATGTCGCGCAACCAACGCTTGCGGCCCATCACCGTTTGCACGTAACCGTGTTCACGGGCAAAGTTGATCATGCTGTCGAGATATTTCGTTACACCTTCAAACTCGCGTTTGTAATTGTCAATGATGGTTTTCGCTTCGCTGCGGCTGATGCCCAATGTGTCGGCAAGGCCAAAGGAACTTTGTCCGTACACGATGCCGAAGTTGGTCGTCTTGGCCTTGCGGCGCATCTCTTTTGTGACCGCTTCTTCGGCCACGTTGTAAATTTTTGCGGCCGTGGCGGTGTGCACGTCTTTGTTTTGAAGAAAGGCATCGCACATGTTTTTGTCGCCGCTTAATGCGGCCACAATGCGCAATTCAATTTGCGAATAATCGGCGCTAAGTAAGGTGTGAGCCTTATCGCGGGGAATAAACGCTTTGCGTATCTCCCGTCCGCGTTCGGTTTTAATGGGAATATTTTGAAGGTTAGGATTGTTGCTCGACAAACGTCCCGTTACCGCAACGGCCTGCGCAAAGTTGGTGTGTATTCTTCCCGTCTTTGGATTGATCAGCAAGGGCAACGAATCAACGTAGGTGGATTTTAGTTTGGTGTATTCGCGATAGGCCAGAATGTCGTCCACAATTTTGTGTTCGGCCGCCAGTTTGCGCAACACGTCTTCACCCGTTGCGTACTGGCCCGTTTTGGTTTTGCGTGCCCCGGAGTCAATCTTTAATTTTTCAAAGAGCACTTCGCCCAACTGTTTCGGCGAACCGAGATTGAAACGAACACCGGCTGTTTCGTACACTTTTTCTTCGTGCACTCTCGCTTCCGTTTCCAGCACGGTCGAATACTCGTTCAAAAAGGCCGTATCAATTCGAACGCCTTCAAACTCCATGTCCACGAGCACCGGCACCAACGGGTTTTCCACATCGTTGAAAACGTTTTTGACTTCGTGTTTTTTTAGCTGCGGCAGAAATATACTTTTAAACTGAAGCGTGATGTCGGCATCTTCCACGGCGTATTCTTTTATCTTCTCCAGCTCTACGTCCTTCATGCTGCCCTGGCCTTTTCCTTTTTTGCTAATCAGTTCTTCAATGTGAATGGGTTCATAGCCAAGATACTTTGCACTAAGCCAGTCCATGTTGCTTTTGCCATCGGGTTCAATCAGGTAATGCGCCAGCATTGTGTCGAACAGTTTGCCCTTTAATTCAACGCCGTACCACTTCAGCATCAGCATGTCGTATTTGATGTTGTGGCCGATCCATGTTTTGGATTCGTCGTTGAACAAGTGTGCAAATCGTGCAAGAATGTTTTTTGTTTCAGCCACGTTATCCGTTGGCAACGGCACGTACCAGCCGCGGTGCGGCTCAATACTGAAACTCATTCCGACAAGCAAAGCGTTGTTCGCATCAATGCCGGTGGTTTCGGTATCGAAAGAAATCTCCGTTTGCTTTGAAAGCGCATCCAACAAGGTTTTGAACTCGCTTTCGCTTTCCACGGCGTCGTATTCGTGTGGTGTGTTTTGTGCATTTTTTCCCGGTGCAACAACGTTATTTTCTTCCGGTGCTTCAACCGTTGCCGCATCGCTGCCAAACAAATTGGTTTGCACACCGGCTGCTTGCTTTTTGGGAGCGGAAGCATCGGTGCCGTCTTCGCCCAGGATGCGCTTTATAAAGGTTTTGAATTCCAGTTCGGTAAAAATTTCTTTCAGGCCTTCCTTGTTCAATTCTTTTAGCCGGAAATCTTCTTCGTGAAATTCAACGGGAACGCTTGTGATAATAGTAGCCAGTTTCTTACTCATAATGGCGGCTTCTCTTCCCGCACGAACCTTCTCACCCAACGAACCTTTAATGCTGTCGGCGTTCTCCAGAATTTTTTCCAGCGAACCGTATTCGGTGATGAGTTTGCAAGCTGTTTTTTGTCCCACGCCTGCAATCCCTGGAATGTTGTCCACCGCATCGCCCATTAAGCCCAAAATGTCCACCACGTGCGCCACATCGGGAATGCACCATTTATCGCACACTTCTTTCGGCCCCATGATTTCCACTTCGCCGCCCTGGTAACCGGGCTTGTAAATTTTTACTTTCTCGCTTACCAACTGGCCGTAGTCTTTATCAGGTGTAACCATGTACACGTCGTAGCCCAGCGCTTCGGCTTGTTTACTTAACGTGCCAATCACGTCATCGGCTTCGTAGCCGTCGCTTTCAATGATGGGCACGTTAAAGCCGCGCAGGATGCGCTTGATGTCGGGAATGGCTTCTTTCAAATCTTCGGGTGCTTCCTGCCGGTTGGCCTTGTAGTCCGCAAAATCAGTGTGGCGTTCAGTGGGTGCGCCGGTGTCGAAACACACGGCCATGTGCGTGGGTTTTTGGTTGTTGATCAACTCCACCAGCGTGTTGGTGAACCCGAATTGGGCGTTGGTATTTCTTCCTTTTGAGGTAATTCTTGGAGCCCGAATTAAAGCGTAATAAGCCCGGAAAATAAGGGCATAAGCGTCCAGCAAAAACAAACGTTTGTCCATAGTTTACGAAGATAAGACCTCACGGCCCATTGGCCCATCCCGACGCCTTTTCTGAAACCAGTTAGAGGGTGCTAAAGCCCTTCCCGATGGGAAGGGTAGAAACAGGTTGAAAGCAGAAAAGATGTTCGTCGTTCAAGCTGATTAAATAAGAAGTTGAATCATCGAAAAGCAAGGGTCTGTGCAAAGACGGCCTTCCCACCGGGAAGGTCGGGTCCAAAACAAAACGTCCCGCCGAAGCGGGACGTAGCCTTTCTGTTGTTATAAACTAACCTTAAAACCAACTGCCGATAAAAGATTTGTTTGCGGCTTCGTCGTTCGCCAGCTTGCGCCGGCGGCGGCGTACGCCTCTGCGGTGTTCGGCCATGGTGTAAAGCATCATTGGAATGAACACCAGCGTAAGCGGTGGAATGCCCAACATGCTCACCCAGTTGCCGCCAAATTGGCGCCGCATCGGACGTTTCAAACGCTCTGCAATCAGGTACATGCTCGGTACGATCAACAGCGTCATGAAGAAGGCGAACGCCAGACCGAAGATGATGGTCCATGAAAGCGGTTTCCAGAACACCACGTTGTCGCCACCGAAGAAAATGTGCGGGTTCAAATCCGAGAACAGCGTGACGAAGTTGATGTTGAAACCAACGGCCAGCGGAATCAAACCAAGGATGGCCGCCATTGCCGTTAAGAGTACCGGGATGATCCTTGTCTTACCGGCTTGTATCACGGCCTCTTTTGTCTTCATGCCACGTGCCCGCAACTCGTCGGCAAATTCAATCACAAGAATTCCATTCTTCACCACGATGCCCGCAAGACCCACGATACCGATACCCGTCATTACCACCGACACCGTCATGCCGAAGATGGAGAAGCCAAGCAAGACACCGATGACGCTGAAGATAATTTCCGTGAGAATGATCACCGGCTTGCTGATGCTGTTGAACTGCAATACGAGAATGAAGAGAATCAACATCAGGGCAATCACCAACGCTTTGCCAAGGAAGGCGCCGGTTTCAGCCTGTTGCGCACCTTCGCCTGTTTGGCTGATGTTCACGTTCTCCGGCTTCTTTTTAAAGCTGGCAATGTGTTGTGCCAATACCGCGTTCACGGCTGTTGGCGTGTAGCCGCTTAACACGTTTGAGCGCAGCGAGATTACCCGCTTTTGGTTCTTGCGTTTAACGCTGCCCGCCGTGCTGGTATAATCAACTTTCACCAGGTTGGAGATGGGCACGTTTTTCACGCGGCCGCCGCTGGCCATGTCGCGGAAGGAAACGTTCATGTTCAAAAGGTCAGAGAGGTTCTTACGCTGCACTTCGTTGTTGCGCAACTGGATCTTGTATTCGTCTTCGCCTTCTTTAATCTTCGACACTTCTCTTCCAAACAAACCTGTGCGAATGGCTTGACCAATCTGCGCCGAGGATACGCCTTCAATCAAGGCCCGGTCTCTGTCCACAGATAAAGTAATCTCGGGGTTTTGCAGGTCCACGTCCATCTTCAATTCTTCCACACCCGGCGTATGAATCGAATCGAGGTAATTCTTTAAAGAAACAGCGGTCTTTGTCAGGGCATCAAAGTCTTCGCTTTGCACTTCGATGTTAACCGGAGGATCGGTGGGCGGTCCGCCTTTTTCCTGGTCCACGGAAATCTCCGCACCCGGAATGCCTTTCGTTGCGTTGCGAATGGAATCAAGATAAGGCGCTGTGGATTTGCCGTGACGTTTTTCAAACTCTACAAACGATACCTGTATGCGTCCAAGTTCCGGTCGTGTGCTGCGGTCGCCGCTCGTCGGATCGGAAGCGCCAACGGCAACGTTAGAGATAACACTTTCCACCAATGGATTTGTTTTGCCGTTCTCCGTACCCAGCACTTTATCCACTCTTGTTTCAAGCACTCTTGTCATGGAGTCGGTGTATTTTACATCCGTACCCACCGGCAATTTTAAATACACGTACACAAAGTTTGGATCACCCGAAGGAAAGAACACAATCGGTACGCGGCCGGCTTTTACCGAAGCGCCAAACAAGAAGAAGGTAAAGAGGAGCAGGCCAAAGGTTCCCAACAAAAGATAAACCGGTTTCCATCCGTTCAAGGCCCAACGAAGCGACTTCTCGTACTGCCGCATGATGGCGGGCAACACGCGGTTTTGGAAAGAATGAATCACATCGTTCAGTACAAAACGGTTGAGCAGAACAAGCAGCATGATGGTGAGAAGGAGATTGCCGAGGAAGGGATAACCCATCACATCAAGCAATACACCGCCCGCTATGCCGATCCAGAATGAAGGCTTGCGGAAGATGGCGCTTTTCTTTTCGGGCTCATGGTCTGGATGATTCATGAAGTCCACCGCAAATACGGGGTTCATGATGAAGGCTACGATCAGCGAAGCCGTTAAGGTGAAGATGAGCATCGCGGGCAAATAGACCATGAACTTACCGATGATGCCGGGCCAGAACAAGAGCGGGAAGAAAGGCGCCAGCGTAGTTAGCGTACCAGCAAGCACCGGGATGAATACTTCACCTGCGGCAGCCATTGCCGATTTGGAAGGCGAAAGCCGTCCGCGGTTTTCCACGTAAATGCGGTGCGTGTTTTCAATCACCACAATAGCGTCGTCCACAATAATGCCGAGGCCAAACAGCAGCGCAAAGAGCACAATGAAGTTGAGTGTAACGTGCGAGCCGATGATCAAATCCGCAGCCGGCAAAAACATAAAGGCCACGAACATGCTCAGCGGAACGGACAACGCCACGAAGAAGGCGTTGGTCACGCCCATGAAGAACATGAGGATCAGGAGCACCAGGATAAAACCGATGACGATGGAGTTCACCAAATCGTTAAAGGAAGTTTTTGTTTTGATGCTTTGGTCGCCGGTGATGACGGATTTCAGTTGCGGTGGCAGGGTGCCGTTGTCGCGCAATTCCTGAATGGTCTTGTGCACGTCCGCAGATGTTTCAATCAGGTTTTCGCCGGCACGCTTGATGATGTTGAGCGTTACCACGTTCTTTCCATCAAGACGGGCATAGCTTTCTTTTTCTTTCGTCGTGTCGCGTACGTCGGCAATGTCTTTTAAATAAATGGGTGCACCGCTTTGGTTCCGCACCACGATGTTCTGAATATCAAAAGCCGTGTGAAGCTGTCCTTTCAGTTGCAGGTTGCGGCGGCTGTTGCCCACTTCTAACTGGCCACCGGAGATGTCCATATTCTCGCGGGAAACCGCGCCGGCAATGTCATCGAACGTAACACCCGAGGCTTGCATGCGGTAGTTGTCCACGTTAATCTGGAACTCACGTTCCGGCGCACCCACAATGTCCACGCGGTTGAGTTGCGGCAATTCTTCCAGACGATCTTTTAAATTGTCCGCGTATTTTTTCAATTGCACCGCGTCATAATCGCCGCTTAAGTTTACGTACATGATGGGCTGGTCGGAAAAGCTTACTTCAAGTACCGTGGGCTGTTGCGTTAGATCGGTTGGCAAATCCTGTTTGGCTTTATCCACCGCGTCTTTTACTTTCTGCACGGCCACGTCGGTTTTCACGTCGGTGCTGAATTCAACAATGATGGCCGAATAATCCTGAACGGAGGTGCTCGTCACCTTGTTCACCTTGGCACCGGTGATGCCTTTCAATTGTTTTTCAATAGGACGGGTGACGAGGTTTTCAATGTCCCGTGGCGAGTTTCCCACGTAAATGGTTTGCACGTAAACCGTAGGGATAACAATATCAGGAAACTGCTCTTTGGGCAGCGTCACAAATTGAAAAACCCCGGCCATCGTCACAAACAACATCAAAAGATAGATGGATGTTTTGTTGCGAATGCTCCAGTTGGTTGGCCCGAAGCCTTTGGGCTTCTTGTGCACCACGTTGGACAATTTGTTTTTTATCTGTTCGATCATAAAATGTGTTTGGTCGGTTGTTGATGGGTTGGCCGTTGAGCGTTGGCCATTGGTCGAAAGACAAGCAACGGATAACGATTAACGGTCAACGATTTAGATCTTTGCATCCGTCGTTACGGCCTGTCCTTCGTACAATCCTTGATAGCCTTCGGTAATGAGCACATCGCCGGCATGCAGGCCGCTCTTTACTTCCAGTTTGTCGCCGTACAATTCACCCACAGTAATGGTTCGTTTTTGCGCAACAGTCTTCGCTCCTTCCTTCGCCGCCACCATCACAAATTTTCCTTTCTCATCGTTCTGCAACACGTTAACCGGAATGGTAATGGCGCTGTTTGAGGCGTAATCTTTAATCTTTACCACGGCTATCTGGTTGGGACGCAGTTCAGGCGACGAAGGAATTTTTGCTTCGATGTAAAAGGCACGGTTGGTCGGGTCTATCGTTCTGCCGGCAACGGTAACTTTTGCGGTAAGGTTGCGATTTAAGTCAGGCAGGTAAACCAAAATGTTTGAACCCACTTTTACGCGGCCTACGTAATTCTCGGGCACTTGCGCTACTACTTTCAAATCGCTTGTATTGACGATGCGGATTTGCGGACCCGCAGCGGTTGCACCCACAAACATTTCCCCCACACGAACGGCCACAATATCAGCCACGCCGGATGCAGGCGCTGTTACGGTCATCAGGGATGCCTGCTTTTGAATCACACCAATTTGCTGGCGCAGCGTGTTCACTTGCGTTTGTGCGTTCAGTACGTTTTGATAGGTTCCAATGCCCTGGTCGTACAAACTTTTCAAACGCTTGTAGGTGTCTTCAGCCGAAGTTAACTGCACACGCAACGGCTCTATTTGCTGACGAATGGTTTGATCATCAAGGCGGGCCAACACTTGTCCCTTGTGCACCGTTTGTCCTTGCGTGACGTACAGGGCTTTTACAATTCCGCCTTGTCCGTTCGGAGGCGCTACGTAAGAGATGTTCTGCGCATCCAGCTTGCCTTGCAGGTCAATAAAGTGAGAGAAGGTATCGGTGCCCACAGTGGAAACGGCCACCAGCTTTGGCTTAGCCGAAGCAACCGAGGTGTCCACTTTGGCAATGTCTTTTTCCAGTGCGGTTATCTCCGTAGTCAACTTGTCCTGCTGCGTTTTTAATTCCTGCAGCTTTGCTTTCTTGTCGTTCAGGTTTCCGGCTTCGTCTTTTTTGCTGGAACCGCAGGAGGCCGCTACCAAAGAAAGAAGCACAAATCCAATCAAATAATTTTTCATGTTGAATGCGTTTATAGTAATGAGTTGATGTTTGGTTATTGAAGTTTGCCTGTTGCTTTTAAGAAATCAATCTTCGCATTGATGGCATCATAGGTTGCCAGAATGTAATTGTTCTGCGCTACCGCTAAATCGTTCTGCGCATTGCTGATGTCTGTGTTTGTTGCGAGTCCGTTTTGCGATTTAAGCCGCGTTTGGTTGTACACCGTTTCGGCCAGCTCCATGTTGCGCTTTTGCGCATCAAGCGTGGCCAGTGCATTTTGATAATTGTTGACGGCCTGCTTCACTTGCGCATCAATGGTAATCTTCAGGCTTTCCAAATTGTTTACCGATCTCTGCACTTCAAGTTTTGCACGGTCAATGCGGGCATTTTTGGCAAAGCCGCTGAAGATGGGCACGTTCACGTTCAGGCCAATCAGTGAACTTGGATTCCATTTTCCACCAAAACCAAACGTGTTTGATTGGCGGATATAATTGTAGTTAGAGGACAGCGAAACGGTGGGCAGTTTACTCAACTCGTAGCGGCGCACGTTAAACTCATTCAGCGTTTTTCCAAGCTCCGCGTATTGGTATTCTTTGCGGTCGCTGTAATTGTATTGTGCCGCTTCCAGCACACCGTTGCGAATATCGTTGTAGCCGATGCTGTCGGTTAAAACCAGCGAATCCTGAACGGGCATTCCAATCAACATCTTTAAGCCAATGTAGCCGTTGTTGATGCTGTTAAGCGCCTTCAGCCTTTCGGTTTGAATGTTGGAAAGCTGCACTTCCAACTGGCTGATCGAAAGTTTTTCGGCAAAGCCGTTCTCGTACATTTTGCGGGTATCGTTCAACAAGTTTTGCACGCGGGCAATGTTGGCGTCGAGAATGCTGATCTGGCTTTTGCTGGCGGCTAACTGGTAATATACTTTGTACACGTTGGCACGAATGCCTTCTTCCGTTACCTCGGCGGCTTTACGGGCAAATTGCATCGTCGCGTCGCGGGCCTGCAGGCCAATGAATACCTGCCCGTCGAACAGCAATTGTTGCAAACTCACGCCAACGTTGTTGGAAAACTTGGTTCCGAACTGCGCGGCGATGTAACCAAAGTCGCTGGGCACTTTGATGGTGTTGCCGTTGGCGTCTTTCACGCCTTCGTTTGCCAGCACGCCGTACACGGCCGGCGAAATAAAGTTGGGCAGAGTCTGCACCGCTACGTTAGGATAGTAATTGATGCCGGCGCTGCCGTTAATTTGCGGATAAGCCGATGCCGTTACCTCTTTGTTGGTTTGCGCCTGCTCCTCCACGTCTATCAGGGCGTTTTTAATTTGCACACTGTTTTTGCGGGCATAGTCCACGGCTTGCTGCGCCGAAAGTTCGTGCCGCTGCTGGGCCTGCAAAAGACTTGTAAGCAGCAGGCAGAAGGCCAATAGTATAGCCTTGTTCATTTGTTTCATTGTTTAATCCGTTGGTTTTTGTATTTCTGAATGAGCTTTTGTCCTTTGGCCGTAGCCAGGCCGAAAAGGAAATGCTCGAATAATTGTTGCTCGATGTGGATCAATTGGGTGCGGTTGTTCGGGAACACCTCGCCGTTGAAAGGCAGCATCACGCTTTCGATGCGCAGACGGGCTATCACGTCCACGTCAATGTCGGGGCGGTACAGTTCATCTTTAATGCCTCTTTGCAGGTTATCGCTAAGCACCTTGTACAAAAAGCCGTACTTAAACTCTTTAAATTTTTTGAACGCGGCCGGGTGATATTTTTCCATGTCGTAGAGCACGGAGGGATTCATTTCGGCAAACATTTCCTGCATCATGTCGTAGGCCAAAAAAAATTCCTGTATCGGATTATCGGCCTGCTGCTGATCTGCCAGGCATTGGGTACGGCTGTGATTTAAAACGCCGCTAAAACAAGCATCCACCAATTCCTCCTTGTCAGAAAAATATTGATAGAGCGTCTTTTTACTCATGCCCAGTTGTGCGGCAATATCGTCCATACTCACCGAGCGGATGCCGTACTTGTTGAACAGTTCGTGCGAGCGCTCCAAGATTCTCTCTTTCGGTTCCATAATTGGGGGACAAAACTATGGAAACTTTTTTCGTTGCCAAAGTTTCCAATGTTATTTTTTTATGAACGGTGCTTTTCCCGGATGAAATGATGATGGAGGATGGACGACGGACGACAGGAGGAGTCATTGATCGTTGTTCGTTGTTCGAGATTTCAAGCTTGAGGGTTTCTCTTCGCCAACGGTCAACGTCCATCGGCCAACAAAGGGCTGTCATCTGTCGTCTAATTATCCTTCATCTGTCTTCCGATTACCTTTGGCGCATGAACAACGAAACCGTGGAAAGCAAGGGCTTTCAGTTTAACAAGTTGCTGAATTATTTTTTGCAGGGATTGCTGGTGATGGCGCCCATTGCCATTACCATCTATGCGGTGTACTCGGTTGTGTCTTTTGTGGACAACCAAATTCCGCTTTTTACAGCCCGCGATGCCGAAGGAAAAATTTACGTGCGCAATTACGGGCTGGGATTTTTGATTGTGATCGTCGCCATCATTTTCATCGGATACCTCTCTTCTTTTTTTATTCAAAACCGCGTGTTCAATTTGTTTGATAGCGTGCTGAAACGAACGCCCGGCATTCGTTTCATTTACTCCACCACCAAAGAATTTTTTGAAGCCTTTGCCGGTGAGAAGAAAAAATTCAACAAACCTGTACTCGCCAACATTGATGACAACGACGTGTGGCGCGTGGGCTTTATTACACGGGAAGAAGCAAAAGAATTTGGTTTTAGCGAGTACGTGGCCGTGTACATCCCGATGAGTTATTCCATTGCGGGCAACGTGTACATTTTACCGCGGGCAAGGGTTCGCATCGTGACGAATTTAAACGCCACCGACGCGATGAAGTTTGCCATTAGCGGCGGCGTAACGACTGTTGAAGAAGATAAAACATCCCTGCATTGACATCTTCGTTTTATCTTCTTACTTTTCATTTATTCATTCTGAATAAGTGAAAAAACTGCTGCTTCTCTTCCTTTCTTCTTTGGTTGTAAAGACCAGTTTTTGCTGGGGCTTTTATGCGCATCAAAAAATTAATTATTACGCGGTCTTTCTTCTTCCGCCGCAGATGATGATCTTCTATAAGCAAAACATTCAGTTTTTGAGTGAACACGCAGTTGACCCCGACAAAAGAAGATACCTGGTTGCACAAGAAGGGCCGCGGCATTATATTGATCTTGATGCTTACCGAAACGATTCGCTGCCACGCCGCTGGGACAGCGCGGTTGCAAAATTTGGATCAGACAGCCTGCAATCACGCGGCATTGTGCCGTGGTGGGTGCAAACAATGAAAGCGAGACTGACGGCCGCTTTTAAAGAAAAAGACGGCGCGAAAATCTTGAAGCTCTCGGCCGAAATAGGCCATTACATTGCCGATGCGCACGTGCCCTTGCACGCAAGCTCCAATCACGACGGCCAACTGACCGGCCAGCGCGGCATTCACGGTTTTTGGGAAAGCCGCCTGCCCGAATTGCTGGCCGAAAAAGAGTGGGATTTTTTCATCGGCAAAGCCGATTATATAAAAAATACAGGCGACTTTATCTGGAAGCGTGTGCGGGAAAGCGCTGCGGCTGCGGACACGGTTTTGCGTGTTGAAAAAGCATTGTCGCAAAAATTTTCGGTTGATCAGCGTTACTCGTTTGAGCTGCGCAACGGCATTTTGCAAAGGCAATATTCATCGGCGTATGCAAAAGCCTACGACAAAGAATTGGCAGGAATGGTGGAACGAAGAATGCGGCAAGCCATTTACGCCGTGGCTTCGTTTTGGTACACGGCCTGGGTGGATGCGGGCCAACCGGATTTGTCGTCTCTTTCCAACGCAAATTTTTCCGAAGCAGACCTGAAAGAATTTGAAGACCTGAACAAAGCCTGGCGCGGCGCTGGCATCATTGGAAGAAAAGAAGAATGAAAAACAAGTGCGGGTATTAAACGGCGCCGGAAGAATCTGCTATCAATTGCTACAGCCCACACCACAGGAAACCCGTTCTTTACAAGTCGGTTATATTTGTGTTCCATCGAAATAACATGACTACCGATACAAAAGAACTTTCTAACAGAAGTGCCGCTGTTACAGCAACGAGCGGCAAGCACAACTTCAACTCCGGTCCTTCCATTCTCCCAAAAGAGGTTTTTGAAGAAGCCGCACAAGGCGTTCTCAACTTTAACGGCAGCGGCCTTTCTATTTTGGAAATTGGTCACCGCACAAAACTTTTTGGCGCTGTGATTGAAGAGGCCATCGCCACGCTGAAAGAATTGATGCAGCTTGACAGCGAACACGAAGTGCTGTTTTTGCACGGCGGCGCTTCCACGCAATTCTTTCAGGTGCCCATGAATTTGTTAGACGGTAATGCTGTGGCCGCCTATACCGATACCGGCATCTGGGGCAGCAAAGCCATCAAAGAAGCAAAGCTTTTTGGAAGCGTGGATGTGGTGTGCAGTTCCAAAGCAGAGAACTATACGTATCTGCCCAAAAATTTTGTGCTCGACAAGGCCAAACACGCATACGTTCACATTACGTCCAACGAAACGGTTTACGGCACGCAGTGGCATGACCTCTCGCCTTTTTACAACAGCGGCGTTCCTGTTGTTGCTGACATGAGCTCCGATATTTTAAGCCGCCAACTGGACTTCAACAGGTTTGATCTCATTTATGCGGGAGCGCAAAAAAATATCGGTGCGGCCGGTGTAAACGTGGTCGTTGTTAACAAGCGTTGTTTGGGAAAAGTAACGCGGGCCTTGCCTTCGATGATGGATTACCGTGCGCACATTGAAGCATCTTCGTTGCTGAACACGCCGCCGGTTTTTGCCATTTACGTGTGCATGCTTACGCTTCGTTGGTTGAAGAATTTTGGCGGCATTGCGGCTGCGGAAAAGCTAAACAACCAAAAAGCAGAACTGATGTACCAAACCGTTGATGCCTTGCCCATCTTTAAAGGCACGGTAGCAAAGGAAGACCGTAGCACCATGAATGCTTGCTTTGTGGCAACGAACGAGGAATTGGAAAAAGAATTTCTGGCGCTTTGTGAAAAAGAAGGCATGGTGGGTGTGAAAGGTTATCGCACCGTCGGCGGCTTTCGCGTTTCGATGTACAATGCCTTGCCGCTGGAAAGCGTAAAAGCGATGACGGATTTGATGAAGCATTTTGCGCAAACGAAAGGATGATAATTAATTTTGAATCATGAAAAGCTATTTGGATCGGATAACTATTCAACCTGCGCAATTGGACGGCAAACCATGCATTCGTGGTCTGCGCATTTCCGTTCAAACGGTGCTTGAATTTTTGAGCGTCGGCAACACAGCCGAAGAAGTAATTGAGCAATATCCCTTGTTAACAAAGGAAGATATCACCGCCTGTTTGCAGTACGCTGCGAAAATTTCGGGTAAAGAAATTTCTTATCAAATCGTTTGAGTGAAACCTCTTTATCTGATTGACGCCAACCTGCCCTTTCGCGTACCGGTTTGGCAGACCGATGCGGCCGCTTTTGTGGTGAAGATCAATGCAAAATGGGACGATGAAGAAATTTGGAATTACGCAAAAGCAAACGGGCTAATTATCGTTACAAAAGACAAAGATTTTATCGTAAAACAGGCGATTGCCGGTTCGCCTCCGAAACTTGTGCACGTAAAGTTTGGCAATTTAAAACTGGCCGATTTCATTCACCGTATCGAAACCGTTTGGAAAGAAGTTGAAAGCCTTGTTCAAACACACTCCATTGTCAACATTTATTCGGATAAATTAGAAGCAATTAAATAATTATGGCGCACATCAAGCCCTTTAAAGCCCTTCGTCCGCACAACGAATATGCCGCTCAAGTTGCATCACGTCCTTACGACGTGTTGAATTCAGAAGAAGCAAGAAAAGAAGTACAGGGAAATCTTTTATCGTTTTTGCACGTTACCAAATCGGAAGTGGATTTACCCGCTGATGTTGATGTGCACAGCGAGGCCGTTTACCAAAAAGCAAAAGAAAACCTGGACCAGCTCATTGAGCGAAAGGTTTTGTTTCAGGACGAAACGCCCTGCTACTACATTTACGAATTGGGTTGGAAAGGCCGTACGCAAACGGGCTTGGTTTGCGTTTCTTCGATAGAAGATTATTTGGCCGACGTGATTAAAAAGCACGAGTTCACACGCCCCGAAAAAGAACAGGACCGCATCGATCACATGCGCACCGTAAGAGCACAAACGGGCAATGTGTTTCTTGCCTGCAAGGACAACGTTGAATTATCCGAAGTTTTTGCGCACCGCAAAAAAAGCCACACGGCCGATTATTCTTTTACCGCCGACGACGGCGTAAGCCACGCCATCTGGGTAGTGAGCGATGTGTCAACGATTGACATCATCACCAATATTTTTAAAGAAAAAATTCCTTTCACTTACATTGCCGACGGTCATCACCGCGCTGCTTCCGCTGCCAAGGTGAGTAAGGATTTAAGCGACAGCGAAGACGCACAATATTTTCTCACCACCATCTTCCCTGCAGCCGAGTTGGCAATACTCGATTACAACCGAATTGCAAAAGACCTGAACGGTTTAAGCGACGATGAATTTTTGCAAAAGCTGAACGAAGAATTTGAAATAACAAAGTCAGATGCTGCCGTTAGACCGGCGGAATTGCACAGCTTTGGCATGTACCTGAACGGCCAATGGTACACGCTAAAAGCAAAAGAAGGAACATACAAAGATGACCCCATTGGCGTGCTTGACGTAACGGTTTTGCAAAACAACGTGCTGGATAAAATTCTGGGCATCAAAGACCCGCGAACCGACAGCCGCGTTGATTTTGTGGGCGGCATTCGCGGCCTGACCGAATTGGAAAAGCGGGTAAAGGACAGCGATGCAAAAGTGGCTTTTAGCTTGCACCCGGTGAGCCTGCAACAATTGTTCGACATTGCCGATAGCGGCGAAGTAATGCCGCCGAAAAGTACTTGGTTTGAACCCAAGCTGCGCGACGGTTTGTTGACGCATCTGATATAACTCAACCATCAATTTTAACAGGCGGCTTTCAGCGCATCGCTTCTTTATCCCTTATTTTGGAAAATGAAACACCTTCTCCTTTCGTTTGCGCTTTTTGGTTCGGTAACGTTGTTTGCGCAATCGGCGCACGAAACGGCGTACAGCTTTATGAAAACCGGCGATCACGACAACGCCATTCTGGTTTTGAACAAGGCTTTGCAAAACTCACCCAACGACGAACAATTGTTGCAGGACATTACGCTTGCTTACTACTATAAAAAAGACTTCACGCATGCCCGTGATTATGCCAAGAAACTCGTTGACCTCGACAACGTTGACGTAGCCTCTTATCAAATTGCGGGTACCGTTTACCGGGCGTTGGAAGAAGCCAAGGAAGCCGATAAGCTTTACAAGAAGGCGTTGAAGAAATACCCGAACAGCGGTGTTTTGTACAGCGAGTACGGCGAATTGCTGTGGAGCAAGAACGACGACGCGGCCATTGACCAATGGGAAAAAGGCATTCAGGCTGATCCGTCTTATGCCGGCAATTATTACCACGCTTCGTCTTATTATTTTTTTACCAAGGATAAAGTTTGGTCACTCATCTACGGCGAGATTTTCGTGAACATGGAATACCTCACCGAGCGGGCAAGAGAAATAAAAGAGCAGTTGCTCAAAGCCTACAAAGAGAAAATCTTTTTAACCAGCAACAGCGATGAAGGCAAGCCGACTTCGCCTTTTGCACAAGCCGTTTATGAAACCTATGCAAAGCAAAATTCCCTCACCGGCAAAGGTGTAACGGTAGAAACGCTTACGATGATTCGCACACGATTTATTTTGGATTGGTACGCAAAATATGCTTCCAAGTTTCCTTTTCGTTTATTCGATTATCAGCAACAACTCTTGCGCAGCGGCATGTTTGAAGCGTACAATCAATGGCTGTTTGGTCCCATTGAAAACCTGGCGGCTTTTGAGCAATGGACAAGAACCAATGCCGATGCCTACAAAAAATTTACAGCCTTTCAACGAGGCCGCGTTTTTAAAATGCCGGGCGGACAGTTTTACGGGGTAACGAAGAAAAGCACGTGAGTAGTGAACAGTCAATCGTGAATGAATACAAAATCTAATGTCTTCTCCATAAAAAAACCTCTCAAACAATTGAGAGGTTTTTTTATGGAAAGTTTGCTTATGCTTTATTCACGATTGACTGTTCACCACTCACTGTTTAAAAAAGATCGCCGTTGCAAATTGGTTGGACGATTGAACAATCACCGAGTAAACGCCGGTTGGCAGCGTGCCCACATCGCTAAAGTTCCAGTTGTTCGTACCCGCGTTTGCGGCTCTAACATAGCTGCGCACCATCAGCCCGTTGGCGTTGTAAATTTTTACCGTTACCGTTTGCTGAAACAGCGATACAAAGGTTGCGTGCAACTCGTTCACCACCGGATTGGGTGTAAGAACCAATTGCGGCTGTGCGTTGCCAGAGACACCAACCGGATTGCAGATTCTTGTTTCGCAGCCGGTATTTGTTTTTAAATACAGACATACGTTGTAACGACCGGGTGAAGCGAACGTGTGATTGATTGTTTGCCCGCTGCCCGTTGTGCCGTCGCCAAAAGTCCAGTTGTAAGAAAGGACATAATCCCCGTTGTTCTGAATGCCCAAACCTCTGAAGCGAATGGTGTTTGCGTTGATCGTAGAATCGGTCATGTAGCCGCCGCAAACATTGCTGTGCGCAACGGCAATTGAAACGGGTTTGCAACGTTCAGCGGTGCATCCACCCGCATAGGTCACTTTTGCGCAAACGTTATAATTGCCGGGTGCGGGATAATGATGCACGATCATCAGTTGTTGCGGGTTCAGCGGATTGGCAAGCACAACGCATGTGTCGGTACCATCACCAAAATTCCAGCAGATTTTTTCCGCAACCCTGTTCGTCATCAGGCCCACGTAAAATTTGCGTTCAAGACTAGCCGTGTTTGCGGCCGCTTCGGACAAATCAAACGAACAAACTGTTGTAACATGGGACAGAACAACCGTGTTGCATTTCTCGGCCACGCAACCGCCGTCAAATTTTACTTTGATGCAAGCGTTGTACGTTCCGCCCTGGCTGTAGCGATGCATGATGCTTAACGGCGGTGCGGCGCCGGTTGTAGCTGAGATGCAGGTGTCGGTTCCGTCGCCAAAGTTCCAGCACACTTCGGTAATGCGTTTACCGGCGTTGTTGCTGGCAGCGCCGTAAAATTTCACGTAATGGGCGCCGATGCTGTTGGTTAATGTATCCACCCATTGAAAACCAGCTTCGCAGTGCTGCTCAAGTGTAATGCTTTTGCATTCCGAACCGATCAAGATGGAATCGTTGCTGTTGGTGGCATACCTGTAAACCTTCAAACAAGCCTGGTAGGTTCCGGCTAATGCGTATTGATGCGCAACGCCATCGTAAGCGCCGGTGGTGGCGCGGTTGTTATCACCAAAAGTCCAAAAGGCTCTTTTAACGCCTTCACCCAAATTTGCGCTGGTATTGGTGAAGGTTACGGTGTTGCCATTGACCGCGAACGTAAAGTTTACATTGGGCGTGGTTGTTTGTGCATGAAGCAAAAGGCCTGTAAACAGTGATGCAAGCAAGTTGTAAATCTTCTTCATAAAGAAGGCTGTGTGTTTAGTGAACGGTTTAGGCTTTTCCGCACAGGGAACGGTACACAGCCATTAAAGACAACGCAGGTTAACGAAGGTTTAAAAAATGCAAACAAAAAGTGAAAGAAAGTCTACGCCACGTCTTTTTGGTGCGAGATGATAAAGTCAATGATTTCTTCCAAACTGTTGGAAATGCGGGACAAAGCGTCTTGAATGTCCTCGCGGCTTACCTGCGCGGCAAAGGACGGCGTCTTCAGTTTTTTGAGGATGCTTTTTACGTCCATGCCCTCGTAGCGGCTGGGGCGGATGAGCGCAGCGGCGTGAATAAAACCCGAGAGTTCGTCAAACACATAAATCATCTTGTCCATGCTGTTTTCCGGCTCTACACCAAAATGCCGCGGACCGTGGGAGGCGATGCAATGAATGACAGAAGGATCTACGTTGCGGCGTTCCAATTCTTCGATGATGATGCGGCAATGTTCGGTAGGATGTTTCTCCCAATCCGCATCGTGCAAAAGACCCGCGAGCCACCATTTGTAAGCTTCTTCTTCGGATAAATTTTCTCGTTCAAGTGCCCAGGCTTTCATCACTGCAGCCACTTGCTTCATGTGCAGGCGAAGGCGTTCGTTTTCTACCCAACTGTTTAAAAGGTTAAGTGCTTCTTCTTCGGATAAAACCTTGCCCGTGTTTGCGGGATTGCCGAACGTGTTTCTGCCAAGCGGTTGAATTGCGTCTGCCATAGTTTAAGCTGTCAGTTATCAGCTTTCGGCAATCGGTAAAAGATAGAATAGCGGAACGCTGATAGTTGTTTCGGCAAGATACATCTGAATGCATTTTTTGAAGAAGAATGTTTACGCTGCGAAGCCTTTGCTTTCTTAATGAATTCAAAGTGGTTCAAAAAAGAAAGGCTGCATCGTTGCAGCCTTTCTTTTTTCGTTGCTTTAATTCTTCACCCGTACCGATGTGCCCGACGGTACGTTGAAATCAATTTCGTTCTGCGGCACGTCCCAATAGTCCATGTAACTGTAATCAATAAAGCAAGGCACGGCGGCGGGTGCGGCCTGCGGCGGCGAAAGCAAATCTCCCGGTACAAGCACAATGGCGCCGGCTCGGCCACCGCCTTGCGAAGCCGGTTCGGTAACGCCCCAGCGGCGTGCATCGTACCAGGCCGTTCCCCAAAGAAACAAGGCAATGCGCCGCTCTCTGCGCAATTCCTCGTAAGCCTGCGTTGCGCTCAAGCCGGTATTGGCTACGTGTGCAAGACCGGCGCCCTGGTAATCACGTATGGCATCCACAATTTGCAAACCTTGCTGCACGCTGCCTGTTTTAATGAAGGCTTCGGCTTTCATCAGTTCGTTTTCTTCGTAACTGCACGCCCAGGGAACAAAGCCCTTGTTTGCCGAGGTGGCGTAACGGCCGCCAGCTTCAATAGCAATGGGCTGCCACCGCGTGCCCAATTGCAAACCCCTGCCTCTAATGTTCACCTTCGGCACGCTAAACTGCGTGAAGTTTTGCGTGAAGCGTTTGTCGCCGGGCTTAAAGTCCTGGATCAACCGTTCGCTAACGAAAGTGTATTGAACGGCATCGCCGATAAAAGCATAAGGATGATAACCGCCTGCCGAAACATCGTTCACGGCGTTTGGGTCCATGCCGAATTTGAAGATGTTGTCCGAAGCCTGAATGCCTTTGGCTGCTAACGTAAGAATCTGTTGCCAGTCGGCTGCTGTCATGTCGCGCAGCTTTTTGTTGACAAGCAGGTTTCTGGCTTGTATCGTATAAATCTGCCGCTTCCACATGTCGGGTGTTACTATATTTTGGTTGTCGTCAAAGGCGGCCACAATCGCCTTCATGGTGGAAACATAATCGGCGTTGGGTTGAATGTCATTCAGCGTTGTTAAGCAATCGTTCAGGATGCGGTTGCCTTCTTGCACGACGGCGTCGTGAGCCACGAAATTGTTATTGGTCATGCCCACCTCGTTGTTAATGACCGCGGCCAGGTACTGCGAACCGATCCGCGAATACGCATAGCCTTTCCACCACAAAGCCCAGGCCTTGAACGTGTTCTTTTTTGTGGCCGCATCGCCGCTCAAACTCAGCGCCGGGTCGTTCAACGATTTCAGCAGTTGATTGCATTGCGTGATGATGTAATAGCAAGCCGACCATTCGTATAAAAAGGAGTTCAGTTCGCCTGCGTCACGCGAATTAAATCCTTGTAATTGTGTCTTTTGATCCACGCCGTTTGGATTAACCACCACCTGCCCGCTGGGCAACGTAATCTTCAAGGGCTGGTTTACCCAACGAATGGAAAAGTTGCCATAAGGCTGAAACACCTCATCACCCAAGGCGCTGTGAATGGCCATAGCGCCGATGAAGTAAATATTGGCCTGGCCTTCGTTGGGAACAAAGGCACTCATGCGTTGCAATACGCCCAGTGAAAACGCCTGCAGGCCGGCTTCGGTTGTGAGCGACAAATCGGGCGTTGGCGCATTGGGGTTGGTTAATTCGAGACTTGATTTTTTACACGCAGCCGCGAGAAAAATCAGGATTGTATAAAGAAGGATTTTTTTCATAACTGCTGACGATTAAAATTGAAAGTTGATGCCGAACTGGTAGGAACGCAGGTTGGGAATGGCGAAATAATCCGTGCCCAGGAAGGCGCCCACACCAACGCTTTGATTGCCTTGGCTGTCCTGCGAACTGGTGGCTTCTGGATCAAGGCCGGAGTAGTTGGTGAACGTTAGCAGGTTGCGACCCGACACGGTAAGTACAATGTTGTTCACCCATTTTTGCTTGAGCAAATTGTTTAGCGGGTAAGAGATGGTTACGTCGCGCAGGCGAATGAAGGAACCGTCTTCGACGAAATAACCCATGGGCTGAACGCTGTTGTATAAACTGTTGTAGAAGTTCACAAAGGCGCCCGTTTGTCCGCCAATGGTAACGGGCTTGTCAAAGTCTTTGTGCAGGCGGTCGCGGTACATCCACTGGCGTGTAAGGTTATAAACAGAATTGCCGTGCGACCAGTCCCATTGAAACGAAAGCGACAGGCCTTTGAACGAAAGACTGTTGTTCCAGGACAGCGTGAATTTTGGATACGCATTGCCCACAAGGCTTTGATCGTTTGGATCCGTGATCACAACCCGCTTGGTTGTTTTGTCCACCACCATGCCGTTTACCACTTCGTAATTGTTCGCTTGCGAGGGGTCAATGTAGCGGGTTTTGTCGGGCCTTAACTGATCAATGCTTTTCAAAGCCGTTGCCGCATAAAAATTTCCAACCGATTGCCCCTTCTTCACCACAAACACACCGTTTATAAAATCCTTGTCATCGGCTACGCTCAACACTTTTGACTTAAAGGTTCCGAAGCGGAAACCCGTTTGCCAACTGAAACTTTTGGTTGTGAAGGCATCAAGGTCAAGGCTCGCGTCAAGGCCTTTTACTTCCAGATCAATAAGGTTGTACGGCGTTGATTGAACACCAGTGGAAGGCGCGGCCGTGCGGTTCTGAATGATGTCTTCGTTGCGCTTTTGCCAGTACGTAACCGAAAGGTTGATGCGGCTAAGCCATTTTCCAAAAGAAGGCCGCAAGGTCAGGTCCGTACCGATTTCTTTTTCTTTCACCTTCTGCACCACAAGGCTGTCGTTGCCGGCATTTTGCGGTAGGTACAAGCCCGTGCTGTTTCCAAGCTGGATAGAACCCAGGGTTGTTTGCCGCAAATAATAACCGCCAAATTGATAAGGCGGAATACCGGCCACGCCGTATGCAGCCCTCAACTTCCAATCGGAAAGAATCTTTGATTTAAACAATTCCGACAAACGGAAATACGCCGTGCCCCGCGGAAACGTAAAGGCTTTTTTCTGGTCGCCGAAATCGGAATTGTAATCGGAGCGGAAACCGGCGGTGAAGCCAAACAAATTTCCGTAATCGAAAGTTTGATTAACAAGGTAACCGAAGGTCACGTACTCGTAATTGTAATCGCCGCTGTTCTTTTGTGCGGCCGAAGAAATGTTGGCGGGCGGATACTGCGGCAAATCCAATCCTTGCGCAAAGCTTGAATTGTATTTGTTTTTGCGCCAGTCGTACGAAACCTGCGTGGTGGTTTTAATGGGCAGCTTTGAATTGAAATCCTTTTCAAAATCAGTGCGGAAGAAAAGCGAGGCCAGCGAATTTTGATACGAGGAGCGAACGTTGTCAATGCGCAGCGAACCCTTTGGCGAAGCGCCCCAGAAAGCTTCGGCCACTTGCGGCGCAGAGGATTGGTTTTTGTACAAATCAGAGAACTCCGAATTCCAAAGCTCGATACCGTATTTGTAATCCAGCTCCACAAACTTTGGAAATTTGTAGTTCAGGTTTGCGTTGTTCAGGATGCGGAAATCCTTGCCGCCGCGCTGGTGCCAATCGGGTTCGGAAAGAACGTTCACCTGGTTTTCGTCACGCGGATGCACCACAATTAAATTGGTGCCCGGATACGTTGCTTTGAAATCCATCCACGGGTAAGCGTTAATCAATTCGAAGCGGTTGTTGTTGGTGCCGAGAAAAAGCACATCGGGGTTAAGCACTCGGTCCAATAAGTTGTACGTGCCCGACAACAAATTTTCGTCTTGCAAAATTGTTTGCGTGGTGTTGCGGAAGCTAAAGCCTTTGAATAAATCAAAGCCAAGGTTAGAGGAAAGATTATAGCGCCGGAAGCGGTTGCTTAAAACGTTCTGTTGATCGAGGTAGGTAAACGTAAACGCATAATCCGACCGTTCGCCGCCGCCCGAAATGCCAAGAGTGCTGGAACTGGTGGTGGCCTGTTTATAGGCTTGCTTCAAATGGTCGTACAGTGGCAGGTTGGCTGGATAGGTTTTGTCGTTTTTTAAATTGAAATCAGTATTAAAATCCAGTTCGGCAGGATCGGGCCAGGTGCCCGTTGGGCCAGGCTTTAGGATGTTTCCGCTCTGGTCTAAAATGTTCCCTTGCGCATCGGTTTTGAAGTGATGAAACTTGGCCTGCAGGTAACCGTCTTTGCCCAGCAATGCATTGTCCAAACTAATCTTCGACGCAAGTGTGACGGTTGGCTTTTTGTTTCGCGAACCTTTCTTCGTAAAAATTTGAATGACGCCGTTTGCGCCTTGTGCGCCGTACAACATGCCGCCGGCAGGGCCTTTCACCACTTCCACTTTTTCCACGTTGGCTACATCCAAACCGTTGATGTCTGTGACTTGTACGCCGTCAACAAGAATGATTGGGCCCGTGCTTCCCAATGAATTAATGCCGCGCAAAATGATGGTGGCCTTTGAGCCCGGTTCTCCGGACGTGGTTTGAATTTGTGCGCCGGCAACTTTTCCAATCAACGCCTGGTCAACGGAGAGCAGCGCCGATTTTGAAAGGTCTTTGTTGGAGACACTGGCTACGTCAATGGAAAGTTTTCTTCTGTCGGTGGCAACGCCGGTGCCGGTTACTACCACTTCGCTCAAGGCTTTTGTTTCGGTGGCAAGTTGTATGTCAACCGACGTTCGGTTACCAACGGCAACTTCTTTCGGGTCAAAGCCAACGCCGGAAAATACCAGCGTTCCGTTAGCGGGCACGTCTATTTGAAAAGCACCGTTGCTGTTGGTGGAAACGCCCGTTGACGTGCCTTTGATGATGACCGAAATCCCGGCAAGCCCGGTGCCCGATTCATCCGTTACACGGCCACTGATTTTTTTGGTTTGCGAATAAAGAAGAAGCGAGGAAAAACTGCAGAGAAGCAGCGTGATTAATTTTCTCATGTACTTCGGTTTAAAGGTTATGAGAATGGTTTTTAATGATTCATTCCGCCAAGACAATAGCCAACGTCTTCAGGACAGACAATAAATTACAGCGCTGCGCTTTGGATTAAGCGGCAGAAAAAACCGAAGCATAAAATTTTATGGCTGACTTATGAAAAGGGAGGGATGAGGTGCAGCGGCTTTTTTGTTAAGAAAGACTACGGTCGGGGTCAGCAAAAACTTATTGCAACTTGTATTCTTTGATAAGTGCATCAGCAGGAATGCGAAGCATTTTGCTGAAAAGGCGAATCATGTTTAGTGAGAGCGGTTGTTTGTAGTTAAGCACTTTACTGATAGTGCCTTTGTCCCCGTAAGCTTTGGCAAGGTCGGCAGGTTTGTAGTCAAAATCCTCCATGCGGATTTTGATCATTTCGATGGGGTCGACGGATGGAAAGCTGAACTGTTTTTTTTCGTATTGATTGATCAATAAAGCGAGCAACATCATTTCGTGAAAATCAGGTGAGGTTTTGTCAACTTCATAGATTTCTTCAAAGCGTTCTTTCGCCGCCTTGTATTGCGTTTCGTTTTCTATAATCGACCATTGCTTCATAATTCTTAAATCGTTTCCGGGTCTATCCGGTCGTACTCGGTATGCGTTCCAATAAATCGAATTACCACTGTTTCCGCATCGTAGTTGATAAAGACAATCAAGCGGTAGGTGTTGTGCACAATCTCAAACCGTGCCCTGTTGTTCTTTATCATTTTTGCTTTTGGAAAATCATCAAGAACATCTTGCTTCTTTTTCCATGTTGCTTCTTCGGTTGTGCTAATCCACGTTGAGATGCTTTTGCGGGCATCTGCGTGTTTTTTGTTGAAAGTGTTGAGCTTGTCTAAATTGACGATAAGCATTGGCCGTTGCTTTTAAACGTAATGAATTTCTGTTCTCTGTTTAAGCCACAGCGGCGAGGTGCTTACCATCTTAAACTAAGACAAGATTGGTTTAGTTTGATAAACTGAATGCAAGATAAATACGGGTTGGCAAATTGCCAACTTCATTTCCTTAATACCTATCAAACGATGAACGGAACGTTGCAACAAAAGTTTCATAATAACATAGTCCGTCCAACGATTCCTCCTTATTCCAATATCCTATCATCTGCCGTCATTTCGTTAACCTTTTCAAAAACCTGTCAAAAATTTTATTGTTTTTCAATGCGTTGGAAATGGTGATACAAAAATAGACGTCTAAATCCTTGGCTTGAATAGCATCAGAAGCCTACATTCGCGCCTCATTAAAAAACGCTGCGGGGATGGCCGCAGTTTAAACAAACAATCATGAGCAAATTACATTTCACCACCAAACACGCAAACGCGGCTACCGTACAGCGCAACTGGTATGTTGTGGACGGTACCAATCAAACCGTGGGACGTATGTGTGCACGCATTGCAGCAATCCTTCGCGGCAAGAACAAGGCATACTACACCCCGCACGTTGACACCGGCGATTACATTATCGTCATCAACGCAGAAAAAGTAACCCTCACCGGCAACAAGATGGACGAGAAAGTGTACGACCACTTCACCGGTTATCCGGGTGGCCGTAAGGAAGAAATCGCCAAAGATCTTCAGCGCCGCAGACCTGAGGTATTGGTTGAAAGAGCGGTAAAAGGCATGTTGCCAAAAAATCGCCTCGGACGCCAGATGTACAAAAAATTATTTGTGTATGCCGGCGACCAGCATCCACACACAGCGCAACAACCAAAAGAATTGAAGTTCTAAACCAAAGCAATCAGCCGTCAGTAATCAGCACTTCGCTGAAAGCTCAACGCGGAAAGCTTAAAGCTTAATAAAAATGGAAAAGCAAAAAAACAGTGTTGGCCGCCGGAAAGAAGCCGTAACCCGCGTCTTCGTCTCCAAAGGTTCGGGCAACATCACCGTAAACGATAAAGATTACAAACAATATTTTTCACTGGTTTACCTGCAAAACCAGGTTGACCGCCCGCTTCGCACCGTGGAAGCTGCCGACAAGTTTGACATAAAAATCAACGCCGTTGGCGGCGGCGTAAAAGGCCAGGCAGAAGCCGCCATGCTGGGCATTGCCCGTGCGTTGGTTGAAATCAACGCTGACTTCCGTCCCGCACTGAAAGCAGCCGGCCTTCTCAAACGTGACCCGCGTTCGGTTGAAAGGAAGAAATTCGGTAAGAAGAAAGCTCGTCGTAGCTACCAGTTCTCGAAGAGATAATGTGCCATCAGCCGTCGGCAGTCAGCTTTCAGTTCTCCCGATAGCTGATTGCTGAAAGCTGATAGCTTCAAACAAATTCAAAACATCACAACACAAATTCAAATGGAACAAAACACTTCGTTGCAACAGCAGCTCCTCGAAGCGGGTGTACACTTTGGTCACCTGAAAAAGAAGTGGAACCCCAAGATGTTGCCCTTCATCTTTGCCGAGAAAAAAGGCATTCACATCATTGACCTCAATAAAACCGTGGAAGGCCTGCAGGAAACCGCCGCAGCCCTGAAGCAAATTGCCCGCAGCGGTAAAAAGATTTTGTTTGTCGGCACCAAAAAGCAGGCAAAAGACATCGTTACCGAATGCGCTCAGCGTGTGCAAATGCCTTATGTTACCGAACGCTGGCTGGGCGGCATGCTCACCAATTTCAACACCGTTCGCAAGAGCGTGAAGAAGATGCAAAGCATCGAAAAAATGTTGGGCGACGGTTCATTCGACTCCATTACCAAGAAAGAGCGTTTGACACTCACCCGCGACAAAGACAAAATGGAAAAAGTATTGGGTGGTATTGCCAACTTAGGCCGTATTCCCGCTGCTTTGTTCATCGTTGACATCGGCCACGAACACATTGCTTTGGCTGAAGCGAAGCGCCTTAACATTACAACCTTTGGCCTGGTAGATACCAACTGCGACCCAAACAAAGTGGACTTTGCCATTCCCGCAAACGACGACGCGACAAAATCAATTGCTATCCTCACCAATTACATCACAGCAGCCATTGCCGAAGGTTTGGCCGAGCGTCAGGCAGCAAAAGATGACGAAGGCGATGATGCGGCAAACGATGCCGAAAACGAACGCCGTGCAGCACGCCTGGAAGCCGAAGCACAATCTGAAGCCGGTGGCCGTGGACGCGGCGGCCGTGGCGGACAAGGCGGTCCTGGCCGTGGACCGGGTGCTGGCGGACAAGGTGGTCAACGCCGCGGCGGTGCCGGTGCAGGCAGCCGTGGTCCAGGGCGTGGTCCCGGTGGCGGAAGGAGATAATTTGACAATTCGGCAATTCGCCAATTAGCAAATTATTCAAGAGCAATCGTTTCTTACAAATACATTCGAATTATATAGTCAATGTGCTGATGGTTTCCATTGGCACATTGTCGAATTTTCAACTTGTCAAATTGAATCTTATGTCAACAGCAACAATAACCGCACAGGATATAAACAAACTTCGCCAGGCTACCGGCGCCGGTATGATGGATTGCCGCAAAGCGTTGACGGAAACAAACGGCGATTTTGAAGCCGCTATTGATTGGTTGCGCAAGCAAGGCCAGAAAGTTGCGGCCAAGCGTAGCGATCGCGAAGCGAAAGAAGGTGTTGTGATTGCCAAAACAACGCCCGACAACAAAACGGGTTTCATTGTTTCCATCACTTGCGAAACAGACTTTGTTTCGAAGAACGCAGACTTCGTAGCCTTCGCGCAAAGCATTGCCGATGCGGCGGTTTCCAACAACGTGAAGAGCGCTGAGGAGTTAAACGACGTAACCGTAAACGGTGCAAAAGTGTCGGACATGATCAACGACAAACTTGCGTCCATTGGTGAAAAAATCGGCGTAGGCCGTTTCGAAAGAATTGAAGCGCCTTATGTAGCTTCATACATACACGGTGCGTACCGCATGGGTGTATTGGTTGGCCTGAGCAAAGAAGCCCCCGAAGCAGGCAAGGATGTGGCCATGCAAATTGCGGCCATGAATCCCCTGGCTGTAGACGCGGACTCTGTTTCTGCTGAAACCATCGAACGTGAGCGCAACATCGTGGTGGAGCAAATGAAGCAAGATCCGAAGATGGCCGGGAAAACCGATGAGATGATCGGAAAGATTGCCGAAGGAAAACTGAACGCCTTCTTCAAAGAAAATACCTTGATGGCACAACCTTTTGTAAAAGACAACGGCAAATCCGTTGGCGATTATTTAAAAGGCGCTGGCGATGTGAAGGTGATCGAATTCAAGCGTGTAGCGTTGGGATAATCATTTTCAATAAATACAAAAATGCCACCTGCCGAAAGCAGGTGGCATTTTTGTATTTATTGAAAGCTTTGCCGATGATCTTGTGCTTTTAGTTTCGTCTAATCAAGCAACGTTCAGCCAAAAAGGCGGGCACGATTTTGATAACTCTATGACACGATAGCGCTTGCCGCGCTTCTTTCTTTTCAAGACCTTTTTGCCTTGGCTATTTACATACATTTGAAAGAATATAAAGACTTCCATTTATGCCTTTAAAAACAAAAGCAACAAGTGTCGGGAGAAAACCATTGCCCAAAACCCCTACCGGCATTCGAGGATTGGATGAAATTACCGGCGGTGGCTTGCCCACGGGACGGCCTACGCTTATATGCGGTGCTGCCGGCTGTGGCAAAACCTTATTTGCAGCGGAATTTATTGTTAGAGGCGCTACTGAGCACGGTGAACCCGGCGTGTTTATAGCCTTTGAAGAAAAGGCCGAGGAACTGGCAATCAACGTAGCCTCGCTTGGTTTTGACCTGGCCAAATTGCAAAAAGACGGCTTGGTTCGTATCGATCATGTGTACATAGATAAAAGCGAGATTGAAGAAACGGGCGAATACGACCTCGATGGTTTGTTCATTCGCCTGGGCTATGCCATTGACAGCATCGGCGCCAAACGCGTGGTGCTTGATACAATCGAAAACCTTTTTTCGGGACTGAGCAATCAAGCTATTCTTCGCGCCGAGTTGCGCCGCTTGTTTGGCTGGTTAAAAGACAAAGGCGTAACGGCCGTCATCACCGGGGAAAAGGGCGAGGGAACCCTAACACGGCAAGGCCTGGAGGAATACGTTTCGGACTGCGTGATTTTGTTGGACCATCGTGTTGCCAACCAAATTTCTACGCGTCTCTTGCGCATCGTTAAATACCGCGGTTCGGTGCACGGCACAAACGAATACCCGTTCCTGATTGACGAAGACGGTATCTCGGTGTTGCCCATCACGTCTTTAATGCTGAATGCAAATGTTTCTTCGCAACGCATTTCTTCAGGCATACCGGCCTTGGATAAAATGCTTGGCGGCAAAGGTTTTTTCCGCGGCAGCTCCATCCTTGTTTCGGGTACGGCCGGTACCGGCAAAACAAGCATTGCTGCCGTGTTTGCCAACGAAAGCTGCCGGCGCAAAGAGCGATGTCTCTATTTTGCCTTTGAAGAATCGCCGCAGCAGATCGTTCGCAACATGCTTTCCATCGGAATTGACCTGAAACAGCACATTGATAAAGGCCTGTTGGAAATGCACGCAGCCCGCCCGACGCTGAACGGATTGGAAATGCACTTGGTGGCCATTCACAAGCACATAAAACGCTTCAAGCCCCGGGCGGTTATTCTTGACCCCATTACCAACCTCGTTACCATAGGCTCTATCAGCGAGGTTAAGTCCATGCTCATTCGCCTCATTGATTTTTTACAAACCGAGCAGATAACGGTCATGTTTACGGCGCTGTCGTTAAACACCGTCGTGAACGAGCAAACCGACGAAGGCGTTTCCTCTTTGGTGGATGCATGGTTGCTGGTGCGTGACCTTGAATCAAACGGGGAACGCAACCGCGGTTTGTACATCATGAAATCAAGAGGCATGAAGCATTCCAACCAGGTTCGTGAGTTTGTGATAAACGACAGCGGCGTTAGCCTGGTGGATGTGTATCTTGGCCCCGACGGTGTGTTAACCGGATCGGCCCGCGAGGCACAGCAGTTAAGCGAAGCCACGGGCGAAGTATTGCGCAGTCACGCCATCAATCGCAAAGACATAGAGATACAACGCAAACGGAAAGTGTTGGAAGCAAAAATCGCATCCCTGCAAGAAGAGTTTGAATCGGTGCAGGATGAATTAAACAAGTCCTACATCGAAGAAAACATTCGCAAGGAAATTCAGGAAAAGAACCGCAGGCAGCTCATTCAAAACCGGCACAGTAAAAACACGGGCAATGGCAAAAGCAAGTAAAACGGCTGAAAAGAAAGCAAACAAATGGGAACTGCGGTTGTACATTGCGGGCAACACAGCAAAGTCAGTAACGGCGCTGGCCAACCTGAAAAAATATTGCGAGGAACACATGGAAGGTCAATATACCATTGAGGTCATTGACTTACTTGTGCACCCGCAATTGGCAGCCGGCGACCAAATTTTCGCTATCCCGACCCTGGTGCGGAAAGTGCCCGTGCCCATCCGCAAAATCATCGGCGATTTGTCCAACGAAGAAAAAGTTCTTGTAGGCCTCAACATTCGCCCGGTAAAAAAATAGAATGAAGAAAAAAGTAGAACCGCATATTGAGGACATTGAGAAAGAGAGACACGCGAAAGAATATGTACTCCGGCTTTTTATCACCGGCGCAACGCCCAATTCGGTTCGGGCATTGACGAACATTAAAGACATTTGCGACGACCATTTAGCAGGAAATTACCGGCTGGAAATCATTGATGTGTACCAACAGCGGGAACTGGCACAAAAGGAACAACTCATTGCCCTGCCGCTGCTCGTTAAAAAACTTCCACCGCCCGAACGAAAATTGATTGGCGACCTGTCCGACACCGAAAAAGTTTTAAAAATATTAGGCCTTGCACAACCGTGAGAACTGAACACCCAAACAAAACAAAAGAAGAGTTGCTGGCAGAGTTGGAAGAACTGCGGTTTCAGTTGCACGAAGCAACCGAAACCCTTGAGGCCATTCGCACAGGGCAGATTGATGCGCTGGTTGTACACGGCAGCAACGGCCACCAGATTTATACCCTGAAGTCCGCCGATCAAACCTACCGCGTCTTTATAGAAAAGATGACCGAAGGTGCTGTTACCTTAAACCAGGAAGGGCTTATCCTGTATGCCAATTCACAATTTGCGTCCATGGTCCGTTGCTCTTTATCGGATGTGATCGGCTTGCTTTTTCAAAATTTTGTAGCGGCTGAAAACCGCCCCCGCTACAACCAGCTTTTCGAGCACTGCTGGAAAGAAGATTGCAAAGGTGAAGTGCTTCTGATTGCCGGAAAAGACAAAACCCCGGTACAGCTTTCACTCACCACCTTGGCCCTGGAAGAAGGCATTTCGCTCAGCATCATTCTTACCGATTTGACCGCACAAAAAAGAGCGCAACAGCAACTGCACGAAAACAATCTAAAGTTGGAAGAAAGCAACCGTGCATTGGAAACAAGCAATCACGATCTGCAGCAGTTTGCCTCCATTGCTTCGCACGATTTGCAGGAGCCGTTGCGCAAAATCACCATCTTTTCCAACCTCTTAAAAGAACGCAACGAGGCGCTGTCGCCGGAGGCAAAAAAGTACCTGGAGAAAATTATCGAGTCGTCTTCGCGTATGAAGACGCTCATTATTGACATTCTTAATTACTCCAAGCTTTCGGCCAACGACCACACTTTTGAACAGGTGGATCTGAATAAAATTGTAGCCGATATAAAAGAAGATTTCGAATTGTTGATTGCTGAAAAAGGCGCCATCATTCGTTCCGGTGAATTGCCTACGCTGGCGGCAAACAAAGGGCAAATACGGCAAGTGTTTCAAAATATCGTCAGCAATGCGCTGAAGTTTACAAAGCCCGGCATCAATCCGGTTATTGACGTTAAAGCAAAACGCATTGGCGAGAAATCATTTGCCGCAGCGGAGCAAAAAGACGGCAATTATGTTCTTCTCTGTTTTAAAGACAACGGCATCGGTTTTGGCCAGCAATACGTGCAGCACATCTTCTCACTTTTTGAGCGGCTAAACTCAAAGGACAAATACGAAGGGACGGGAATTGGACTAGCCATCGCAAAAAAAATTGTTGAAAAACACAACGGGCTCATTAACGCCGTAAGCAAAGAAGGCGAAGGTTCGGAGTTTCAAATTATCTTGCCCTTCACACAAAACCCTGTCTGAACAATCAATGGTAAAGCGAAAAATTTTAATAGCCGAAGACGATGCGGATGACCAACAATTTTTTACCGATTTCTTGCAGTTGCGCACCGATGTGGTTTTGTTGCCCATCGTTGAAAACGGCGAGGAATTGCTAAAGGCCCTGAACAATCTTTCCTACGAAAATGACTTGCCCCACTACATAATACTTGATCAAAACATGCCGCGGAAAAATGGCTTGCAAACTTTGCAGACATTAAAGGCCGATGAACGTTTCTCGCACATTCCGGTAATGATTTACTCCACGTTCACCGATGAAAATCTTATTCAGTGCGGTGCCGAATCGGGCGCCTGCCTTGTGTTTCCGAAACCGCTTTCAAAAGCAGGATACAACGAAATGCTGGATGCGCTGTTTGCAACCGCTGGTTAAGGTGTAAAGCCAACCGGAAAGATTACGCAATCCCTCCTTTTTCTACAGTAAAACATTACCAGTTTCCGGCCTGCTCCTTGTTTACCCGTTCCGGTTCTATCACATCGCCTTCTTTCCAATTAGCGCTGTACGGAATGAAAAACACAATCCACACGGCGCGGGAAAGACGCATGAGCACGGGCTGCAACAATACAAGCAAGGCCGCGTTAATGCCCATCCACCAAAAAAAACGTGAATCAGTTGTTGACAAGCCAATGGTTAATGCCCAAAGCACCAACGTTAGTGCGGAAAACAAAACCGCCAGCGCATAGCTTACCATGTTGGTACCAAAATAAAAACCCGGCTCCATGTCCAAGGGCTGGCCGCACACCGGGCAGCGTTCGTTCATCTTCATAAAGGTTTTCAGCTTGTACGGATTTTTTTCCCGGAACATATCGCCCCTTCGGCAACGCGGACATTTGCAACGAAGGACGCTTAAAATAAGATTGGGTTTTTCATCTTTGACTGTTGCACACATTCGGCTGGAGTTAAATGAGCCGTAAAGATACCAAGAGAGATTTGTGGTTTATGGTTTGAAGTTGACGGGTGGTGTATTGAGAGCAAATTCCCTGGTTGCAAGAGGAGCCGGGCCTACGGTTCCTGTTTATGAGGAGCCTTGTTTTTTTACGCAAGCAAAACGGTGGCTATAGAATAGCGCCGGCTTTATTCCCCGGAGAAAACGTACAGGCAATACCTTCACTACTTCGCGCCAACTCACACCGCATTGTTCTATCTTCCTTCAAATTTCTACAAGCGTGAAAGCAAAGCACTACATCCGCTACCTCGTGCCGACAACTTTGTTTGGCACGCAGCGAACCAAGAAAATTGTGGACGTTAATCCTACTGTTGAAACGCGCCGGCAAGATGCAAAGCAAAGCTTTGTAACCGTTTACGATTACAACGCGGATGGCTTTACCGAGGACCACTTAAAGACGGTAGAGGAAAGCTTTCAGTACCTTGAAAACAAGCATATCAGTTGGATCAACATTGACGGCATTGTTCGCGCCGACGTAGAAAATCTGGCCGCACACTTCGGCATTCACCCGCTTTTGACCGAAGACATTTTAAGCGTGGCGCAACGCCCCAAAACCGACGAAGTGGAAGGCATCTTTTACTGCCTGCTCTACATGCTTTATTACAACCACAAACACGACGCGGTGGAGACCGAACAAATCTCCATCGTGCTTGGAAAAAATTTCGTCATCACCTTTCAGGAAGATCCCGAACGCGACGTGTTCAATCCCATTCGCGAAAAACTGAAGATGCACAACAGCAAGCTTCGGCAGCGCGGCGCTGATTATCTCTGTTACTCCATGCTCGACCTCATTGTTGACAATTATTTCCTGGTGATGGAACGCCTCGGCGAACGCATCGAAGCGGTAGAAGAAGAAGTGATCCGGAACAGCAACACCATTACGTTGGCAAAGATCAACCAACTGCGCAAAGAGCTGATTATTCTCAAGCGCAACATCGGCCCCGTACGCGACATGGTAGCCGCCATCATTCGCAGCGAGAGCGAATTGCTTGACGACCGTACCACCAAATATTTCAAAGACGTTTACGACCACATTGTGCAGGCCTACGACCTCAGCGAAAACTACCGCGACGTGATGATTTCGATGCAAGACCTCTACATCAACAACGTAAACCTGCGCATGAACGAAGTAATGAAAGTGATGGCCATCGTTACCTGCCTGCTTGCACCCGCAACCGTTATCGGCGGCATCTTCGGCATGAACTTCGAAAGCATTCCGCTGCTGCACAACAAATGGGGTTTTATGGTAGCCGTGGGTGCCATGTTGTTGATACCGGTTTGGATGCTGCGCATGTTTCGGAAGCGAGGGTGGTTTTAAGGTTTCGCCACCAAAGTTTATCTCCTGCGGAGACAGAAGAACGATGATAGAAGAACAGAACGATAAATGGAGCGCCGCAACGCCGGCTCCACAGTACCAATGCTGCCCGTAGCACGATTCTCCAACCTACTTTTGTTTTATGGAATCTTCCATTCAACCGCTGCAAAAGATGCGTCGTTATTTTGAAAGCGGCGCCACGCAACCGTATGCTTTTCGCAAACAAATGCTGGAGGCTTTGCGCAACGCAATTACACAGTACGAAGACGAATTGATGCAGGCACTTTACGCCGATTTGAAAAAGAACAAAGAAGAAAGCTGGGTGACGGAAATTGGTTTTGTGCAAGCTGAAATACGGCACGCTTTAAAGCACGTGCACCGTTGGATGAAACCGCAAAAAGTTGCGACCAACCTGTTGAATTTTCCGGGCAAAAGTTTTGTGTACAAAGAGCCGCTGGGCGTTGTGCTCATCATCGGTCCGTGGAATTATCCGCTGCAACTTTTATTTGCGCCGCTCGTTGGCGCCATCGCTGCGGGCAACTGCGTGGTGCTAAAGCCAAGCGAGTTTGCAACGGCCACCGCCGCAGTGATGAAAAGGCTCATTAAGCAAATTTTTGCGCCCGAATACATTTTATGCGTGGAAGGCGAAGGTGCGCAAGTGGTACCGGACCTGATGAACAATTTCCGTTTCGACCACGTTTTTTATACCGGAAGTACAGCGGTTGGCAAAGCGGTTTATGAAATGGCTGCCAAACAACTTGTACCGGTAACGTTAGAGCTTGGCGGCAAAAGCCCCTGTGTGGTAGAAAGCGATGCGGACCTGAAAGTGGCTGCGCGGCGCATTGCTCTCACCAAATTTTCCAACGCGGGCCAGATGTGCGTAGCGCCGGATTATGTACTGGTTCACCGTTCGGCGAAAGATGTTTTTGTGAGAGAACTGATTTCGGCCATCAAAAGATTTTTCAGCGAAGAGCCGTCTTCCAATTACAACTACGGAAAAATTATCAACGAAAGAGCCTTCAATCGTTTAATAAAATACATGGAACAAGGCCGAGTGATTTACGGCGGCAAAACCGATATGTCTCTGCACTACATCGAACCGACCTTGCTGGATGACGTACCGCTTGACGCTACGGTGATGGGCGAAGAAATTTTTGGACCTGTATTGACTGTTCTTTCTTTTGAAAATTTTGACGAAGCCAAGAGCATCATCAACCGCAACTCTAACCCGCTTGCGTTTTACGTGTTCACAAGCAACAAGGAAAAAGAAGAACGCTGGCTGCGCGAAGTTCCGTTTGGCGGCGGCTGCGTCAACAACGCATCCTGGCACCTCACCAATTTTAATCTGCCTTTTGGCGGAAGAGGGGCCAGCGGCATTGGCGCTTATCATGGCGAATATTCCTTTGCTGTTTTCAGCCATCAAAAAGCGGTGATGAAAACACCCACATGGTTTGATCCGGCCGTGAAATATCCGCCCTTTGAAGGCAAGTTGAAATTGTTTAAAAAGATTATCCGCTAACAAAGAAGAGCCGTTGTTTGCTGATCGTTGGCAGTTGGCCGAAGAAATCGAGCAACGATCAACGACCAAGGCATACTTCGTCATTCATCATCCTCTTTTTATTTCCGGGCCGTAAGAACATAATTCTTTTGCAGGTCGTCTACAATGAGTTTACCGTATTTGCCCGCAAGGCTTTGCGCCGATGTAACGTCAAAGGCTGTTGTGCGTGCATTGTATAAAAGGGCAATTGTGTTGACGTCGTAAAAATTGCTTTCCCAGTAATATTCCGTAGTTGTTACGTAATAACCGGGCTTGCCGATTTCTTGTTTTACGGTGGTTGCGGGTGATTCCCAGAAGCTGCCCATTGGCGCACCTTCGGGTCTTGCGGAAACGCGGTCCTTTACATAAGTGCTCCCGCTTTCTTTTGCCAGCAATCCAATGGTAATCACACCGTCAATACCCTTGCCGGAAAGCCGCTGCTGAACAGAATCGTAGCGCATAGACCGCAGCGCTCCTGGCCTGAACGCCTGGTGAAAGGCTACGGCGTTGTATCCGATAGTTTTGAGAGCGGCCACCATACGGTCTTCCATGGCAATGCGCAAAACACTGTCTTCGTTTTGAACGGTACTTACCACCAGGAGTTGCCTGTAATTTTTTGCGCCGGCTGTTGGTGCTGTCCACGACGACGTAAGCTTTGTGGCGGTACAACCAAGAAGAAGGAGCAGCGGAAAAAAACAAAGGCCTTTCATGTTGCTTGTTTGAAAGACAAAGGAGGGAAACAAAATCGCAAACACAAATGACGGCCGTTAACGGGGTACAGGATTTTAATCAGGCGAGTTCTTTCTTCATCAGCCAGTCGCGCTGCAAATCATTGCCCAAAAGAAAATCCCATTCGCCAAATTTTTGAAAGCCCCAGCGGCTGTAAAAATGGATGGCTCGCTTGTTCTTTTCCCACACGCCCAGCCAGGCTACCGTCTTTTGTTTTTCGCGGGCTGTTTCAAGGCAAGCCCTCATTAACAGGGCGCCAATGCCTTTGCCCAAAAATTCCTGCAATACGTAGAGGCGGGCAATCTCAAGCGAGGGAACATTTTTCAAAGCTACCGGCACTCTTGCATCGCGCAGCTTTGCGTAACCGGCGAGCTTGTCTTCGCAATACGCCAGAAGAAAACTGTTTTCCGCCGCGCCTACTTCCAACATCAGTCTTCCCCTGGTGAATTGTTCACTCAGGAATTTTTGCATGTCTTCTTCGGAATTGTCGGCGGCAAACGTGTCGTAAAAGGTTTGTCGGCTGATGTCGGCAATCAGTTCGGCGTCTTCTTTCGTGGCCGTGCGAAGCGTAACGTTCATGAGTCCAAAATTAGTTGAGGGATGACGGTTACTTTCGCTTTGTGAAGATCATCAACCGAACGGTGCTCGTCCTCTCCTTTGTTTCGCTGTTTGCCGATGTGGCCAGTGAAATGCTTTACCCCATCATCCCGGTGTATTTAAAAGAAATCGGCTTTTCGGTTTTGCTGATTGGTGTGCTGGAAGGCATGGCCAATTTTACAGCCGCCATCAGCAAAGGTTATTTTGGCAAACGCAGCGACGAAAGCGGCTTGCGGCTGCCTTTTGTAAAGCTGGGGTATTTTTTCAGTGCGGTTTCCAAGCCCATGATGGCGGCGTTCACCTATCCGCTGTGGATCTTCTTTTCGCGTGCCGTTGACCGCTTGGGCAAAGGACTTCGCACGGCGGCAAGAGATGCGCTGCTTTCACAAAATGCCACGCCGCAAACCAAGGCGAGGGTGTTTGGCTTTCACCGAGCGATGGATACGTTTGGCGCAGCCATTGGCCCTGCGCTGGCGCTGTTGTTGTTTGTTCTTTATCCAAAAAATTATGCGCTTATCTTTTTGCTTGCGGGCATTCCGGGCCTTTTGTCCGTTGCGCTTGTTTTTCTGCTGAAAGAAAAAAGACAGCCTTCCTCTACGCTGAATGAAGGCGGCTTTTTTTCTTTTTTTGGTTACTGGCGCATTGCATCATCACCGTATAAAAAACTGGTGGTGGGATTGCTTGTGTTGTCGCTTGTAAACAGTTCGGACGTTTTTCTTTTGCTGAAAACAAAAGAAGTAACCGGCGACGACCGGCTGGCCATTGGCGCTTATATTTTTTACAACGTGGTATTTGCGTTGGTGGCTTATCCGCTTGGTGTACTGGCCGACAGGACCAAGATCCGCAATGTTTTTTTAGCCGGCATATTGCTGTTTTCTACCGTTTATTTTTTATTTGCCGCTTCACCATCAACGCCGGTAATCTTTCTTGCCTTTTTCCTGTACGGCATTTACGCCGCCGCGGTGGAAGGCCTCGCCAAAGCCTGGATCACCAATCTCTCGCACAACCGCAACACGGCCACGGCAGTTGGCTTTTATACCTCTTGCGAAAGCCTTTGCACGCTGCTGGCCAGCGTGGTTACCGGATTGCTCTGGCAGCGTTTCGGCAGCGGTCTGGCTTTTTATGTAACGGCGGTTGTAGCCCTGTCGGTGTCCCTTTATTTTCTGTTGGTTATTCGTTCGCCAGCAAAAGAAAGCTAAGGCTTGCAGAAGCCCCGAAAGCAGTTTATCTTTTGTGCATGGCTGCACGGCTTTGGCACAAAGCACCTTTTGTTCGATTGTTGACCGCAACGGCCGTTGGCATTGTGCTGCAATGGAACGTTCAGCTTTCGCTTTCCGTTTTGCTTCTTTGCTTTGGTGTGTGTTTTCTTTTCGCGGGGCTTTATTCGTTTACCGGCATCCGGAAACGCTATCAACTAAGTGCGGTGAACGGCACGGCTCTTTGTCTTTTGTTTGTGGCGGGCGGCGGTCTTTTGGTTTGGCAACAAGACGTTCGCAACAACAAGCACTGGATTGGCTGCGAATACAAAGCGGGTAATGGCATTACCGTAAAACTGGAAGAGCCGCTGGTAGAAAAAGCAAACTCGTACAAAGCCCTGGCAAGCTTCGAAAGCTTGAACGATTCTTCTTCCGCAAAACCGGTGAAAGGAAATGTAATTCTCTATTTTAAAAAAGATTCGCTTCCGCCATCGTTGCAATACGGCAGCCGCATCCTTTTCAACAGGCCCTTGCAGGAAATAAAAAACGCGGGCAATCCGGGCAGTTTCGATTACAAAACCTATTGCCTTTTCAACGGCATTACGCACCAGGTTTATTTGTCCGGCGATGATTTCGTTCTATTGCCCGGCACCGATAAAAGCGTCTTTACAGAAGCCGTTTTTGCCTGCCGCGAATGGGTGGTTGGCGTGATGAAAAAATACATTCCCGGCGAAAAAGAACAAGGCCTTGCCGAAGCCTTGTTGATTGGCTACAAAGATGACCTGGATAAAAATTTAGTGCAGGCATATTCCAACACCGGCGTGGTGCACATCATTGCGATTTCGGGCTTGCACCTCGGCTTGATTTATTGGCTGCTCATGTTGCTGACAAAGCCTTTGAAGCGGGCTAAAAAATTGGTTGCAGTTCGTTTGCTGCTGGTGATTGCCTCGCTTTGGCTGTTCAGCATTTTGGCCGGCGCACAGCCGTCGGTGCTTCGTTCGGCGGTGATGTTTAGTTTAATTGCGGCCGGTGAGCTGGCGCTGCGGCGAACGAATTTTTTCAACACCCTTGCGTTTTCGGCACTCGTTCTTCTTTGCATCAACCCCTTTTGGTTGTGGGACGTTGGCTTTCAGCTTTCGTACACAGCGGTGCTTAGCATTGTGCTTTTCTTTCAACCCGTTTACAATTGGTTTCATCTCACCAACAAAGCCGTTGATTTTTTCTGGAAGCTAACGGCCGTTACCATCTCGGCACAGGTGCTCACCATCCCCATCAGCGTTTATCATTTTCACCAAATGCCGCTGCTTTTTTTGTTTACCAATTTTATTGCTGTGCCCTTGAGCAGCCTTGTTGTACTTGGAGAGATCTTGCTTTGCGCGGTGTCTTTTTTTACACCGCTTGCAGCGCTTGTTGGCGCTGCTTTGCACCACCTTATTTACTGGATGAACAGTTACATTGAACGGTTAAACAACGTTCCTTTTTCTGTATGGAACGGGCTTTCCATCAATCTTGTTCAAACGCTGTTGCTGTTGATTTTTGTGGTGGCAATTTGTTATTGGCTGATGGAAAAACAACGCCGCTTGGCGTGGACGGCACTATCTTCTTTTGCCGTTTTCATGTTGATAAGAACGGTTTCTTTTAGCGAAGCAGAGCGGCAACAAAAGCTTGTTGTTTACAACGTGCCAAAGCACACGGCCATTGACGTGATCAACGGGAGAAATTATGCTTTTCTCGGCGACACGTCCTTGCTTTACGACGACTTTGCACGAAACTTTCACTTGCAACCTTCGCGCATTTTGCACCGCGTATCTGCACAAAAATCGGATGCCGATACAAAAAGTTTTTTGCTGAACGGCAAGCAGGTTGTGGTGATGAATGAAACGATGCCTTTGGTAACCGCCAATCCAAAACTTACCGTTGATGTGTTGATCCTCTCCAGAAATCCCAAGCTCTATATTTCAAAGGTTCTTGATGCTTTTGTGGTGAAACAGATTGTGATTGATGGCTCGGTGCCGGCGTGGAAAGCCGCACTGTGGAAACGGGATTGCGATTCGCTGCGCATTCCCTGTTACAACGTAAGCGAAGACGGCGCTTTTGTAATGAACTGGTAGCGCCCTACTTTTGCGGCGCATTTCAATCCCCTCCAATCATGAACAAAAAAATTTCCGCTGCGCTGATTTCTGTTTTTTATAAAGACGGCCTTGAACCGGTTGTACGGCAACTGAAAGAACAAGGCGCAACGATCTACTCCACCGGCGGCACGCAAAAATTTATCGAAGACTTGGGCATTGACGTGATTCCGGTGGAAAGCCTCACAACGTATCCGTCCATTTTGGGCGGACGGGTAAAGACGCTGCACCCATCGGTGTTTGGCGGCATTCTCGGGCGGCGAAGCAACGAAACCGACGTGCGGGAAATGCAGCAGTACAACATTCCAACGCTTGATTTGGTGATCGTGGATTTGTATCCTTTTGAAGAAACACTGGTGCAAACCAAAGAGGAAAAATTAATCATTGAAAAGATAGACATTGGCGGCCCCTCGATGATTCGTGCGGCCGCGAAAAATTTTGCCGATGTGACGGTGATTGCATCGAAAGACGATTACGGCAAGCTCGTTGAATTGCTTCAAACACAAAGTGGCGAAATCAGCCTTGAGCAACGAAAAGCCTTTGCTGCAAAAGCGTTCAAAGTGGTAGCGAATTATGACGTTGCCATCAACAATTATTTCAACGCTGATGAACCGCTAACCGTTGTTGGCGCGGGAAAAGAAACGGTGCTTCGTTACGGCGAAAATCCGCACCAAACGGCCGTGTTTTACGGCGACTTGAACGAATGCTTCGAACAACTGCACGGCAAGGAAATTTCCTACAACAATTTGGTGGACATTGATGCGGCGATTGAATTAATCAAAGAGTTCCAAAGCACAACTTTCGCCATCATCAAACACACCAACGTGTGCGGCATTGCCAGCCGCGAAGACGTAAGCGATGCCTGGAAACACGCTTTGGCCGGCGACCCCGAAAGTGCTTTCGGTGGCGTTCTGGTTTGCAACCGCGAGATTGACAAAGCCACGGCAGAAGCCATCAACGAAATCTTTTTTGAAGTGTTGTTGGCTCCTTCTTATAACGACGAAGCGTTAAGCATTTTGAAGACAAAAAAGAACCGCATTTTGCTTCAACTTAAAAACACAGTTACAACAAAGAACATTTACAAGAATGCCGTGAACGGTACGTTGCAACAAGGCAAAGACGCCGGCAATTTTGATAAATGGGAAGAAGCGGGCGGACGTGCATCAGACGAAAGGGAAAAAGAAGATTTGCTCTTTGCCAACCTTGTGTGCAAGCACCTAAAAAGCAACGCCATTGCGCTGGTGAAAAACAAGCAACTGGTAGGCAAAGGTTGCGGACAAACCAGTCGCATTGATGCCTTGCGCCACGCGGTAGAGAAAGCAAAACAGTTCAACTTTGATTTAAGCGGCGCGGTAATGGCAAGCGATGCGTTTTTTCCCTTTAATGATTGCGTACAACTTGGCCACGAAGCCGGCATCACGGCTTTTATTCAGCCCGGTGGTTCTATCCGCGACAAAGACAGCATTGAATATTGCGTGGCGAATAATTTAGTGATGGTGATGACAGGGTTGAGGCATTTCAGGCATTAATCTGAACCGTGATTTGGGTAGATTATTAGGATTAGGAGGAAATAAAAACACCTTCATAAAGAAAGAGTCGTTCTGTTATGAACGACTCTTTTATTTCTTGCTAATTTTTTTATCCACCCAAATCACGGTTCAGAAATTATACGCCAATCACTTTCTTCGGCAACGATGATATTGCTCAACGTCCCCAAGGCATCAATTTCCAGTTCCACTACGTCGCCCTCTTTCAACCATTGCTCCTGGTAGTTCTCATCATTCAGTTTTCCGGTGCCGTTGAGTTCCAAAAAACAACCCGTACCCACCGTGCCGCTGCCGATGATGTCGCCGGGATAAAGATCCACACCATAGGATGCTCGTTCAATAATTTCAGCAAAAGTCCAATCCATGTCGCCCAAGTTTCCTTCGCTTACTTGCACGCCGTTCACGGTACAGGTCATTTTTAAATTCCAAGCTTTTCCAACATGGCCTTCTTTTGCGGCCGTTTCAAATTCTTCCAGTTCGTCCAGCGTTACCAGCCACGGCCCAACCGTCGTAGCGAAATCTTTTCCTTTTGCGGGACCAAGGTTGAGCAGCATTTCCTGCATCTGCAGCGTGCGGGCACTCAGGTCGTTCATGATCATCAATCCGCCGATGTATTCATCCGCTTCTTCGGCTTTGATGTTGCGGCCGTGTTTGCAAATCACAATCGCGGCTTCCAGTTCGAAGTCGAGCTTTTCAAAATGATCGGGCATGCACAAAACTTCGCCCGGCCCTTTCACGCCGTGGTGATTGGTGAAATAAAAAACGGGGTATTGATCAAACTCCGGAATCATGGGCACTTTGCGGTTTCGCCGCGCCGCTTCCACGTGCTGGCGAAAGGCATAGGCATCTCTGCACGATGAAGGAAAAGGAACGGGTGCCAGCACCTGAACGCTTTCAACCGGGATGCCTTTGCCTTGTGCAATGCGGCCTTCTTCAATCATTCGCACACCTTCCTGCGCAAAGGCAACCGAGTCTTCCCAATAATTTAAAAACATGCTCATCGTGTTGGGCAAATCAGGGTGCAAATATTCCATGTCGTACAGCAATCCGTCCACCAAAACCGCAAGCGCATCGTGTTCTTCTTTGAGGTAAGAAACCAGTTTCATGGTTGAAGAAATTTAGGCGACAAATGTAGGAAGGTATGGATGACAGATGACGGATGAAAGATGACAGTACGCAAAAGAAAAAGCAACCCTTGGGTTGCTTTCATAAATGTTTGTACAAAGCACTTTAAGCGTTGATGCTTTCGCTTGCCAAAACTTTATTAATCGCGGCTACCATTTTCTCGCCTTTTTCCTTCACTTGTTCTTCCGTCCACAACAACGAAATAGAAGTAGAAACGCAGCGGCTCATCACCGCATCGGATGCAGAAAAATCTTGCGAGGCCAAAGCCTGCAGTGCTTTTCGTTGCTCATCATGCAAAGGATGAAGCGACGATGCGTTTTTTAAATGATCCCACTTGCGGATGTAGTGCCAGTTGTTGTCGAACCAATAGAAATTTCCACCGGCAATGCCCTGCGCTTTCATTTCGGTTATTACCGCTCTTGTGAGTTCTTCGGTGGGCAAAAACCAACTCAAAAACGTGCAACTGTCGCCATCGGGATCGGGAAGCTTGCGAAAAGAAATTTGTGGGATGGCGGAGAGAATATTCTTTAACGCAGTTTGATTCTTTTTTTGGATGGCCAAAAATTCATCTACCCGTTTTACCTGTGCCAGGCCAACGGCTGCGTGCAATTCAGAAAGACGAAAGTTGTAACCAAGAAAAGGATGCAGATCCGCGCCGCGGTCAACGCCTTTGTGATCGTGGCCGTGATCACTATAAGCATCGCATTTCGTATAAACCTCTTCACTGTTCGTCAGCACCACGCCGCCTTCGCCGCAGGTCATGGTTTTTACAAAATCAAACGAAAAGGTTCCGGCATCGCCGATGGTTCCCAAACTCTTTCCTTTGTACGAAGCGCCGATGCTTTGGCAGGCATCTTCAAGCAACAACAAGCCGTGTTCTGCGCAGATGCTTTGCAGCGCATCCATGTCGGCCATGCTGCCGCACATGTGCACGGGCATGACGCATTTTGTTTTAGGTGTAATCGCGTTTCTTACAGCACCGGGATTTAACGTGAGGGTTTCATCCACGTCAACCAAAACAGGAATGGCACCCACGCTCAACACGGCTTCAAAACTTGCCACAAACGTAAACGAAGGCATGATGACTTCGTCTCCCGCGCCAATGCCCAAAGCGGCCATCGCCGTTGTCAGTGCGGCTGTTCCGCTCGACACAAGCTGCGCATGTCTTGAACCAAAACGGTTGCAGATGGCTTGTTCGAGTTCTTTTGCTTTCCAGTGGCCTTTGCGCTGCGCATCAAAACCGTAGCGCATCAGCACGCCGCTTTCTACCACGTCCATTAATTCTTTGCGTTCCGCATCGCTCCACAATTCATATCCGGGCATAAAATAATTTGAGAGTTAAGATTTGAAATTGAGAGGAGCAAAGGTAGGAAGGAATGCCCTCAACCCTTGCCAGCGAATTGGCGTAAACGGACGCACACCATGACACAAAAAATATTTTCGCACGGAGCAAACGAGAAGAAAAACATTTGTGCACATCACGCCAACCTCAAACCATAAACTAAAAACCACAAACCGTTTAAGGTCTTTCCTGTGCCCGCAGCCAGCGTTCGGGATAGTCGTTGTTGCTGGCTATGAGATAATCTTTATACGAGCAGGCAATGAATTCCTTGTCCGGCATCTGCATCCACCAGCGGCCGGTTTTTTTGCTTTGCAAAAACACGGTATCCACGTCGGAGAACATCGTGTGAAACTCGTTGAAAGATTCGCGTTCGTCCAGTTTTGCTTCGCGTTTGTTTCGACTGAAACCGTCAATAAAATACCAAAGCATCTGGCTTAGTTGCTTCGCCGTAAGGCTCTCCACGTCGCGTTCGGGACGGTAATTGTAAAGCCCCACGCTTTGCAGGTTCGGGCTCATGCCGGCGTATTGCATCAGCGTACAGGCTTCCTCGCCGTTCAAGCCGTTTGGTGTAAGATGATTGGCCGGTGCAAAAGCGGCTGCAATCGCGGAAATATCAAAAGCCATAAAACTGCAATTGCGAATGACGGGTTCCATTTCTTCCATGTGTTCCTTCACCGTACCCACGCGAAAGCAGTCGAAGCGCAACTTGTCCATTGTTTCCAACATGCGCGGATGCACGTAATAGCTTTGAAAGCCGATGTGGTTATAGTGCCGCATGTAGTTGGGCTCAAGCGTAAGCAATTCCATCAAAAAATTATCGGCGCGAAAAGGCGATTCAAGATTAATGTCAATGAGCGCATCCACGCCCACGGCGTCAATTGCGTTTTTGTCGTCGGCGAAAGCATGGTATTGCGAAAGCGCAAGGTCGTTGGAGCCGCCAAGAATGACAACGGTTTTGTTCGCACTGATTAATTCATGCACGACCATTTTTAGCGCCGCGTAGGTGTCGTTAACGGTCTTGCCAATTTTTACGTCGCCCGCATCGGCAAGTTTTACGTCGCTGTGCCATTGGTACAGGTTGTAAAACTCGCTGCGTACCGAGGTCGGAGCCGTGCTTTGATGAAGCAAGGCTGCGCCGCGTTGTTCGCCGCAACCAACCAATACAATATCGGCTTCGTCAAGGTTTGGAAACTCTTCCTCGTAGGTGTCAATGCTTTTGCCGATCTGTCCTTCTTTGTAGCCTGTGTCATTGCTGATTTCGGCGCAGTTGACAGGTTGTAAAAAATCTAATATTGAATCGAACATAATTTTTGGTTTGGTGAGAAGTCAAACGTTAAACGTGAGACAAGGCACTCCGCTCATACAATCATATTGGAGAGCATGGCAAAACATTTGTTCAGCAGCTCACTTGTTTTTTGTAATTGTTCAAGTTTAAAATAATCAAGATCTACTGCAGTTTCGAAAGCCGCATCTATTTCTACAACCGACCCTCTTGCGATTTCGATGAAACGGTTTCGCTCTACTTCAGAACGTCTCGTTGAGCCTTCAGCTAAATTCAATTTCACCGACAAAGCCGCTCTCCTGATTTGCTGCACCATGTTGAATTTTTCTTCTGGGGGCAGCAACATTGAAGCCTTGTAAACCTCTCTCGTCAGTTCACGTACAGCTTCGTAAACATGTAGCGACTTGTGTTTGAGTTGCAAAAACATATACGTTGGTTTTGGTTTAAAGTTTTTCTGGTTTCACGTTTATCGTCTCACCTCTCACTTCCTTTCATACACCGCGTAACCCCACGGCTCGATTGATGTAAGCGCCGGTTCTTTGTTCATTAAGAAAACGTTGCTCCATTCTTTTTCCGAGGGTTGGTCGGTCCACGTAAATTTTTGCGGCTTTGCCGAAAGATTAAGCACAACCAAAACTTTATTGGCTCCATTCTGTCTTTCATAAGCATAAATAGCCGCATCGTTTGAGGTGCGTAATTTTTTAAACGATGCGTTTGCTGCCAGTGCGGAATTGCTTTTGCGCAGATTCAAAAGCGTTTTGTAAAAAGGCGCACGTTTGTAATCGTGCATCGTTATGGTGTCTTTGTAGAAAAAACTTACGCTGTCAAGGAAAGGTTCTTCCTGTCCGCTGTAAATGAGCGGCACCGATTTCGCAAAGGTTTGCGTGAACACGGCAAAGGGTGCATGAGAAGCGCCGGGCATGGTGCCGTAGTCGGCTTTGTTCCAACTGTTCTCGTCGTGGTTGCTGGTGAAATACATTGGAATGGCAGCCGGCGGATAAGCCGTGTCGTATCTGGCTTTCACACTGTCCAACGCAAATGCCAGACGCTTACCCTTTGCCACGTTTATCATCATGTGAAAAGCGTCCCAGGGATAAAACGCATCAAAGCCGTTTTGCAGGAGATAAGGCTTGTCGCCTTCGGCCAGAAAGAACATGCCGGGCTTTGCGGCTTTTAACTGCGTGATGCATTTCTTCCAAAACTCACCGGGCACGTTCCAGGCTACGTCGCAACGAAAGCCATCAATGTTCGTATTCTTCACCCAGTATTTCATGGCCGCGATCATGCTGTCCTGCATCTCGGTGTTCTTGTAATCAAGTTGACGAACATCGCTCCAATCAAAAGCCACGGCCGGTTTCCCGGTACTGTCTTTCACAAAAAAGTTAGGATGATTGTTTAGCCAGGGATGATCGGCGCCGGTATGGTTGGGCACCCAATCAATAATGACTTTAAAGCCCATGCTGTGTGCTTTGTTCACAAGGGCCTTCCAATCGTCCATGTTGCCGTATTCGGGATTGATGGCATCGTAATCCGACACGGCATAATAACTTCCCAATACACCCTTGCGCCCAAATTTTGAAATGGGGTTGACGGGCATGAACCAAAGCGTTTGCACGCCCATGTCTTTTAAGCGTTGAAGGTTTGGCGCGAAGGCGTTGAAGGTTCCCTCCGGTGTGTATTGCCGAACGTTGACTTCGTAAACATTGCCTTGTTCAATCCAGGCCGGGTGGCCATCAACAGTAGCCGCAGAATCGGATGATGTTTTGCTTGCAGAATCGTTGGCCGTTGTACTCGTGTTGGCGGTGTTGCTGCAAGACGTCAAAAAAAGAACAGCGATGACCGCTGTTGAAAAGAGTTTGCACATAGCAATTGTGTTTGCGCTAATGTAGGGAAAAGGAGACATTCCATATCTGCGAGATAGGGAATGTTTGTTTGCGAAAATATTATTTCATGTATTGGGCTTTGTTCTTTTCGAGGTAACGCACCACCGCCAAACGAATGTCAGACAAAGGCTCGCCTTTGCCGGCGGTGGGGTAGACTTTCACCACGTCCACGTTATCGGGTTTTAAAAAATCCATGTTGGCTTCCTTACCCGAAAAAACAAACTCCGGCAGCACCATGCGGTAGGTTTTTGCCGGGTCAATGGCTTGCCCGTTTAATATCCATTTATCAGCAACGTAAGCAAGGTTTTCGCTGTACTGCAAAAAGCCACCGCTGCCGATGTTTTTTCTTCCCGCTTCCAGCATTTTAATCACCAAGCTTCCTTTCATATCGGCTTCGCTAAGAGCGCCGCCAAAGGGCAGCGTCCGCAAAATATCGTATTGCGTAACGGGCGACTGCAGCACATCGTCCACGCGGATGGAGCCGCCGTTCATCACGGCAATGTCGGCCCGTGGTGCGGCGTCTTTGATGGCCGCAACAATTAATTGCGTAAGGTTGGTTGGCCGGCTGCGCACGGCTGTTTCACGGCCTTCAAGCGGTTCGCCTTTTTCGATCATTACTTTTTTTGCATCAAAGCCAAGCGAACCGTAATTCTCTTCGGCAATGCGGTTCCATTTCTGCACCACCACATTTGTTGCGCTGTCCAAGGCTACTTTTTCGTTCAGTGTTTCGATGCTTGTTTTTACGTTGTGCGTGCCTTTCTTTTTGTTGATGCGCAATTGAATCACGTAAGCATTCTTTGCATTGGCAACGGCTTTGGTAATGGGGATACCGGCCACCTTTGCGTAGCGGCCGTCGTGTTCGTGCCCGCCAATGATGGCCGTAAGGCCGGGAACTTCTTTTGCCAACAATTCATCGGCATCCATGCTTTGGTGCGTGATGGCGATAACGACATCGGACGAATCTTTCAACGCATTGTAGGCTTCTTTCGCCGCTTGCATTACATCGGTATAGCTTACAAAATCCGCTTTGTTGAAAGGACCCGTGAGCGCCAACATCCCAATTTTCGCGGTGGTGCCATCGGCGTCCTTTACCCGCAGGATAAATGTTTTTGGCAGCGGCCCTTTGCCTTCTTTTACAAAAGGCTCAACACCGCTTTTTGTTTTGTGAAAAGCATTGGAAGAAATCCATCCGAAAGATGACTCGTCAATGCGGTCCTGCAACTCGCTTTCCTTAATGTCAAATTCGTGGTTGCCAAACATGGCGTAATCCAACCCGGCGCTGCCCAGGGCTTCTACCATTTGCTTGCCGCGTACGGCTTTGCCAGCCACCTGTAAACTGTTGTAAACGGAAGGGCTGACGAAATCGCCGGCGATAACCAAAAATGTGTTCGGGTTCTTTTGCAGGTATTCTTTTTTCAATGTGGCTACTCTTGCAATGCCGCCTTCTTTGCCACCGCCAAGCGGCGCTATTTCATACACATCATTTATCTGGAGAAAGGTTACGTCAATCTTGCCGTTGTCTTTGTTGCCGGTAATTGAGCTTGCGGTTTTGCACGACACAAGAATGGAAAGCGGAAGAATGAGAAGGAAGAAACGTTTCATGCCGGTTAAGTTGTGGCGCAAATATAAGCCTTGCCCAAACCGGCCTTCGGTCTGGAGAAGGAGATAGCTGCTCACAGACACTTGCTTTTCAACGAGACGAAAAAATCCAGTCAGACTTTTGGTGGCGTTTTTATTTATGGATTCGGCGGCAGACCCACTATTCAACGTTCCTTGCGTTGCACTCTTTAACATTCGGCGCATTAGTGGACAAGGGAGACGTCGCTGGCAAGCAGGATTGGGTAAAGCTTGGGCCCGGCACATTTTTTTTACCTTCAAACTCTAAACTTATTGTTATGCGTTGGCAGGGACAAGAAGAAAGCGGTAACGTAGAAGATCGCCGGGGCATTGGCGGTGGTCACATTGCAGTGGGCGGCGGCATCATCGGCGTCATCGTATTGCTCTTCAATCTTTTCACCGGGAACAACGTTGACCCCTCGCAGTTGCCCATGGGAAACGGACAGCAATCAACGCAGCTATCGCCCGACCAGAAGGCTGCCCAAGACGACCAGGCCAAGTTGTCAAGAGTGGTCTTGCGTTCCACCGAGAAAGTTTGGGCACAGCAACTGCCGCAACAGGTAAACGTTGCGTACACAAACCCGATCCTTGTGCTTTTTAACGATGCCACACAATCGGGCTGCGGCGGTGCCAGCAGTGCTACGGGGCCGTTTTATTGTCCAGCCGATCAGAAGCTTTACCTCGATCTTTCTTTCTTCGACATGCTGAGCAACCGTTTTCACGCCGCCGGCGATTTTGCCAAGGCATACGTCATTGCACACGAAGTGGGACACCACATTCAATATCTCTTGGGCACGTCAGATAAAATGGACCGGCTGCGCCAGCGTTTGAGCGAAGAGGAATACAATAAATACTCGGTGAAGCTGGAATTGCAGGCTGATTTTTTTGCCGGCGTATGGGCGCATTATGCGCAAGGCCAGGGCTTGCTGGAAGCCGGCGATATGGAAAGCGCATTAAAAGCCGCGCAAGCCATTGGCGACGACCAATTGCAAAAAGAAGCACAAGGTTATGCGGTGCCCGAATCGTTCACGCACGGCACATCGGCGCAACGGATGTTTTGGTTAAAGAAAGGTTTTGAAACCGGCGATATAAAACAAGGCGACACGTTTAACGACCCGGGTTTACAATAAGAGGTTTGTGGTTTTGTGCGGTGCGAAAAGGCTTTTGAAACGCAGTCTTATTCTAATGATTGCGTTTTCTTTTTATAAAGCCGGAGCCATTGCTACTGTCCGCGTTCGTTGTGTCACCTGCTTCATCGTTCAGCGTACCGCTCAATTTTTTTCGAATCACAAAAGCCTTCAACGACCGTCACCCCAACCACAAACCCCAAATTTTTCCTGCGGCTTGGGAATTGCATACGCTTTTTGAACTCATGCTTTAACCTGACCGCAATGAAATACGTCTTTTGTTTCTGCCTTGCCTTTTGCTGCACCGTCCTTCGTGCGCAAGACACGGCCACCCACCGCCTGAAAGGTGTCTTCTTTCCCTATCCAATGGACAGGCCCTGGAAAATTTCGCTTGGCTTTACCAACACCACCATGCCGTACGACATTACAGAGGAAGTTCATTACCGCATTCCCGCGCTTGACATACACATTCTCAAAAAGCTTGCGCCAAATTTTTATACCGACATACGCGGTAGCGTGCAGGTGTTGCAAAATCTTTTCACCATCGGTCCGCGGTGGGTGCACAAGTTCAGCGAGCGTTATTCAATGGCCTTGGGGAACGATGTTGGCGTGTGGTTTGGCAACGTGAACGTGCAGGAAATTAAAACGCGAGGGCACGGCTTTGAAAACATTCCCAACTTTTCGCTGGGCCGGCGTTTTAATAAAAAAGTTCTGCTCACCTTTCGCGCCGATGCCCTGATGGATTTCGGCATCAAAACCTATGCGGTTGACACGGAATTAAAAACAAAACGCCGCTTGCTGAGTGGTTCTTCATATTCCATTATTTTGGAACAACCTTTTTACGGCAAGAAGGCGCTAACGATTGGCTTCCGGGCTATTTACAGCGATTTCTTCTGGCAAACCTGGACGCTGTTTGAATCCTTCGACCGCAACATCTTTTACCCGCAAATCATTGTAGGCCTTAACTTATGAAAAAGAAATGCCTTCTTTTTTTGTTGCTTCTTTTGTTTTTCTCCTGCAGAAAAAAATACGAAGCACCCGTTCCTTCGCTTAACTGGGATTTGTACAATGCGTCTTCGGCCGTGAAGCTAACGAGCAAGGCGGTGAAACTGCTCGATGGCGTTTACAACATCAGCGACGGCAACGATCGCTTTGGCAACGATTGTGCATTGAAGTGGAGTTATACCGCCAACGGAACGGATACGACTTACAACCTTTCTTTCTTTTGCCAAAAAGACATCATCTATTTTGTTTGCGAAGGCAAGCGCACCGCTGACAGCTCTATTTTACTTAACGGTTATTGGCGAAGAATGATCGGCACCGAAACCGGAAAGGTCTGGCTTACCATTGACAGGAACAACGGCGCCATGAAATTGCTTAACAACACATGGACACCAGGCGACAACCTCATCATCACCGGCAATTACGGCCTCTCGGACGATGCGCCTTCCATTCCTGTTTCACTGCGCTATGCAAGGCCTTTGTATAAAGGTAAACCACTTGAGATTGTGGCACACCGCGGCGGCGGTCGTTCTGCTGATTTATTGCCGGCTTCGGAAAACACCGTTGAAATTGTAAAGCTGGCGTCACGCTTCGGTGCCACGGGAATTGAAATAGATGTTCGCCTGACTTCCGATGGCGTACCCATCTTGTTTCACGACGCCACGTTGAACGAAAGACTAATCCAAAAAAACGGAATGGTAGGGCCGGTCGGCAGTTACAGTTATGCGCAGTTGACATCGCTGGTGCGGCTGATTAACGGCGAACGCATTCCCACCTTGCGCGATGTCCTTAATACAGTGGTGTACAACACGGCTTTGCGTTACGTATGGCTGGATACAAAACTGACCGGCAATCTTCAGGTAGAACGCGACCTGCAAGCCGAGTTTATGCAAAAAGCCGCAGCCATTGGCCGCACGTTGCTCATCACCATCGGCATCCCCGATAAAACCGTGCTGGATAATTTTAGAGCATTGCCCAACTACGCCTCTGTACCCTCGGTAAATGAATTAACGATTGACGACGTGCATGCCGCCAACTCAACAATTTGGGGCCCGCGATTTACACTTGGCTTGCAAAACGACGCCGTTTCGTCCATGCACGGTGAGGGCCGCAAAGTGTTTGTTTGGACGCTCGACAGCCAAGCCGATATAAACGAATTTTTAACCAACGGGCAATTCGACGGTATTCTTTCCAATTACCCATCAGCCGTAGCGTATGCGTATTATACAAAACAATAAAACCCTTTTATTGCTGATTGCCCTGGTCGGTGTTTTTGCCGCAAAAGCGCAAGAAGAAAAATTTACGTCGCGTCCTACGGGCCGTGGCGAGTACTCGCTGGTGGCCTATTTTGGCGGCGGCATGAGTTATTATCTGTCCAACGGCGGCGCACCTGCTTACCTGCAACCTACCGTACACAAGTTTAACCCGGTGGGCACGCTGCGCATTATGTGGTTTCCCGATCACTTGTTAAAGGCAGGTTTGGAAACCGGACAGGTAACATTTTACAGATACGATTTAAAAGACTCCGTTGGAAAGAGCGGAAAAATTTCGCTAAACGCAACACCCATTTTACTGGAGTGGGGCATGTCGCTAAAAAAGCACCTGAACATTTTCGCCGGCTCGGGTATTTATCTTTTAAACACAAAACTCGATTACGCCGGCAATGTCACAGCTAATAAGTTGAGTGTAGGCTGGATGGCGGCGGCCTCGTACATCTATCCCCTTGGCTCACAAACCGGACTGGGTGCCGAAGTAAAATGGCTTTACGCAGCCGAAACGTCCAATGGCTCTCTTTGCGGACAGTTGCAATTAGTGTGGCGGTTTTTAAGGTGGTGATCCGGCAATCCGTTTATCCGTTTAACCGGGTCGCCGGATTAACAGATTACCCGATAATTCCCTAATGCTTTAAAGTCAAAACCACCGCTCCTGCCGGTTTTCACGAAATTTTGTTTTTTGGGTTGGTTAGCTTTGGTACGTTCTCAAAACAAACCGCGATAACACAACCCCTTTTCCTATGCTCAAGCTTCTTTGTCTTTTCCTCGTTCTCCTTTGCGTAAAACTCCATGCGCAAACGATTGCCGACAGCACCGAGCTTTGCTTTGCCTCCGACACGCAAAAGCCCATGTGGGTAGAAACGCTTTTCCTTAAAAAAGATCACAACCAGCAAGCCACCAAACTGTTGTTTGATGCCGTGACCAAACGCAAGCCCGGCGCCTTTTTCATTATGGGCGATGTGGTGAACCTCGGTTACAGCAATCATCAATGGAAGCCGATGGACGCTTATCTAAAAAGCCTTCGTGATGAGAACGTGCCGGTATATGCAGCCCTTGGCAACCACGAAGTAATGGGACAAGCCGGTAAAGGAATGCGCAAGTTTCAGAAGCGTTTTCCCGACCATGTGCCCACGGGTTATCTGGAGGTAAAGGATTCAGTTGCGGTCATTCTGCTGAATTCAAATTTTGGAACGCTTTCGGCTGAACAAAACACCGCACAAATAGCTTGGTACAAACAAACGCTCCAAAAACTTGACGCCGATCCCGCAATCCAGTTTATCATTTCCGGTTGTCATCATTCGCCTTATACCAACAGTAAAATTGTGGGCAGCAGTAAAGACGTGCAGGAGAAGTTTGTTCCCTTGTTCATGGCCTCTAAAAAAAGCCGGCTTTTTATCAGTGGCCACTCGCACAACTTCGAGCATTTTCAAAAAGGCGGGAAAGATTTTCTGGTCATTGGCGGCGGCGGCGGACTGCACCAGCCTTTGCGCACCGGCCAGGGTTGCCTTGATGACTTGGCAGTTGATTACAAACCACAGTTTCACTACCTCACCGTAAAACGTTGCGGCGACGAGTTAAAAGTTAGCTCTGTGCAATTAAAAAAGGATTTCACTTGCTTCGACAACGGGCAATCACTGGTGATAGGGAAGGAAGCAATTCCGCTGGCCGATGTGGCGGCTGTGAAGGCAACCAAATAGAGATGTCGCTTACCTTGTAAATAGGCTGACCCAATCATGTTTTTGATTGGGTTTTTTATGTACCGGACTTTTGTACCGCTATTCAGCTTTCGTTGCGTCGCACACTTGTGCGTTTGGTAAGTCTATTCAACACCGGGCCAACCTGTCTTTCATTTCTACCGTTCTAATAATTGGTGCAGTCAGATTTAAAAGAAATCTTGCTTTCGGTTGCAAGTAAAGTCCGCAATTCGCCTTTCTTTTAAATCCATCTTTTGCTTAAATCAAGCGGGCTGCGAGGACTTATATTTGCCCGATGAACAACGCACAAGCTGCCATTCCTCTTTCCTTTCATCCGGCCCTGCGCACAGCCGCCAAAGTCGTCTCTTACCTTTTTCATCCCTTGTTTGTGCCGGTTTACGTTGCGTGGTTTTTTGTTTTCGTGTTGCGTTTGTTTCCCGATCTGGAGCCTTTTCGTAAAGGATTGCTCCTTGTTCAATTTTTTGTAAGCTACACGTTGTTGCCGCTGGCTACAGTGCTCATTGCAAAAGCCCTGGGTTTTGTCAAAACAGTTCAGCTAAAAACCCAAAAAGACCGCATCATTCCCTACATGGCTTCCATGATCTTTTACTTTTGGATGTGGTACGTTTCAAGAAATCTCGGCTTTCCAAAAGAGTCAGTAATGTTTAGCCTGGCTGTCTTTCTGACGACTTGCTTCGGTGTTTTTTTCAACAACTACTTTAAAGTCAGCATGCACGCACTGGCCATGGGTGTTGTTATTGCTTTGCTTCTTTTGCTCTCGCTGCGCAGCAGCCTTAATTTCGGGCCTTATTTATCTGTTGCCTTGTTTATTGCAGGCTGCGTTTGCACGGCGCGGCTGCTCAATGCCGACCACAACCCGTTTGAAGTTTATGCAGGCTTGTTTTTGGGTGCGCTGTCACAGGTAATTGCATTCATTTTTGTTGCGTAATTCTTTGGCAACCCATGTTCAGAAAATAGTTTTCCGGCGCAAAAGAAAAGCGCCCCGGAAACCGGAGCGCTATGCAATGATTTAGTCTTTTTCTTACCCCGGTATTCGTGAAATGTATTTTTCAATTTGTTTGATCTGATCGACAATCTGCGGCGTGGTAGGCTTTAAAGCCTTGGCTTTGCGAAAGAAGTCTTTAGCGGCGCGGTAAGAGTTCATGTCGCGTTTGTTCATCATGATGGAACACATCTGCAAATAAGCCGCGGCCTGGCTTTCCTTGTCGTGCAAGCCTTTGCGCAAGGCTTGGCGGATGTAGCTTTCGCCCTGCTTGAAATCGTTTTTCTGCAAAGCCAACATGCCCATTTGCAGCAGGCTGGCGCCTTCGGCTTCTTTCATTGGCATGCCCAGGTCGAGGCCTTTTTTCATGTTCTTTTCGGCCGTGTCAAAATCCTGCTTCATCATTGCGAGGTTGCCCTTGAGGGTATAATAAACCGAGCGAATAGGCTTGTACAAAAGGTTGGGAAATTGAATGGAATTGACGATGCGTTCGGCTTCTTCCATGTTGCCTTCTTCCATGTGCACTTGTATGAGGCGCAAAGGCCCGAAGAAAAAATGACCGGCGATTAAAATAACACCAATAAGATAAAGCGGAAACACCGGCCAAAAGCCGCTGACCGTAAGGTTGAGTGCCAGGCCCCCGATAAGCAAAATGATTCCTATATAGAGACGATACTGAATGAGCCGGTTGTAAAACTTCATAGACGATTTTCAGGGAGGGCAAAGATAAGCGCTAAATAACATTCGCTCTTGCCGGGTGCGTCCTTGGCTGTCGGGCTCAACAGAACAGCCACTTTCTTCTTGCGAGATAAAATTTACGGGTTGCCTTACTGCACAGCGTCGTTGATCTCTATCCAATAGCCGTCGGGGTCTTTAAAATAGATTTGCTTCACGCCGTCCACCCGCGTAGTGATTGATTGGGGTTTGCCGGGCCAGTCTTCGTAAGGAATGTTGGCTTTATTCAACCGCTTTACAAAAGCATCTACCGAAGGAACACTAAAGCAAAGGTGGTTGTCTTTGGCATGAGGCGTGGGAGAAGCCGCTCCGGCAATGACGTGCAAATGGCCGGTTGGTCCAACGGCGAACCACGTGTGCTTGCCGTCGTGAAAGGGTTCGGGAATGGTATCAAGGCCAATGACATCTCTATAAAAGACGGTGCTCTTTTGCAAATCGGTTACGTACAAGGCAAGGTGATTAAAGACCGGTTTTTGTGCGTTCATATAAAAGGGAAGAAAAAGGTAAACGGTGAGAAAACAAGGAGAAAAGAATCTTTTCATTGCCGCGCTTTTGGTTGGCTAAATGTAGGTTTTCTGCCCGATTGTTTTTGGGTAAGGGCCGAACCTTTATTTTTGTGGCCTTTCGCCGGCCCCGTAGTTCAATGGATAGAATAGAAGTTTCCTAAACTTTAGATACAGGTTCGATTCCTGTCGGGGCTACCAAACCGGAATTTTTGAAAATTAGCTCAGAAGTTCCGGTTTCTCTTTCCTCTACAAGTCCCTTCTGGCGGGCAATGAGCGTAAATATCGAATTCATTTTTACGGTTCGAGGTTGGCTGGTTTTCTTGGAGTAGTGTATTCCTTTGGGGAAGATGGAAAATTGGAGCTTTTGTTTTTCCTTGTAATCGCTGGAAGTCCATACAGACGGAAGTTCCATGAGATAATCGGTAGAGCGTTTGACAAGCCTTTCCAGGTTCGAGGTGGAAAATGTGCTCATGCCGACATAGGCTTCCATCTCTTCCCTTTCTTTGCGGAATTTGAGTGTATGAATTCCTGTGCATGTTGACCCATTATTGGATATTTTGGAAGGTTCGTACCAGATTAAATTCATCCTTTAAAAGGCCGTTGATCCGCTCGGCAACTGCATTCTCATAGGGGTCGCTTTTTTCTGTCATCGAGATCGAGATATGCGATGTCAATAGAAGCTGCACATAAGCGTTGCTGCAATATTGAATGCCCGGTCAGAGTGATGTATCAATCCGTGGTTTGCTGGCTTGGTCCGTGTGCTTAGGGCCATCCCAAGCGCCTTCACTCACTCTTCTGTTTCCAACGTAGCTTCCAGATTGTAGCCCACGATCTTTTTGGAATAGGCATCGGTAATCAGCGATAGATAACAAAAGCTTTTGGACAACGCGATGTACGTGATGTCGCAGACCCAGACTTGTTCTGCTCGTACCAGCTCCAGTTCCCGCACCAGGTTGGGATACTTTCGAAAGCGATGGCGGGAGTTGGTCGTGCTTACTTTTCGCTTGCGTTTTTTGACCAGCAGGCCCCCTTCCATTAAAAGGGAAAACAAGGCGTCCCGGCCCATCTTGATGTGATGCTGTAAAAGAAAATCTTTGAGTAAATACTGAAGTTTCCGAGTGCCTACTTTGGGCAATTCCCTTCTAGTCAAGGCCACCTGCTTAAGCACCAACGCAGCCCCCATTGACTCTTTTTCTTTTCGCCAGCCGCCTTCGTAAAATGCCTGCCTTGTTTTACCAAACAGTCCGCACAGCTCTTCCAGGCTACCAAGAGCATAATGCGCTTTTACAAACCCGACTGTTTGGTACCAGACTTTTTTCTGATGTTCACTCCAATTTCCCGTTCTGCAATGTCAATCATGGTTTCCAGGCAGATGATTTTGCGCTTGGCCTCTTCCAATTGTTTTTGCAGCTCTGTTTCCTTATTGCTCTTCGTTGAACGCGACACAAGATTGATGTTGCTGATAGCGGGTTGTAAATCTTCCATAGCAGAAAAGTCGGAAGAATATCTCTTCACCCATTTGGAGATCATGCTGCCGCTGCCTTTGGGCAACCTGTATTTGGCTACAATTTGCGCAAGCGTTTGGGAACTGGTCCGTACATCGTAAAGCACGGCCCGAACAATCGCCGGTGAATACTTCGATTTTGCGTTGCGCCGCTTCTTTTTTCTTGCATTTTTACACCGCTTAGTGTAAAGCTATTTTAGGACTAGACAGGGTTGGTTCTTGCATCCAGCCAGTGCAGCATGCTTATTATTATCGGTGTTGTCTTTTTAAGCCTTCGGCTTTTTTATCTTTTTAGAAATATTTTGGCGGATTAAAAACTTATCGTAATATTGCGATATAAATACAATGGGAGCAACGAAATCATACGAGTTCAGTGCAAAGGAAAACAGGTTGGCGAAATATGCTAAAGCTTTGGCACACCCTGCACGAATTGCCATACTGAAGTTTCTTGCTAACAAAGCAGCTTGTCAGTGCGGAGACATCGTTGAAGAACTGCCGCTTTCCCAGAGCACCGTTTCACAGCATCTAAAAGAACTAAAAGAAGCCGGACTGATTAAGGGAGAAATCGATGGAGCAAAAGTGTGTTATTGCATTGATGAAAAAGAGTGGAAGGCGGCACAAGCCTGGATTAATCAACTTTTTGAAAGTTATAAGGGTGGCAGCAATTGTTGCTGACTTTTTTTTGTTCGTAATCATCGTAATATTTCGATAATACTCTAAAATAAACGTCATGGAAACACAAGAACAAGTAAAAGAACGGGTAAGGCAGAAATACAGCGAGATTGCTTTACAGGACAAAGACACAAATGCATCTTCCTGCTGTGGTTCGGGTGGCTGTTCAACTGAAGTGTATAACATCATGGCAGATGATTACACAAGCCTTGAAGGTTACAACCCCGATGCTGATTTGGGCTTGGGTTGTGGACTGCCTACACAATTTGCCAAAATCAACAAGGGTGATGTAGTCATTGACTTGGGCAGCGGTGCAGGTAACGATGCGTTCATAGCACGGCATGAAACAGGTGAGACCGGAAAAGTAATCGGGATTGACTTCACCCCAGCTATGATTGACAAAGCAAGACACAACGCTGAAGTCAGAGGATTTAATAACGTTGAGTTCAGGCAGGGCGATATTGAAAAGATGCCGGTAACAGCCAATACGGCCGATGTGATTGTGAGCAATTGTGTGTTGAACCTTGTGCCAAATAAAGACGGAGTTATCAAAGAGATTTACAGAGTGCTGAAGCCTGGTGGACACTTCTCAATCTCTGATATTGTTTTAGAAGGTCAGTTGCCAAAAGAAATTAGGGAAGCTGCCGAAATGTATGCAGGTTGTGTAGCCGGTGCAATTCAAAAGCAAGTGTACTTGGAACTCATAGAAGCCAACGGTTTCAAGAATATCACAGTGCAAAAGGATAAAGCTATCGTTGTTCCTGACGATATCCTGAAACAATACCTATCAGATGAACAGCTTTCAGCTTTCAAACAATCCGGTACAGGCATTCGAAGCATCACCGTGTATGCAGAAAAGCCAACAAACGAAGAAAAGGCTTGCTGCGGTACTGATTGCTGTAATTAATCAAAACGATAACCTTCTTTTCCTCATTACAAATGCTTTTAAAATGAACATCAATAACAACCAAACACCACAAAATGAACCACAGTGCTGCATTGACTATTGCAGAACATCTTTCAGCGTTTCAGGTCAGGAAGTAGTCAATAACTATAAACGCGACCAACAGCCTTTTTCCACTTCTGATTTATGGAGAATACGCAGAAAGAAAAAAGAAGTAAGCATCAGAACAACCGTTTAATAAATACCAAACCATTTTATACTATGCAAATAGTAAAAGCTACGGAGCAAAGCCGTGATGAAATAAAGAGCCTTTTACAATCGCAAAATCTTCCGACAGAAGATTTACCGAATGTCCTTACCGACTTCTATGCAGCGGTTGATGCAGGTAAGTTAATAGGACTGATTGGAATGGAGCGATACGGTCATTACGGCTTGCTTCGTTCAATGGTTGTTCACCCTGACCACAGAAATAAGCGTATAGCTGAAACATTGGTAACACAGCTTGAACAGGAAGCAAAGTCCAGCGGCATTACAGAAATGTACCTGCTTACGGAAACAGCGGATAAGTATTTTAGCAAAAAAAGTTACTCCACAATTACCAGGGATGCAGTGCCGGCAGAACTAAAGGGCTCATCGGAATTTAGTCATGTATGCCCCGTTAGTGCTATTGTGAGGAAGAAACAATTGGAAAGGCAACCCGAAACAGTATCCTAACAAAACAACGAGTTAATTATAAATCTATGTCAGCAAAGGACTGTGCTCCGGCACTTGAAAGAAAGCGGTTAAGTTTCTTGGACAGGTATTTAACCCTTTGGATATTTTTAGCGATGGGCGTAGGAGTAGCCATCGGTTACTTCTTTCCCTCGTCTTCAATATTCATCAATTCCTTTTCATCAGGCACAACAAACATTCCTTTGGCAGTAGGGTTAATCCTGATGATGTACCCGCCATTCGCTAAGGTCAGATATGAGAAGCTGAAAGAAGTGTTCAAGAATACAAAGGTCTTAGGAATGTCATTATTCCTCAATTGGATAATAGGACCCATCTTAATGTTCATCCTTGCTATACTTTTTTTACATGATAAGCCCGAATACATGGTAGGTCTTATTTTAATTGGCTTGGCTCGATGCATTGCAATGGTCATCGTATGGAATGAACTCGCAGAAGGTAGCAGGGAATATGCAGCTGGTTTGGTAGCGCTGAACAGCATCTTCCAGGTACTGCTTTACAGCGTTTATGCGTATGTATTTGTAACTCTATTACCGCCACTCTTTGGCATCACCGGTTCAGAAGTAAAAATAACCATCGGACAAATTGCAGAAAGTGTTGCCATCTATTTAGGTATCCCTTTCGCAGCAGGTGTAGTAACAAGGCTTATACTTCGGAAGGCAATGGGCGACGAGTGGTACACAAGCAAATTTATACCCGTCATTTCACCCATCACATTGATTGCACTACTCTTTACCATTGTTGTGATGTTCAGTTTGAAAGGAGAACTGATTGTTCAGATACCTTTTGATGTAATCAGAATAGCCATTCCTTTAGTCATCTACTTTGCCATCATGTTTGTTGTCAGCTTCTTTACCGGCAAGAAAATGGGAGCAGACTATTCAACCAATGCATCAATCGCTTTTACAGCCGCAGGCAACAATTTTGAATTAGCCATTGCAGTAGCTATTGGTGTTTTTGGCATCAACAGCGGTCAAGCCTTTGCCGGTGTGATTGGACCATTGGTAGAAGTCCCGGCACTCATTGCATTGGTCAATGTGGCTTTTTGGTTCAGACGGAAATACTACACAAAACAACAATTACAAAACGCTTAAATAACATCGAATGAGAATTGCACTCTTTAGCGACATTCATGCAAACCTTCCGGCACTCGAAGCCTGCTTTAAAAGCATTGAAGAACAAAAGCCAGATGGTATCTATTGCCTGGGCGATTTAGTAGGCTACAACATTTGGGCAAATGAAGTAGTGAATGAAATAAGGAAGAGGGGCATCCCGACTATTGCCGGTAACTACGACCAGGGAATTGGTTTAATGAGTGATGAATGTGGCTGTGCTTACAAGACAGAGCCTGAAAAAGACATGGGCAAAATATCCATCAGCTTCACCAACTCCATCGTCAAACCCGAAGAACGAAAATATTTAAGAACCTTACCGGCACACATCAAAGTAGAGTTTCAGCTAAATAATGACAAGCTCAATTTGTTATTAGTGCATGGCAGCCCAAGAAAGATAAACGAATATCTTTTTGAAGACAGGGAAGAGAAAAGTTTATTGAGAATTATGGAACAGGCAGATGCAGACATCATGTGCTTTGGTCATACTCACAAACCTTATCACAGAATACTACCAGCAGAACCAACGCAGAACACTCATTACCGCCATGCAATCAACATCGGTTCGGTAGGTAAACCAAAAGACAACAATCCAAAGGGCTGTTATGTAATTCTAACAATCAACCAAGATAGCAGCATAACCAACAAAGATGCGGTACAGGTTGAGTTTATCCGGTTTGACTACGATGTAGAAAAAGCAGCAAAAGCAGTTGAAGAAAGTCCATTGCCAAACGACTTTGCTGAAATGCTCCGGAAAGGGTATTAGTCTATCTAACCTCGTTTAGATAGATCTGGAAAAACTCGGATTTTTTACTGGTCAGTTTTACCCGGTAATACCCAATAAGGGACACAAATCCCTTAAATCCTGTAGCAAAAAGTTCGAATTTTCAACCCTTGGGGCTACAAATGTTATCGTCGGAAATAACTTTCAGCTTGTTATTTCCGACGATACAAATGATCTATAAAACTTGTTGATCCCTGCCATTTGTGCCAACGTTTGGGAACTGCTCTTAAAATCGTAAAGCACAGGACGAACAATCGTCGGTAAATAATTCACTTTTACATTCCTCCGCTTCATCTTTTCTCTTGCACTTTCTACAGTCTTTGGTGTAGAACTATTTTCGAACAAGACAGATGACGTTTGGAGTTGTAATCATCCATGATGATTACAACCGCGAGCCTTGATCGTTAAAATTGACACAGCCAATTCATGCCGATGCATATTGACGCGCCGTTTTTGAAATATTAAATCAGTTGAATTGATTAGGAGGTTTCTTCCACGAAATTCCCGTCAATACTTGGGCATTTTTCATAACAGCACAGGACAGACTGCAAAATGCTTCATTCTAATTTCCCTGCTACTAACTAAAACCATCTTTTGCTTCTATTACTAACGACTTAGCTATTCACTAAAACCAACATGGAAAAAATTTTACCCCTCGCAAAGAGCATTGCGCTCTTTGTAGCCCTCGCCTTGTCTTTACATTCCAATTCGCAATTGCCCGCCTTCCCCGGAGCCGAAGGTTTTGGCAAATACGCCGTCGGCGGACGATATGGATCGGTGTATCACGTGACCAATTTAAATAACTCGGGCGCAGGCTCATTGCGTGATGCCGTGAGCCAACCAAACAGGATTGTTGTATTTGACGTTGCCGGTGTAATTAAGATTACCGAGCGATTGGTTGTTTCCAGCAACATTTACCTTGCCGGTCAAACAGCTCCCGGCGAAGGCATTATCGTGTACGGCAACGGTTGGTCATTCACCAAGGCAAGCAATACCATTTGCCGTTACATGAAAATACGAATGGGAATTGTGGGCAGCAGCGGTACGGATGCCAATGGCTTGTCGGATGGGCATGACATCATCTTTGATCACTGCTCGGTGTCATGGGGACGAGATGAAAACTTTTCTATCAACTCAACTACGGCACAAAATGTAACCATTCAAAACAGCATCATCTCGCAAGGTTTATTAACACATTCTGCCGGCGGATTGATTCAATGTGATGGTGGCATTACCTTGTACCGTAACCTTTACGCTGATAACGGTACCCGCAACAACAAAGTGAAAGGTGTCAGTCAGTACGTCAACAACATCGTGTACAACTGGAGCGCAGGTGCGTACATCATGGGCGGTGAGTCCAGTGGTAATTCTTATGTGAACGTTACCAACAACTGCTTTATTCAAGGGCCTGTTGACGGCGTACGGCCGTTAAGTGCCGGCAATTCGTTGTTCCATATTTACGCAGCCGACAACATTTACGACAATAACCGGGACGGTATTTTTAATCCTTACACGGTTCCGCAAAGCGAGTACGAAGGCCCGCCGGATTTTCAGGCAACGCCGTATAATTACCCAACATTGCCAACCGTGCCTGCAAATACATTAATCAACAATATATTACCTGGCGTTGGCGCAAGCCTTCCTTATCGCGACTACGCAGATTATTATGTGGTAAACGAAGTAAAAACTTTTGGTAAAAAAGGCGACTTGATTGCCAACGAAAGCACACTGCCTTTTGGTGCTCCTACCACTTGGAGTTTGTGGGCCGGCACAGCAAGAATAGATACCGATAACGATGGCATGCCTGATGCTTGGGAGACAGCCAACGGAACCAATCCTGCTGTGAACGATGCGATGACCGTTTCAGGAAATGGCTATGCAAACATTGAAAACTACATCAACAGCATCGCGGCCAATAGCGTACAGGATTACCTGAGGGCTCCTTTAAAGCTGAAACAAGATTCCGCTACGCAAAACACCTTGTACTTGTCATGGTTCGATTACACCGAAAGAGAACAAGGTTATATTGTAGAAAGAAAAGTCAACGGCACATTCGTGCAGATAGGTACAACGGGTGTGAACGAAAATTTCTTTGTTCTGAACGGCCTGCAACCCGAAGAAACCGCCACATTCCGTGTAAAAGCCTTCAATGCTACAACGCAATCAGGCTATTCCAACGAGTTGTCGGCAAAAACAAAACCGGTTGAAGTTCCTGTGTTGGATCCAACAACGTTTTCGCCTGATTTGACATGGACAGGTGCAATCAGCCAAGATTGGGACAAAATCACCAACAACTGGAAAACAGCAGGCAATTCACCCGCCGCCTTTACTGATGGCAGCTCTCTTGCTTTTCCTGAAGCAGGTGCGTCCGGACGAACCGTGAACATTACCGCGCCAATGACAACCAACGATATCCTGGTAAACAGTAACGGTAATTACACTTTGTCGGGACCCGGATACATCACAGGAAATAAATCACTGAACAAAACAGGAACGGGAACATTATCGTTATTAACCAATAATACATATGCCGGCGCAACCGTATTAAGAGCTGGTACGATTGAGTTCAATAAACTCGCCAATGGCGGTGTAGCCAGCTCTATCGGTGCTTCGCCAAACTACGGCTTTAACTGGGTTTGGAAAGGCGGCACATGGGTTTACACCGGCGGCACAGCAAGTACAGATAGAAGCGCTACAATAGATGAGACAACCGAATTCAATGTAAGCAACAGCGTCAGCACCGTAACGTTCAATGGGGTATTAACCGGTGATGGAGGATTGACTAAATCAGGCCCCGGTAAATTGGTGTTGAAAAACGCCAACCCTTATGCCGGCGAGACTGTTATCAAAGGCGGTACGCTGGAAGTGAGTCCTGTGAGCAGTGCAACCGAAACCGATGATATCATAAGCGACAACAGGGGCATTGGTACATCTAACGTTTTGCGTTTGCACAACGGTACGTACAAAACATCCAACGGCAGCACGACCATTTACGAAAACTATCCGTTGAATTTGTATGTGGACGACAATACCGTGAATGGATTTGAGCCTTATCGCAATGCCAACCTATCCATGACGGTTCATGGCAATGGCACATTAAATTATACCATCCCTTATTTGCGGGAAATCATTCAAGGTGACTGGAGCGACTTTACGGGTACATTGGTAGCCAACGGTGTGACGACCGATGACAACTACAGCCTTCTGGCTATTGATAACGGTGTAGGTTTCCCCAGCAACAGAGTCGTTACAACCGGTAATACCAAGATCATTGCCTATAGCAACAACCAAACACTTTACTTAGGAGGCTTATCGGGAAATGCTGGCACATGGCTTTCTACGGGTGGAACAAAGTCTCCGAGTTTTGGTAACGGTTTTACCACGTACGTTGTTGGTGGAGCAGGAACCGATGAAACCTTTAACGGCATCATCAACAACCACCTTTACGGCAATGCAGCAGATGGAAACGGAACGACCACCATTGTGAAAGAAGGCAACGGCTTGTGGCGCTTAAATGGCAACAATACCTACATAGGTACAACAACGATCACGGGAGGAAAATTAATCATCAACGGTACCAATTCCGGAAACGGAGTGGTAACGGTAAATGATGGAACAATCCTCGCCGGTAAAGGAAGCATCGCCGGTGCGGCGACTGTAGCCGGTACGTTAGAACCGGGTGACAGCTCAATTGGTACATTAACGCTGAAAGATAAGCTGACCTTGCAATCAACAGCCATCACGAATATTGATGTAAACAAAACAACAAACACTTGGGACAAGGTTAATGTGACCAGCAACATTGCCTACGACGGTACGCTAAAAATCAACTTTACAGGAACGCCTGCTTCCGGCGACAAGTTTAAAATCTTTACGACTTTAGCTTCGGTTACCGGTACCATCACGCGGTTTGATCCTGCTACGCCTGGACCAGGCCTGCTGTGGGTTTTTAATCCGGCAAAAGGAGAATTGGCCGTACAATCACCCAACTTTGTAGAAGCTCCATCGGGTTTAGCGTTAAACGCTACAACATCAATTCCAACGGCATCCAGTACGATCAATTGCAGCTGGACAGACAATTCTGATAATGAAGATTATTTTGTTTTAGAGCGCAGCACCGACAGCATCAATTTTGCGGATATTGCGCACATTGATGCCAATACGACAACTTACCTAGATGCTGGCCTGTCGCCCGGTACGAAATATTACTACCGCATCAAAGCACATAGCCCGTTGAATGAGTCGGCTTACAGTTCCGTCGTTCCGGTAACAACGCCGTCGTCAACGACAATGCCTACTAATCCGGCAAGCCCTTCACCCGTTAACAATGCAAGCAATCTTTTCCTGAGTGGCAATACGGTCAACCTTACCTGGGCAAGCAATTATGCGGATAACTATTCGATTTATTTTGGAACCAGCAGCGATAACCTGACAAAGCTTGCAGAAATTCCTGCTACGTCTTCTTCGTACACCTCGCCGGTTCTAAGCCCGAACACTAAGTATTACTGGCGTGTTGATGCAACAAACGTGAATGGCACCACCACAGGTTCGGTATGGAACTTTAAAACAGCGAACGTGCCTATAACCGTTGCAGGCGACTACAGAACAAAAGCGAGCGGCAACTGGGGTTCCGGCTCGGTTACTACCGCTATCTGGGAAGTATTTGACGGCACTTCGTGGAATGCAACTTCAACGCTTCCTTCTTCATCAACGCCAACCGTTTCCATTCGCACCGGTCATACTGTTCGCTTAAATGCCACGACGAGTGCAAATAACGTTGTCGTGGAAAGTGGTGCGACATTGTTATCAGGCACTACTACGGGAGCATCCGGTACAGCCACTGTGCAGAACCTTCGTATTGCCAACAGCGTTAACAACTTTGGCGCAGTAGGTTCAAGTTCTACTTCTACTGACCGCGTCAACTTCGAAGCTACCCGCAACAACGGTACGATCTATGTCACAGGTACAAGTACGTATTACCTGAATACATTCTCTGTACACACGATGGCGCAGAACCTGGAAATTGTTGTTGATGCCAATTTAAACCTGACCAGTTACCTGCGTGCCTTTAGCACAACATCGCCGAGCGATAACTCGCAAAACGACGACAACGTTACTGTCACAATCAACGAAGGAAAGACAGTAACCATGGGAAGCTCGGGTTACCTGCACATTCAAAGCAGCGGCAATACCAACGCTACCAATACCATTAGTTCGTTTGGTAATTATACCTACAATATTAACGGTACATTGGACATGCGCTCTACGGGCACAACCGCTATTGTTGCGCATTCAACACGGGCAAGTGTCATCACGATTAACACTAATGGCACGTGGATGCTGGGTAATGCAATGCGCCTCGTTCCGGCAACTGGCTCATCACCGGTTGGCACATTAAACCTGAACATCGGGCCGAATGGCGTTGTGGATGCAGGTGCAAGAACAATCAGTTCGAGCAATACGGCAACCAATCTCGTTGTAACCAATTCATCTATGCCGTTGACAGTGTTCTTCAACATTGGCGGCGGCGGTTTATTGAAAAGCAAAGTTGCCAACTCCGAGGTACTTTATCCGATTGGCTCAGGCGGTACATACAGCCCTGTAAAGCTAAATAATTCTGGTACGGCCGACATCGTCGGAGTGGGCGTTGCGACTGGATTTGATAAGCCGGTAACCAATGCAACACGAATGGTGAACAAGCAATATTCGATTGTGCCAACGACCACGGGTGTCGCCAAATTGGATGTTAGCCTCGGCTGGATTACGGCAGATCAAGGTTCTAATTTCGATCTCTCCCTTCCAACACCGCAAGCACGGTACAACACGAATTCTTGGGTTGAAACGCCTTCAACTTTATCCGGTGCCGGAACGGTTCCCAATCCATATTATGTCAAGGTATCAGGTTATACAGCCTTTGGTTCATTTGCGGTAACCAACCCCGCTGTTCCGCCTGTGGTTGTTACGAAGAACTTCACCACTAATCTGAACGAGATGGGCAGCGTTACCATCACACCTGCTAATATAGACAACGGAAGCAGTGATGATTATGCAATAGCAAGTATGTCGTTGGATAAAACCACATTTGACTGTTCCAATGTTGGAGAGAACACTGTGACATTAACGGTAACTGACATCCACGGTAATCAAGCTACCGGCACAGCTACTGTTTTTGTAAAAGACCTAACGCCACCAACTGCTGCCACAAAAAATATAACAGTAAACTTAACGGGTGGGACTGCAACAATTTCTGCCGCTGATGTAAACAATGGTTCTGCTGACGCTTGCGGAATTAAAGCGATTAGCCTTGACAAAACCAGTTTTGATTGCAGCAATGTTGGAGAGAACGCGGTAACGTTAACCGTAACCGACGTGCACGGTAACCAAGCCAGCGGCACAGCCATAGTTGTAGTAAAAGATGTGACGTTACCGTCTGTAATTACAAAGAACATTACTGTCAACCTATCATCTGATGGCAAAGCAACAATCGCAGCCGCAGATGTGAACAACGGCTCTTCAGATGATTGCGGAATTCAGTCTGTGAATCTTGACAAGAGTTCGTTCGACTGCAGCAATGTTGGAGAGAACACTGTTGTCTTGACTGTAACGGATACCCATGGCAACCAGGCTACTGGCACTGCTACCGTTACAGTGAAAGACGTGACAGCACCAACCGTTGTAACGAAAAACATTACGGTGAACTTATCCGGTGGAAAAGCAACAATCACTGCTGCTGATATTGATAATGGTTCTGCAGATGCTTGCGGTATTAAATCAATGAGCATTGATAAAACTTCGTTTACGTGTGCCAGCATTGGTACGCATGAAGTAACGCTTACAGTTACCGATGCTCATAACAATACCGCCAATGCAAAAGCGGTTGTTACAATTGTTGGCGCCATACCACAACCAGGTATTGTGGTGTCACGTAACGATCAAACATACACTGGCGGCTCAGCTACTACCGTGTTCCTGGGTTATGGAGCACAGAAATTAAACTTTACGGCAACGGATGCAACGTCCACATCAAGTGAATTCAGTTGGACGCCTTCAGCTTCATTGAGCGTAACCAATAACGCTTCAACAATTTTTGCTCCGTCCAGTGCCGGCAATTATCCTTATTCGGTTACAGCAACCAATGAATACGGATGTTCCGCTTCGGCTTCGATAGTAGCAACGGTGTTTGATGTGCGCTGCGGCACAAAGATGGACAAGGTAATCCTGTGTCACAAAGGTGGCAAGGAATTGTGCATCGGCTATGAAGGGGTACAGGATCATTTAGCGCATGGTGATAAATTAGGCAGTTGCGTCAGTCCGTCGATTACCAGCAGAACAGTAGCAGAACCAACAGTGGTGAATTATGAAAGTGATTTATTTGTTTCACCAAACCCTGCTACCTCTGGTACGAACGTATCGTTTACATTGCCTCAAGCCGGGAAATACAAACTGGAATTGTTTAATGTCAATGGCGTTCGTGTTAAACTGTTGCAGGAAGCTGTTTCCAAGGTGGGACAAAATATATACAAGCTTGATGCTAGCACATTGACACCTGGCTTGTATCTCATAAGATTAACAACTACTGATGTTAGCTTAAGCAAGCAGCTAATTGTGCAATAGTTGCTTGTAAAAAGAAACAAAAAAGCAGCCCGTTCAACGGGCTGCTTTTTTGTTTCTGGTTTTGAATACGTGTCGTAGCAAATTTTCAACAACGCAGGACTCTGTTAGCCCCTTTTGTGTCCTACTATATAACTTTAAAAACTTCGCGATAGAACTAACCAGGTTTCGTCCAGGGTAAGCGATTTTTGATCATTTATACTTCTGCTTCGCAACTGAGCGGAAGAGCGAAACAATTACACCCGATTGATCACCAAGAAGGCTACCAAATTGGTAACTTATAAAGACGATGAGATTTAACTCAGAGACTGAAGCACCTGTAAAACAAAGAAGCCTTAAGAGTCTTTGTTTTATTGGGTTAAAGAAAGAGAGAGGCAGGTTGTGCTTTCAAAATAGGAACCTTGCGTGTTCGTAAAAGGACACTATCCAACGAATACAGTGTGCATCTAAACGAGCGCAAACCGGCACTCTTTGTAAACCATTTTGCTTCTCCTGCAATTTCGTCTACCCGTTCCGTCGGTAATCGAACAGGCAGTACCTCGGCAAAACGAAAGTTAATTTAGAGTCTACTCATCCATTAATGTACATTCAGCAGCAAGTGGCTGCGTCGGTTTGCTAATTTTATGAGTTGTGAAGCCAATTCAAATTCAACAATGTTCTTCAAATCCTGAAACAAAAGTTCGAACCAAGACTAGTTCTGTCTACCAAATATTTGTTTTGAGAAGAAACGGGACGGTAAAGATCAAAAGGCCGAAATTCTTACCAATCGAGGTTCGGGTTTTATTGGCAAGCCGCTCTGCTTTTAGTTCAGCATCCTGTACTCATTCGGCGATTGCCCAACACGTTGCTTAAACAAACGGGTAAAATGCTGGGGATACTTAAATCCCAACTCATAGGCAATTTCGCTCACTGATTTGCTTTGGTCAAATATTCTTTCTTTCGCTACGTCAATCACCTTTTCCTGTATATATTCTTGAGCAGTCTTTCCCGTTTCTTTTTTTATCAGGTCTCCAAAATAGCTTGCCGATAAATTTAATTGGCTTGCGCACCAGCCTACCGAAGGCAAACCAATTGTTTGCGGTTTATCAGTTCCAAAATATTCGTTGAGCAAGTGTTCAAACCATTCCAGCGTTCCTTTGTGCACGTTTTCGCGGGTAATGAACTGGCGGTCGTAAAAACGAATACAATAATTCAACAGCATTTCAATATTAGAAACTATCAATCTTCTGCTATGCTTATCAATGGCATGTTCCAACTCATACTCAATTTTAGAAAAACAATCCAATACAATTCTTCTCTCACGTTCAGACAAATGCAATGCTTCATTCGATTGATAGGAAAAGAAACTATATTCCTGGATGTGCCGTCCAAGCGATGTGCCGTGTATCAAATCGGGATGAAAAGCCAATGCGTACCCTTTGGGTTGATACATTTCTCCACTGTTTTCAACGCTAACCACCTGTCCGGGTGCAATGAATACCAGGGTGCCTTCCTGATAATCATAGGTGGCCCGCCCATACCGCAAGTCACCGCATTTCACTTCTTTTAAAAAGACGGTGTAAAGCCCATAATACATATTGGAGACATTCCTTGGAGCCGCCTTTGACATATCAATCACAGTCACCAGCGGATGCAGGGTTTCGTGCTGATTAAACAAATTGTAATCATTCACTGTTACAAATCTTCGCATGTTGTCCATATCAACCTTGTTTTCACGCCCAAAATTACCGCATCCTTCGCCGCATGGTTAATGAGCCTGCTTTAATCAGCAAGATTGGTAAGAGAAACCGTAATCTGTATACCATTGGAGCAAATAGAAGCAGGGACCTTTGCTCCATCAAACAAAAAAATGCAGGCTGTAAAACTTAACAACGGTGTGGAAATGCCCATCCTTGGGTTCGGTGTGTTTCAAGTCAAAGATTTATCGGAATGTGAAAGAAGCGTTGTGGATGCGATTGAAACAGGTTATCGTTTGATTGACACGGCGCAGTCTTACGAAAACGAAGAAGCCGTTGGCAACGCGATTAAAAGAAGCGGTGTAGCAAGAGAAGAGTTGTTTATCACAACCAAAGTTTGGATTCAATCAAACGGTTATGAGGGAACGAAGAAAGCCTTTGAAACCTCGCTGAAGAAGCTACAATTAGACTATCTGGATTTGTATCTTATACACCAACCTTACGGCGATGTGTATGGCGAGTGGCGAGCCATGCAAGACCTGTACAAAGAGGGGAAAGTAAGAGCCATTGGTGTCAGCAACTTTCAGCCAGACAGGCTTGTTGATTTAATTATTCACAATAAAGTCATTCCTGCGGTTAACCAGATTGAAACCCATCCGTTCCATCAGCAAACGGAAACACAAAAATTCTTGCAGGAGAACAATGTGCAAATTGAGTCTTGGGGGCCATTCGCCGAAGGCAAGAACGACATCTTCCAAAATGAGCTACTCCTTTCAATTGGCAAGAAACACCACAAATCCGTTGCACAGGTTATTCTCCGCTGGCTGACGCAAAGAGGCATTGTTGCCATTCCAAAATCAGTTCGCAAAGAACGAATGGAAGAAAACTTCAACAGCCTTGATTTCGAGTTGAGCGGGGAAGATATGAATGCCATCAAAACATTGGATACAAACGCAAGCCTCTTCTTTGACCACCGCGACCCGGCAATGGTCAAATGGCTTGGCGAGAGAAAACTAAATAACTAAACAAGTAAAGAGACTAACATGAAAAAAAGAACATTGGGAAAATCAGGTCTTGAGGTATCGGCCCTTGGTTTGGGTTGTATGGGATTGAGTTTCGGTTATGGCAATAAAATAGAAAGGCAAGATGCCATTAAGCTGATTCGTTCAGCTTATGAACGGGGTGTGACTTTCTTTGATAGCGCAGAAGCCTACGGGCCGTTTGAGAACGAAGAACTTCTTGGCGAAGCCTTGGAGCCATTCCGCAAAGAAGTGGTAATTGCAACAAAATTTGGTTTCAAAGAAGGCAAAACAGCTTTGGGTACCGATAGTCGTCCCCAAACTATTAGGGCAATGACGGATGCGGCACTGAAGCGTTTACGAACGGATACAATTGATCTGCTTTACCAGCACCGTGTTGATCCAAATGTGTCCATTGAAGATGTTGCAGGCACCGTAAAGGACTTAATCAAAGAAGGAAAGGTGAAGCATTTCGGGCTTTCAGAAGCCGGCGTACAAGTCATTCGTAGAGCACATGCCGTTCAACCGGTAACTGCACTGCAAAGTGAATACTCGCTTTGGTGGAGAGAACCCGAACAAGAAATTCTTCCAACCTTAGAAGAACTTGGAATTGGCTTCGTCCCTTTCAGTCCTTTGGGCAAAGGTTTTCTAACCGGCAAGATTGATGAGAACACCACGTTTGACAAAACAGATTTTAGAAACACCGTGCCCCGCTTCTCGGAAGAGAATAGAAAAGCCAATCAAGCGTTGGTTGACTTGCTTGGAAGAATCGCTCAAGAAAAGAACGCAACGAATGCGCAAGTAGCGTTGGCATGGCTGCTGGCTCAAAAGCCTTGGATCGTTCCCATTCCCGGTACAACAAAACTTCACCGCTTGGAAGAAAATATAGGTGCCGCAACCATTGCGCTGAGTGCTGATGATTTGAAAGAAATCAATGACGCTCTTTCAACCATTGAGGTGCAAGGTGCTCGATACAGTGAACAGGCGCAAAAGATGATTAATCGTTAGACGCTACCAACAAGCTAAAATCACCAGTAACACTAAACAAAATGAAGAAAGCAATTTATGTTACGCTGTTCGTGGCAGCAGTTTCCTTTTGCAATCGTGCGGCTGCCCAAGATTCAACCCTTTTTCCAAAAGGTCAAATCGGGGCTAACACCAGTAACTATACCGGCACGATCTGGCTCAGTGAATTAAATCACCCCGACAGCAATTTCACCTTCAGTCTGGCGCAAGCAGTATATACACCTGGTTCAAAACTGGACTGGCACATTCATCCTGGTGGTCAATACTTGCTTATCACAGAAGGCACTGGCTACTATCAGGAAAAAGGCAAGCCCGGAAGAGTGGTCCGTAAAGGCGACATCATCAAGTGCGATCCCGGAATAGAGCATTGGCATGGAGCTGCACCCAATAGTAGCTTCTCTTACGTTGGCGTTACTCCTACCCAAAAAGGAAAAACAATCTGGCTGAAGAGAGTAACCGAAGCGGAGTACAACAGCATTAAAAAATAACAACCACCATAAACTAAAAACTTACGACTATGAAGAAACTTATTCTCGGACTTTTCTTGTATGCAGCTTGTGTGCAGCAACTGTTACATGCGCAGGCCAAATTGCCAAATGCGATGGCTACAAGCGCAACGAAAGAAGAAGGCGAGCTGCTTGATCTTTCCAAAACGAAATGGACGTGGATGGCTGATAAAAATGTGGACTCCTTAAACAGGCTGTTTGCGGAGAACTGTGTGTTTGTTCACATGGGAGGAAGTTGGGGCAAAAACCAAGAACTCACCACCATTAAAAGCGGCGGCATCTGGTACAAGAAAGCAGCGGTTTACGGAGCGTCAGTAAACATCTTCGGTAATACGGCTATTCTCTTAAATGACATTGACTTGCTGGCAGTGGTTGGCGGTAATGAAGTCACCCATGCGTTTATGGTGACGGAAGTATATGTGAAAGAAGCGGGCAAATGGAAGATGGGTTCACTCACGTTTTCAACACTGCTGCGACCCGTTAAAATGAATAGCAATAGCAACAATCGGCAACAGCATTAGGTTAGAATTTTTTTCGTTTGTTGAATTACCGTAAGATGAAAAACGCAATCATTCTCTTAACAGTCTTTGGCGCATGGTTTACGTCGGGTTGTTCCAATGCTCAATCAGTGTCTCCAAAAAGTGTATTGATCGTTTACTTGTCCCGGACAAACAACACAAAAGCAATAGCGGAAATTATTCAGGCAAATGTGGGTGGGACTTTGGTAGCACTTGAATTAGAAAAGCCCTATCCATCAGACTATAAACAAACGGTACAACAAGTCATGCACGAAAATGAGACCGGTTATTTGCCTCCATTAAAGACAAAGATTGACAGCATCGAGAAGTACGATGTTGTTTTCATTGGCTTTCCTACCTGGGACATGAAAATGCCGCCGCCACTTAAAAGCTTTTTGCACGACTATAACCTTAGGGGTAAAACGGTCGTTCCTTTTAATACCAACGCAGGCTATGGTGTGGGCAGTGGTTTCCAAACAGTGGAAAAACGTTGCCCAGATAGTAAAGTATTGGAAGGTTTCTCAATCAAAGGCGGAATTGAAAGAGACGGCGTTTATCTAAACATCAAAGATGAAAAGAGGAAGGAAGCAGAAAAAGAAGTAAAGGAATGGTTACAACGCATCAGGCTAATCAAATAAACGCGGGCTTTTGTCTGGAGTAAGGCATGCCTCGAAAACCTTGCGTTGCCGGTAGGTTTTAAAGTCATGATCGCATTGGCCTTTATGGCTTTTATTTTTACAAGACGTTTTAAGGAAAAAAGCAGAGCCCTGGTCAGGAAGTCAATTCCAATTGTTTTGTCCGCTTCAGCCAATCTTTTTTCATCCCGCTATGATTTTTTCTTTGTAATCGTTCCCGATGTAAAGCACATTGATTTTATATAACCGGGTCCATATTGTTTCGTTCGGCAAATTGCCTTTGCACTTTATGCAAAAAAATAAATGAGCCCATCAACAGAAGATTGTACGGTTATTGGTACAAGTTCTAATTCTAAAAATGGTTGAGGATTTTCTAACACAACGATAAAAAACTTAGTAACATGGAAGCAGTAAAAGCAACAGCGGAAGGCGTAAAAGCCGTTAACGCGAAACAGGTAAAAGCATTCGGTACAGAAGCGGCAACAGCACCCTTGCAAGAACGAAACATTCAAAGAAGAAAACCAACACCGCACGACGTGGAGATTGAAATACTCTATTGCGGCGTTTGTCACTCCGATCTTCACACCGCGAGAAACGAATGGCACGGTACCGTCTATCCCTGCGTGCCCGGACATGAAATCGTTGGAAGAATTGCAAGCGTTGGAAATCACGTCACCAAATTTAAAGTGGGTGATTTGGCAGCGGTAGGTTGCATGGTGGATAGCTGCCGCGAATGTGATTATTGCAAAGAAGGACTGGAACAATATTGCGAAGAAGGAAACACGGGAACCTATAACTCGTCCGACCCGCACCTCGGTACGCATACTTACGGCGGTTATTCGGAAAGCATCGTGGTAGATGAAGCCTTTGTTTTGCGTGTACCCGAAAATCTTGATCCCGCAGCAACGGCACCGTTGCTTTGCGCAGGCATCACGACTTATTCTCCGTTGAAGCACTGGAACGTTGGTCCCGGTAAGAAAGTCGGCATTGTGGGCATTGGCGGATTGGGACACATGGGCGTGAAACTGGCGAAGGCAATGGGCGCAGAAGTGATTGTATTTACAACGTCACCTTCAAAGGTTGAAGACGCAAAACGTCTGGGTGCTGATGATGTTGTGCTGTCGAAAGACGACAGCCAGATGCAACGCTACGCAGGCAAACTTCATTTTGTTTTGGATGCCGTTTCCGCACAACACGACATCAATGCTTATCTAAACCTGTTGCGGGTGGACGGTTCATTGGCTTTGGTAGGAGCACCGGAACGTCCGCTTCCGGTTGCCGCATTCAGTCTTATTCCTTACCGCAGAAGTTTTGCAGGCTCCATGATTGGCGGCATTGCCGAAACACAGGAGATGCTTGATTTCTGTGGCAAGCACGGCATCGTTTCCGACATTGAAATGATCGGCATTCAGCAGATCAACGAAGCGTACGAACGTTTGTTGAAAGGCGATGTGAAATATCGCTTCGTGATTGACATGGCTTCTTTAAAAAAGTAAACAGGCAAAAGATCAACAATGACAATAACAAGAAACGCTTCACGGCCTTCGGCCAAAGGACCCGAAGATTGGTTTACCGGCGCCGTGCGGGTAGATCCTTTGTTTGACCCGAACGAAGCAAGACGAAGCGGCGCCGCTACGGTTACGTTTGAACCGGCTGCAAGAACGGCCTGGCATACGCATCCGCTTGGTCAAACATTAATCATCCTATCGGGTCGCGGTTGGGTTCAGAAAGAAGGTGAGCGGGTGGAAGAAGTACAGCCCGGCGATGTTGTTTGGTTCGCGCCAAACGAGAAGCATTGGCACGGCGCTACGGCCACAAACGGCATGTCGCACATTGCGATACAAGAAAACCTGAACGGCAAAGTTGTGGAGTGGATGGAAAAAGTAAGGGACGAAGAATACAACGGTCCCAAATAAGCTTTAGCAAAAGAACGTTCACGATAAAGTGAGCGTTCTTTTTTCTTTACTCAATTCTCAAGTTAGGGAATATTAAATCCAATCATACAAACCTCCTTCGTTTGCCCGCTGTTTTCTTCCGTTTAACTGCGCCATTTTGCCTTTTGTTTTCACGGCTTTCAAGGCAAGGGAGAGAAAAAAATGACACTTGCAAATTTTTAGTTCGTCTTTTTAAAAGCCGTACGTCCCAGTTTTTCCAGCAGCCAAAACGAAAGGCCAAGCCAAACAAGACAAAGGCAAAAGCCTGCAATTACGTCGCTGGCATAATGCACATGCAGGTAAACACGGCTAAAGGCAATGGCACAGGCAAAGAAGAAAAAAAAGATCGTCAATGTCCATCGGAGTGCGGCGCTCATTGGGTAGTGCCAGAGAATGTAAATGAGCAAACCGAAAAAGGTAAAAGAAGAAAAGGAATGCCCGCTTGGAAAACTAAATCCGTTTACATTTTGCACCAGCGGATCAAGCGGCCGGTGGCGGTGAAAGATGGCTTTTAGCGAAAATAAAATAACGGTGCTGGTAATACCAACTGCGGCAATGTTCCAGGAAAGCTGCTTGTTCTTTTTCAGGAAAAGAAAATAAAGAATGAGAAGGATATAAGCCGGAAACAAAAAATAAGACGAACCAAAAAACGTAACCGCCACCATCAATTTCGTCATAAATGGATTGGTCAATTCTTTGAGATGGGCAAACACAACCTGGTCTAAATAATTTTCATTTTCCAAAACCATTTCATCGGCAATAAACGCAAACACGGCCAAGGCCAGCAAAAAAATGCCGGCAACAAACAAAAGGCGTATCGAAAGGCTCTTGGTGTTTTGCGCTATCTTTTCTTTGCTTGCCATCGGTGAGTGATTCATCTTGCAACGCAATGAAAAACGTGCCTTGCTTTTCCGGGAAGAAAGAAGGCCGTTTCAATTAGCAGCCTTGTCTTTTGTAGAGACACGCCCCAGGCGTATCCGAACGACGAAACACCGGTTTGCCAAATTGAAAACGATACAAGAAAAACAAGGCGCTTTCAATTCTGAAGCGATTCTGAAGTGTGGAAATTCTTCCTTCAGTTTTTTGACAGATTTGCCCGATAGGTTTGTCTTCAAAATTGTTTAGTATGAAAAGAATATTTTTTGTCTTCGTTGTATCGTCCGCTTGCACAACGGCCTTTTCGCAAAAGCTTGCGTCAACAAAAGTGCCGCAAGCCGTAAAAGAAGGCTTCGCAAAAGCGCATCCAAACACCGCCGCCACATGGGAATGGGAAGACGCGAATTATGAGGCCAATTTTAAGGAAGGCGGAAAGACCATGTCTTGCGTGATTGACAAGCGGGGAACAATTCTTGAAACCGAATCTCCCGTTACCTTTAACGAACTCCCGGCCGGTGCAAAAAATTACGTGACACAACACGAAAAAGGGGGGAAGATCAAAGAGGTCGCAAAAATTGCGAAGGCAAACGGTGCGATCAATTATGAAGTGAACGTGCAGGGCAAAGACATTTTGTTTGACGCCAACGGAACCCGCATCGAAAAGCCAAAAGAGAAAAAAGAAAAAGACTGATTGCAGAAGCCGGCAATCCTCTTTAAAACCACAAGGCAGGATGAAATATCTCGTTAGCGTTGTACTCTTGTTGAATACACTCCTGTGCGCCGCGCAAATCCGTACCCTTGATTTTTTTCTGCAGCAGGCGGCGCAAAACAGCCCCGTTCTTAAAGACTACCAGAACCAAATTTTAATCAGCCGCATCGACAGCCAGTTGTTGCGTTCCTCATTAAGAACGCAGGTAAATTTTTTGAGCACCAACAGCATTGCGCCAAACATAAAAGGCTGGGGTTACGATCCAGCCATTACTAATTACGCCAACGTTTCGGCCATCTTTCAGGCCAATAGAAATTTCATCACGGCCAACAATCTTGCCGCGCAGTTGCGCACACTCGATTTGCAGCGAAGGGCTTTGCTCGATACCATTCAGCTTTCGCAACGCGACCTCGTGCGCACCATCACCGATCAATACATCACCGCTTACGGCGATGGCCTTGCAGCAGCCTTTACCAAAGAAGTTTTTGATTTAATGAAGGGCGAAGAAGTGATGCTGAAAAAACTGGCGGAGCAAAGCGTATTCAAGCAAACCGATTACCTGAATTTTTACGTCACAATGCAGCAGCAGGAGCTTGCGTATTTGCAGGCGCAAAATCAATACGCGGCCGATTATCTTACGCTGAATTATCTCGCCGGAATTGTTGACACGACCGTTCAACAATTGCAAAAACCCGACTTGCAGGAAGTGCTGCAGGCAGATCTTTCGGCCTCCGTTATTCTTCGCCGCTTTACGACAGACAGCCTTCGGCTCGCGGCTGAAAAAGAGATCATCAATTATCAATACAAGCCAAGAGTAGGCGCCTATGCGGACGGCGGCTACAACTCCAGCCTGCAGGAAGCGCCGTACAAAAACTTTGGTTTTAGTGCGGGCCTTAGCCTGGTCATTCCCATTTACGACGGGCATCAAAAAGGATTAAAGCTGGCGCAGGTGGACATTCGCGAACGTACAAGGCAGACAAACAAACAATATTTTTTGAACCAATACCATCAACAGGTGGCGCAACTGCGGCAGCAACTCAACGGCATCAATTTGCTGGTGGAAAAAATAGCCAGGCAAATTGAGTATTCCCACACGCTGATCGTTGCTAACAATAAGCTCTTGCAAACCGGCGACATCACGATGCGTGATTACGTCATCGCCATCAACAATTATTTGAACGCACAAAACTTAGCCACGCTGAACAACATCAGCCGTTTGCGCATCGTGAACGAAATAAATTATTGGAACCGTTAACAAATAAACGAGTGACCATGCAAAGAATGCACGTCTTTTCTTTTTTTCTTTTGCTGTTTGCTTTTGCCTGCAAGCACAAAGAGAAAGCCGCAGAGGAAGAAACGGTTGCGCCTGATGAAGTGCGAACGCCTGTGACGGTAACAAACATTGAAACGGCTTCGCTGAACGATTCCGTTGAACTGAACGCAACGTCTTCTTATCAACAAAGCAATTTCATCAAAGCATCCGCTAACGGTTATTTGCGTTCGGTAAACGTAAAGCTTGGGCAGATGGTGCACGCAGGTCAAACCGCTTTCACGCTGCAAACAAAAGAAGCGCATGCATTGGGCAACACCATTAACAACCTCGATCCTTCGTTTCATTTTTCAGGCATCATCAACATCAATGCGGCGGCCAGCGGTTACATTCAAAGCCTCAACCACCAGGTGGGCGATTACGTGCAGGACGGTGAACAACTCGCGGTATTGGCCGATGCAAAAAGCTTCGGCTTTATTCTCAATCTCCCGTACGAATTGCGGCCTTATGTGAACCCTGGCAAAACGCTGCAAATTGATTTGCCCGACGGTTCGCATGTAAACGGCGTTGTTGCCAACATTCTTCCGAACGTTGATTCGGTTTCGCAAACGCAGAACGTGTTGATAAGAGTGGCTTCATCGAAAACAATTCCGCAAAATCTCATTGCCAAAGTGCGCATTGTAAAATCACAACGGTCCAACGCAAGTTCTCTTCCAAAAGGTGCCGTGCTCACCGATGAATCGCAAGCAAATTTTTGGGTGATGAAAATGATTGATTCGGTAACGGCCGTGAAAGTGCCCGTCATGAAAGGCCTCGAGACAAAAGACCGCGTGGAAATTCTTCGTCCGCAGTTTGCGGCAACGGATAAAATTCTGCTTACCGGCAATTACGGCCTGTCCGATACGGCCAAGGTAAAAATCATGAAAGGAGAGGAATGAGAAACTTTTTTATCACGTACAAAAATCCGCTCTCGGTACTCATTGCGCTCATCATCATGGGCGGCGTGTACGTGTACACCAAATTGCAAACTTCTCTTTTCCCCGAGATCACTTTTCCTAAAATAAAAGTCATTGCCGATGCGGGCTTGCAACCCGTGAACAAGATGATGGTTACGGTTACGCAGCCGCTGGAAAACGCAATCAAGCAAGTGCCCGATTTAGCGGACGTGCGCAGCACCACAAGCCGCGGCAGCTGCGAAATTTCGGCCTTCATGAACTGGGACGCAAACGTTGACCTGAGCCAGCAACGCATTGAAAGCCGCATTGCGCAAATCCGCAACAGCCTTCCGCCCGACGTAAACATTACGGTGGAAAAAATGAATCCGTCCATCCTTCCGGTGATTGGTTATACGCTGGAGACAAATAGCCAAAGCCGCACGCCGGTTGACATGAAGCAGTTGGCGCTTTACACCGTCAAGCCCTTTCTTTCACAAGTGCCGGGTGTGGCCGAAGTGCGCATCATTGGCGGCAAGCAAAAAGAATACTGGCTCACGCTGGATGCGCAGAAAATGAGTACGCTGGGCATCACGCCGGATAAATTGTCAACCGCACTCTCGCAAACAAATTTCATCCAGGCCAATGGGTATTTGTCCGATTACCGGCAATTGTATTTAACCGTTACCGACGCCACCGTTCATTCACTGGAAGACTTGCAAAACCTGGTTGTTTCAAACGACGGCCGGCGCATTGTGCAGCTAAAAGACATTGCCGATGCGAAAATCAACGAAGGCGTTGAATACACGAAAATCAACGCCAACGGAAGGGCGGGCATTCTGGTGGCAATTGTAAAGCAACCGAACGCTAATCTTATTTCCTTGTCCGAGGCGGTGACAAAAAAGCTGGAAGAACTGAAGCGCATTCTTCCAAGCGGCGTTAGCATCAGGCCGTATTACGTGCAAGCCGATTTTGTGCACGATTCCGTTAGAAGTGTAACGGACAGTTTGTGGATTGGTTTGGTGTTGGCCATTGTTGTTGCCATTATTTTTCTTCGTTCGTTAAAAGCCAGTGCCACCATTCTAATCACCATTCCGGTTACAATTTGTTTAACGCTTATCGCAATTTATGCCGTAGGCTATACGCTCAACATCATGACGCTTGGCGCCATCGCTGCCGCCATTGGTTTGATCATTGACGACGCCATCGTGGTGGTAGAGCAAATTCACCGTTCGCACGAAGAACATCCCGATGAGCCGTCAACGGTTGTGGTGCAAAAAGCCATTCATTATTTGTTTCCGGCCATGATCGGCTCTTCGCTCAGTACCATTGTTATTTTTATTCCGTTTGAAATCATGAGCGGTGTGGCGGGAGAATATTTTAAGGTAATGACCAACACCATGATCATTACCTTGATCTGTTCGTTTTTTGTAACGTGGATTTGCCTGCCGGTGATTTATCTTTTGCTGACAAGAGAAAAGCCGGATTCAACAAAAGCAAAAAAAGAAGAGAAACCGCATGAGGTGAAGAAGCAGAAATGGGTTGCCTTCTTTATTCACAAACCGTATGTGAGTTTTGTAATTGTAGCAGCGTTGGCGGTTTCCATTTGGCTTGTGCTTCCGTTGTTGAAAACGGGTTTTTTGCCGGAGATGGACGAAGGCAGCATTGTGCTTGATTACAATTCGCCGCCGGGCACGTCGCTTGAAGAAACAGACCGCATCTTACATCACGTTGAAACCATCATCAACAAAGTTCCCGAAGTGCAGGCTTATTCGCGTCGCACCGGAACGCAGATGGGTTTTTTTATTACCGAACCCAATCGCGGCGATTACCTGATTCAACTAAAAAAGAACCGCAAGCGTTCCACCGAAGACGTGATTGCCGACCTGCGCAAACAAATTTCCAGTAGCCAACCGGCGCTTACCATTGACTTTGGCCAGGTGATCAACGACATGCTGGGCGATTTGATGGAATCGGTGCAACCCATCGAAATAAAAATTTACGGCGACAACGTTGCACGCTTACAAGCGTATTCGCAACAAGTAAGCGACATTGTTTCAAAGGTTGAAGGAACGGCTGATATGTTCAACGGTATCGTTATCTCTGGTCCTTCTGTTACCATTTTGCCCAACTATGCGGCATTGGCACAATACGGCTTAACGCCACAGGCCCTGCAAACGCAGGTGCAGCTTGGCTTGCAGGGCACGCAGGTGGGAACTATTTTGGAAAAGCAACAACTTTCCACGGTGCGCATCGTTTATCCCGGCACATCGGCACAAAGCGTGGAAGGGATAAAGCACCTGCAAATTTTTACGCCGTCCGGACGGTTGATGCCAATAACTTCTTTGGCTTCGGTGGAAGTCAACCCGGGCGATGCAGAAATACAACGCGAAAACCTGCAGGCGATGGGCGTTGTTACAGGACGTTTGGAGAACCGTGATCTTGGCAGTACGATGAAAGAGATTCAACGCAACGTTTCCACGCGGGTTGTGTTGCCGCAAGGCTATCACATCGAGTACGGCGGCGCTTACGCACAGCAGCAACAATCCTTTCACGAGTTGTTGCTCATCTTGATTACATCAAGCCTGTTGGTATTCGGCGTAATCCTGTTTTTGTTCAAAGATTTCTTTGTTGCAATATTGATTTTATTGCTTGCCGTGTTGGGCATTTCGGGAAGTTACCTTGCATTGTTTTTAACCAACACACCGTTAAACGTTGGCAGTTACACTGGCTTAATTATGATCGTGGGCATCATTGGTGAGAATGCCATCTTTACGTTTTTGCAATTCAGGGATACGTTGCAACAAAGCGGCAGCGTTGATGATTCGGTTGTTTTTGCCATCTCTACCCGCTTGCGTCCAAAACTGATGACGGCTCTCGGCGCTATCATTGCGTTGATGCCGTTGGCATTGGGGATCGGAACCGGTGCGGAATTACACCAGCCGCTTGCCATATCGGTCATTGGCGGTTTCCTTACAGCACTTCCGCTTTTGCTCATTGTGTTGCCATCGATGCTGCGCATCATTTACAGAAGAAGAAAGATTGAAGCGAACAGGTAAAAATAAGCTCGTGAAGAAAGTGTTTGCACTAAGTCAACGCCGTAGGTGTTAAATCTTGGTAGCAAAAAATCGCACAATGAAAACGGCTCCGTAGGAGCCGGAATTAATGCGACATGTTTTCTACCGAGATTCAGTGCCTACGGCGCTTTAGGCTAATTGATTTAACCGGTGAAATGCGAACACGGGGTCGGTTATTTAGAAGCCTGAACAACCAATACTTGAAACGTTCCCGGAATCATTCGCGGCCTTCCGTTGCTTGTTTGCGCTGTATCAAAATCAGCCGTGGGCAGAAAAATATTTCCGTTGGCTTGATCAAGGGCGATGGTTCTTGCACCTCTTTTTGTTGGATAATTTCCCAAGAGCGTAAACTGGTTTGCCGAGGCTTCTTTAATCACACTTAACGTGCCTTCACCGTTTGATGTAAATATCAGTTTTTGTTTTGCGTCAAAGGCTACGCCGTCGCAGCCGTCGCCAATTTTTATTTTGTCAACAATGGCTCCGTCAGTGGCATTCATCACCACCAACAATTTATCGCAGCCCGCAAACAAGCGGTTCGATGCTGCGTCGTAAGCAAGCCCCGTTGGACCTTCGCCGGGCGTCAATTTCCAATGATTGAGAACCGAATGCGTTTTTAAATCCACTACGGCGATTTCGCTTTTGTCTTCGAGGTTTACGAAGAGTTTCCCTTTGCCATCGGATGCTGCTTCTTCAGGTCTCCCGCCCACATCAATCGTTGCCACCACCGCATTTGTTTTCGGATCAATTACCGAAAGATTTTTGGCGCGGCCGTTGCAGGTAATGACGGTTTGCGTATGCGGTTCAAACATGATGGCATCGGGTCCTTCGCCGGTGGCTATTTGTGTAACGAGTTGTAACGTTTTTAAATCAAACACCGTTACGTTGTTGCTTCGCCCGTTGCTGGTATAGCCCCTGTTCAATTCGTTATCAAACGCAATGCCGTGTACGCCGGCAGTGTTGGGAACAAACCCCGCTGAATCACCTGTTGCTTCATCCAAAATATTTACCTGTGTGCCGTGCGAAGCGTAAACCTTTCCGTTGTTTACCGAAATGTAATCCCAGCCGCCGGGGCTTTGAATGTGAAAGGTCTTTACAACTTTGTAACCAGTTTGTGCGTTGGCCTGCAAGCAGATGGCGGTACCAAAAAACAGAATGATTTTTTTCATGGAAGATGATTGAGGTGACGATGAAAAGCGAGCACTAACTTAGCCTTTCCCGTTAACGAAAACGAATTTATTTTCTTCAGAATTTCTTCAGATTTAGCCCCGAAGTTTTGCTTGTATGAAAGCTTGGTTTGTCGCGTTGTAATTTACTCATCTGACTTTTCTTTTGCGTTCTTTGTCATTGCATGTAGTGACCGGGCATTGTTGTTGATGAAGCTATCACGAACTTTTTTTCACTTCAATTTTATCCGATGGAGACAAACCGCACGAAAACAGAAAGCAACGCCTTAAACAAAGTTGCAAAGATTACCTTGATCTTTTGGGTGTTGAAAATTTTTGCCACAACGCTTGGCGAAGTCCTTGGTGATTTCTTTTCCATGACGTTGAACCTTGGCTACGTTGTTGGCCTTGCCATTACCTTGCTTTTCTTTTTGATCGTTCTCTTTCTACAACTTCGCCAAAAGATATACATAGCCCCCGTTTACTGGCTTGTGATCATCGGCACCACCACGGTAGGCACCGAAATTTCCGACCTCATGGACCGCACACTTGGCTTGGGCTATGCCCTCGGGTCCGCCATTCTCTTTTCTGTTTTATTACTGGTGCTTTTTCTCTGGAACCGCAGGGAAGGACAGATCAAAGTTTATCCCATCACGCAGCGCCGTGTAGAACTTTATTATTGGGCGGCCATTCTTGTTTCCAATAGCTTGGGCACGGCCTTCGGCGATTTTTTAAGCGATAATCTCGGGCTAAGTTATCTGACCGGCGCAGCCATTACAGCGGGCATCATTGTACTGGTTGTACTGCTGCATTACTTCACCAAGCTGAACGAGATTTTGCTCTTTTGGATCGCGTTTATATTCACACGGCCTTTTGGCGCTACGTTCGGTGATTTTCTTACGAAACCAATTGAAAAAGGCGGACTGAATTTTAGCCGCGGCCTTGCGGCTTTGGTAACCGCTGTGCTGATGGCCGTGCTCATGTATTTTTCGCAGCGAAGCACCAATAACAAAAAGGTTTCGTACGCCTGATGTGTGCCGGCAATCAAATTCTTTTTGAGCAAGAGGGCATCATTTTGTTGCGGGGTGAAAACGAATTTCAAACTCGTGTTGTTCGTTTTGAAAGCGGTATTGCACGCGAAAACCGGAGGCCTCCGCAATCTGTTGAATCAAAGAAAGCCCAAGTCCGTTGTTGGTGCTTCCAGCCGATGGTTTGTAAAAGCGTTGAAACAATTTCTCCTCGTCCAGTTTCGCTTCGGTGCTTGTGTTGCCGATGCGCAAATAATCGTTCGATAAAGCAATCCAAATGCGTCCGCCGCTGTAATTGTGATTGACGGCATTGCTCAACAAATTGTTGAGCAGAATGTCGGCCAATTCGGTGTTCATGTTCACAACCGCCGTCTGCAAATCTGTTTGCACGGCGATGTTTTTGTCCTGCCACAATTCCTGAAAGTCTTCCAACTTTTCCTGCAACTTTTCTTTCAGGTTGATGCGCTGTACGTCTTCAAATTGCCGGTTCTCAATTTTGGCTAAGAGAAGAAGCGAACCGTTTAACCGGCTCAATTTTTCTACCGCATTGTAAGCGCTTTGCAGCGTTTTGCTTTGGCTCTCGGTAAGGGCTTCGTCTTGTATCAGCAAATCCAGTTTGGAACGAACGATGGCGATGGGCGTTTGAATTTCGTGCGAAGCGTTTTCACTGAACGTTTTTAGCGAGAGATATTCAAGCCTCGAGCGTTTGGTAATGGCCTCAAGTGTTTCGTTCATGGCGTTGAATTCATCAATGTTGGTAGAAGGAAACAGGAGCGAATGGTTTTTGCTGGGACGAAAATTTTGCACCGCTTTCAGTGAAGCGTAAAAGGGTTGCCAGAGTCGTTTTAACAACACCCGGTTGAGAACGGCGGCGACAAGAAGAATGACCAAAATGGTAACGATGGATACCCGCAAAATGGAGCGCAGCAAACCGCGTGTGCCTTCCAGCGATTTTGATACAACAGCCTGATGGTTTTGTCCGGTTGTGCTGATGCCGAAAACCAAACGGCGGTAATCTTCTTTTTTACGGTCTTCTTTGTCGGTCATTGTAACCGTTGAAAACCTGCGTTGAACCGGTTGCGAAACGGGTATAAAATAAATCACCTGGTCCGAGACCGAAAAGCTTTCGGGCAGGCGATTGTGTTCGTGAACAAAAGCCGTGATTTCGTCTTCTTCAATTTGGAGGTCTTCGTCTATTTGATGAACCAACACGTAACGGATGGAAAAATAAAAAGCAACGCTGGCCACCAGAAAAACGGCAATGTTGGCTACGAGGTTGATGCGGTTGTATCGTGTAAAAAGCTTCATGCAGGCAAGCTGAATTTGTAGCCCATGCCGTACACCGATTTGATGTAATCAGCCGCTCCGCCTTGCAATAATTTTTTGCGCAGGTTTTTGATGTGCGTGTAAATGAAATCATAGTTATCGGCAATGTCGAAGTTGTCGCCCCAGAGATGAATGGCGATCGCGTTCTTTGCAATTACCTTGTTCTTGTTGCTGATGAAATAAAGCAGCAATTCGTATTCTTTTTTTGTGAGTTCAATCTTTTTGTCTTTCACCGTCAGTTCTTTTTGATTAAGGTCCAATTGAAGCGCATCAAAGCGAAGGATATTTTTGCCGTCAAAGGCTTTGCGCCGAATGATGGCATCCACTCTTGCGCCGAGTTCCATCAGGTGAAAAGGCTTGGTTAAATAATCATCGGCGCCTGCTTTCAGTCCATTCACCTTATCATCGACGGCGTTCTTTGCCGAAACGATAATGACGCCGTCAATCTTGTCGTCTTTTTTCAAATCTTTTAAAAGATCCAATCCGCTACCGCCGGGCAAGGTAATGTCGAGAATAACGCAGGCATAATCATACAAGGAAATTTTCTCCAATGCCGTGCGGTAATCAAAAGCCTGTTCGCACATGAACTGCTCGCCGGAGAGATAATCGCAAATGCTTTGTGACAATTCCTTTTCGTCTTCGACCACCAGTATTTTCATTTTTACAGAATTAAAACCAGCGTGCCCGCAATGATCAAACCCGCGCCGGCAGCGGTTTTCCAGGTAAGCACTTCGCCCAGGAACAACACCGATAACAAAATAGCGAGGGCCACGCTTAATTTATCAACCGGCGCTACCTGCGATACTTTTCCCAATTGCAATGCTTTAAAATAAAACACCCACGACAAGCCCGTGGCCAAGCCGGAAAGACAAAGAAAGAGCAGGTTGTGTTTGGTAAGCGTACCGATTGTGGCCGTGCCGCCACGAAAGAAAGCAATGGCCCAGGCAACGACGAGAATAACCACGGTGCGAATAGCGGTTGCAAGGTCACTGTCCACGCCTTTTATTCCTACTTTGGCAAAGATGGCCGTAAGCGCCGCGAAGAAAGCCGAGAGCAAAGCATATATCCACCACATAGCAACAAAGTTTGCAAATAAAGTTGGCGAAATATTGAAGAAGACTGTAAACGAAACACAGTAGGCCAACAATCTTAAAGAAAGTTTGTACCGCAATTCCAATTGTCTTCAGAATTGAAATATAGTTTTGCCGCCTTTATGAAAAACACGAGACGATTTTTTGTAGTGGCTTTGGTTCTTTTTGTTTTATCCGCAGGCGCACAGCAAACGGGCCGCGGAAAACTTTCCGGAAAAGTATTGGATTCGCTTTCGGGCAGTCCGTTGGAGTACGCCTCGGTTTCGCTACAAGAAGGAAGCAATACAAAACCCCTTAACGGTGGTGTAACCGACAATAGCGGCCGGTTTTCGCTTGACGGAATTAAAAGCGGGACCTACACGGTTTTGGTTGAGTTCATTGGCTATACGGCGGCAAGAATCAACAACGTCGTGGTGGACGAGAACAAAAATGCCGTCGAATTAAAAACGGTTTATCTCGCGGCCAAACAAAGTGCCCTGCAATCCATCACCATTACCGCAAGCGGAAAGCTTGTTACCAATAAAATTGACAAACTTGTTTACAACGCCGAACGCGACATCACCTCGCAAAGCGGCGCGGCCACCGATGTGCTAAAGAAAGTTCCGCAGGTTTCTGTTGACGTGAATGGCAACGTGGAATTAGCGGGCAGTTCGAGCATTCGCTTTTTAATCAACGGCAAACCCTCAACGGCTTTTGGAAATAGCGTGGCCGATGTGCTGCAATCCATCCCGGCCAGTCAAATTAAAAGTGTTGAGGTCGTGACCAATCCAGGCGCAAAGTATGATGCGCAAGGCCTCGGCGGCATCATCAACATTGTGCTGAAACAAAGCAACGCACAAGGCATCAACGGCAATTTTTCCTTGGCGGCAGGCACAAGAGCCGACAACGGATCGTTCAACTTCAATGCACGCAAAGGGACTTTTGGTGTGAACGCTTTTGTAAGCGGCAACTACCGCCCGGCCTTGGATGCGCCGGTTACAACCGACCGCACCAGCCTGGACACGGCCGCAAAAACCACGGGTCTTCTGCACCAGGATGGAACGAGTCATTTTAACCGTTACGGTTTTCAAACCGGCGCCGGCTTCGATTGGTCGCCCGATAAAAAAAATAATTTCACCGGCTCCTTTGTTTACAATCGCTTTGGCAACGACGGTCACGGCTTCATTAACCAACAACAACAGTTGCGCAGCCAAACAAGCGGCACGATGCTTAGTGATGTTTCTTCGCAAAGCTTTACGGCCAGCAACTTTTGGCTGCACTCAACCGATGCAAGTCTTAATTATAAACGCACCTTCAATAAAGAAGACCAGGAATTGGAAGTTGCCATCAACAGCAGTTTTGGCAAGGGGCATACAACGGCGGATAATTACCAGGTTTCGTTGCCTTCGCTCAGCCGCTTTTACGGCAACAACAGCTCCAATCCGGGAAAGGAAAATGAAACGGAATTCAAGATTGATTATACGCAGCCGCTCCGGAAAGACGTGAACCTTGGCGTGGGAACAAAGTACACCACAACGGACATTTTGAGCGACGCTACAGTTTACAGTTTTCAGCCTTCCACGCAAACGTATTTGCCTGATCGCTTTTTGTCAAACAACCTGACCTACGATCAAAAAGTATATGCCGGTTATGCAGAATTAAGTTTTCCGATGGGCGAAGCTTTTAACGCAAAAATCGGCGGACGATACGAACGCACGGAAATAGCTTCGTTTTACTCCAACGCACAGCAGCATACGGCTACACCGGGCTACGAAAACTTTGTTCCTTCGGTTTTTCTTTCCCGAAAACTGGGCGAAGACGGCTTGCTGAAACTGAGTTATGCCAAACGCATCAACCGCCCTGATTACGGCGAGCTGAATCCTTTCATCAACACCGGCGATCCGAAAAATCTTTCGTCGGGCAACCCGTATTTGCTGCCCGAAATCAGCCACCGCATTGAACTTGGTTACAACCGAGAGTTGGGCAAAGCGGGTTCGGTTTCGGCCACACTTTTTTACCGCATGAACGAAAGAGACATTCAGCCCTTCGTTCGTTATTACTCCGAGTTCAAAGTGGGCGATTCGGTTTACACAAACGTGGCCGTGACCACAAGGGAGAACATCGGGCAGGAAAAAAACACGGGCCTGATGTTGTTCAGCGATCTTCACCCGAACGATAAATTGAGTTTTCGAACGAACCTGATGTTCTTTCACCGCCACACCATCAACGAACAAAATCCCGGCTACAATTCCACCAATTTCAATTACCGTTTTAATACCAACGCGACCTACCAGTTTTCGTCCACACTTGTTGCAGAATTCTTCGGCAACTTTAATTCGGTGCGGCACGAAGCACAGGGAACTTATCCCTCGTTTATCACCTACAGTTTTGCGGTGCGCAAACAATTCTGGAACAAGAAAGGAAGCCTTGCGTTTACCACCACAAATCCTTTTGCCAATTACCTCACGCAAAAAACAGAACTCTTTGGCCCGGGCTTTACCATCAACAGCACAAGGCTGGTTCCCGTTCGTTCCTTCGGCATCAACTTTACCTGGAAGTTTGGCGGCCTTGAATTTAAAAAAGAAAAAGAGCCGGTAGATAATTCCGCTTTGCCCGCAGAAAACTGATCATTCAATTGCCGATGATGAATTAAACGCCGACATCGTTTGCGCAAGATTTTCCCGGTGGTTTGGTTTTGTGCCTTATTTTTAAAACCAAACCACCAACGATACTTGCATGGCAGCACCAAAAGGCATTTGGAAAGTGATTACCGCATCATCGGTAGGCACGCTCATCGAATGGTATGACTTCTACATCTTCGGCTCTTTATCCACTATCATCGCCGCTAAATTTTTTCCGTCCGAGAACCCAACAGCCGCTTTATTGTCAACACTGGCAACATTCGCCGCAGGCTTTATTGTGCGGCCTTTCGGCGCCCTGGTATTTGGAAGGCTCGGCGATTTGATTGGGCGGAAATACACGTTTTTGCTCACGCTTGTTTTAATGGGAATGTCCACGTTTTTAATTGGCTGCATTCCTTCCTACGCAACCATTGGCGCGGCTGCCCCTTTGCTTGTTTTATTACTGCGCTTGTTGCAAGGTCTTGCGCTGGGTGGTGAATATGGCGGCGCAGCTACGTACGTTGCGGAGCATTCTCCTGCCAACAAACGCGGCTTCTATACAAGCTGGATACAAACCACCGCAACCCTTGGCTTGTTTCTTTCGCTTGGCGTTATTCTATCCATCCGCCGTCTTGTAGGCGTGCAGGAATTTACAAGTGGCAATGGTTGGCGCTATCCTTTCTTATTGTCCATTGTTTTGGTTGGCGTTTCCATTTTTATTCGCCTGCGCATGGCCGAATCGCCCTTGTTTGCGAAGCTGAAAAGCGAAGGCAAAACATCAGTTAATCCACTCAAAGAAAGTTTTGGCCACAAGACGAATTTCAAAATGGTTTTGCTGGCACTTTTTGGCGCTACAATGGGGCAAGGCGTTATCTGGTACACCGGGCAATTTTATGCGCAAACGTTTTTACTTACTAAGTGCAACATCGAGTACGAGCAAGCCAACACCATCATCCTGGTGGCGCTTGTTATTGCTACACCTTTCTTTGTCATCTTCGGCAGTTTGTCGGACAAGTGGGGACGAAAGAATATCATGATGGTTGGAATGCTTCTCGGCGTGTTGCTTTACCGTCCCATCTTTCAGCAGTTGTACAATTTGTCTGACCCTTCAAAAAAAGAAATAGCAACTACCAACAGGGGCTTTAAAATGGAAGGTGATTTCGGTGCCTTTATTCAGCACGCAAGCGATACCACCACGTACACCGATGGGAGCACACTAAAAACAACCACAAAACAATCGTTGATAAAAGGCGAAAAAACAACGGTGAAAGAATTAACGCTTGGTCAGGGCATCAAATGGCAAATGATTTTACTCGTTGCGGCAATGGTGTTGTTTGTCACGATGGTTTATGGACCGATTGCGGCGTTTCTGGTGGAATTGTTTCCAACAAAGATTCGGTACACATCCATGTCATTGCCTTACCACATTGGCAACGGCGTGTTTGGGGGTTTGGTGCCATTCATCGCTACGTTGATTACGACGTTGAAAGGCAGCAACCCACTGTCAGGACTTTGGTACCCGATTGGCGTGGCTGCTTTAAGTTTTGTCATCGGCAGCTTGTATCTCTCTAACAAAATCAACAAAGACGTTATTGATTAACCCTTTACTATGAACGGACTGAAACGATACCTTGGAGTTCTCTGGATAGTTGTTGGCATTGCGGCCATTGCTTTGTTGATTTACAGCGCGGCTACCAACATTAATGCGGCCAAAGGCGACATTGGCAAACCTATTCCCTGGATCATCATTATCACCGTTTTCACGCCCATTTCCCTTGGGCTTATCGTCTTTGGCTGGTATGCGGTGAAAGGCGAGTACGACGGCGAGATAAAGACTTAATCCAGCAAGCAAGAACCGTAACGTTCTTTTCATTTCCTGTCCGCACATCTTGCTGTCCTCCCATTACCTTTGGCGCATGTCCATAACGGTAAAAAATCTTACAAAGATTTACGGCGAGCAACGTGCGGTTGACAACATTTCCTTCTCGGTGAACAAAGGTGAGATTGTTGGTTTTCTTGGTCCAAACGGCGCCGGCAAAAGCACAACGATGAAAATGATAACGGGTTACCTGCAACCCGATGCCGGCGAGATAACCGTTAGTGATATTGACGTAACCAAAGACCCCTTGGCTTCAAAAAAGAAAGTAGGCTACCTTCCCGAAAGCAACGCACTTTATTACGACATGTACGTAAAAGAGTATTTGGATTTTGTGGCCGATGTGCATTCCATCAGCAACAAGCAGTCGGCAATTGGCAATGTGATAGAGCAAGTTGGTCTGACGAAAGAAAAAGCAAAAAAAATCGGACAGCTTTCAAAAGGATACAAGCAACGCGTAGGTCTTGCTGCCGCTCTCCTTCACAATCCCGAAGTATTGATTTTAGACGAACCCACCAGCGGACTTGACCCCAACCAGATTGTTGAAATCCGCAACGTCATCAAAGAACAAGGCAAGGATAAACTGGTGCTTTTTTCTTCGCACATTTTGCAGGAAGTAGAAGCCATCTGCGACCGCGTCATCATCATCAACAAAGGAAAGATTGTAGCCGATGACAAGTTGAGCACTTTGCAAAAAACGTCATCGTCAACCATTGTTCGTGTAAGTTTTAAAGAGGCATTGGAAGCCGAATGGCTCAAACGACTACCCGATGCCAAAACGGTAAGCAAAGTGGACGCATTCAGTTGGACAATTGAAACCGAAAACCCCGAAAGCGTTCGCAAAGCGCTGTTGCAATTGGCACTCGAACAAAACTTAAATATTGTTTCTTTGCAAAGCGAAAACAAAAGCCTCGAAGAAATTTTCCGCACCTTAACGAACAACAAATAGGAAAGACGAAAATTTATCGAATCAAAAAAAATAAACAACAAATCATGAGTTACATAGCCGAAATTTTTGCCCGCCAGATTTTAGACAGCCGTGGAAATCCGACGGTAGAAGTTGACGTCATTACCGATGACGGCGCCATGGGTCGTGCCGCCGTACCAAGCGGCGCCAGCACCGGCATACACGAAGCCGTTGAACTGCGCGACAACGATAAAAAAACCTACGTGGGCAAAGGCGTAACACAAGCCGTGAAAAACGTAATGGACGTTATTGCTCCCGAACTGGAAGGCTACGATGTGGCCGACCAAACCGGCATTGACCAATTAATGATTCAGTTGGACGGCACCGAAAACAAAGGCAAGCTGGGTGCAAACGCTTTGCTGGCTGTTAGCATGGCTTGTGCGAAAGCCGCAGCCGAAGAAGCGACGCTCCCGCTGTTTCGCTACATCGGCGGAACAAACGCGAAGACTTTGCCCGTGCCGATGATGAATATCTTGAATGGTGGCGCACACGCTGATAATAAAATAGATTTCCAGGAATTTATGGTGATGCCCGTTGGCGCCTCTTCATTTAGCGAAGGACTGCGCTGGGGCGTGGAGATTTTTCACGCATTAAAAACGGTGCTGAAGAAAAAAGGCTACTCCACAAACGTAGGCGATGAAGGCGGTTTTGCACCCAACATTGGTTCCAATGAGGAAGCCATCGACACGGTGATGGAAGCCATCAACGCCGCGGGCTACAAAGCCGGTTCGGAAATTTTTATCGCCATGGACGCGGCCAACAGCGAATTGTACAAAGACGGCAAATACATTTTTCACAAAAGCAGTGGCAAGAGCTTAAGCTCTGATGAGCTCGTGAAGTTTTGGGAGAGCTGGGCGAATCAATACCCGATTGTTTCCATTGAAGACGGCATGGCCGAAGACGATTGGGAAGGCTGGAAAGCGCTTACAGAAACCCTCGGAAAAAAAGTGCAATTGGTGGGCGATGATTTATTTGTAACAAATGTTACTCGTCTGAGTCAAGGCATTGAAAAAGATATTGCCAACGGCTTGCTGGTGAAAGTAAACCAGATTGGCACCGTGACCGAAACCATTGATGCCGTAAGCATGGCGCAGCACGCTGGCTACAACACCATCATGAGCCACCGCAGCGGCGAAACCGAAGACACGACCATTGCCGATTTGGCCGTAGCACTGAACTGCGGACAGATCAAAACCGGTTCGGCTTCGCGTACCGATAGAATGGCGAAATACAACCAGCTTATTCGCATTGAAGAATTACTGGGTGCTTCGGCTTATTATCCCGGAAGCAAATTGAAATTTGGGAAGTAAGAACCAGATTCGTTGGCCGTTGGTCGTTGATTGTTGATCGATTCTTCGTCGGCCAACGAACATCGGCCAACGGCCAATATTTTTTATTTCAGTCTTCTTCTTTCATCAACTTTATACCTCAAATAAGACCGTCATCCGTCATCCATCATCCGTCATCTCTCTTCCATGCAAATCAACGTCTCAAAACTTCGCGGTCAATACATTTATCTTGAACTGCTCAAGCAAGAGGATGTTCTCTCGTTGCGCAAACTTGCCCGCGACGAACGCATCTGGGACTTTACAAAAACCCTTCTCGTCAACGAAACTTTTGATGCCCAATTTGATAAGTATATCGCAACGGCCTTTGATCCGCGAAACACCGGTATGCAAATCAGTTTTGTCATGCGGGATGCAAAAACGGCTGCGGTGCTGGGCATGACGCGGTACTATAAAATCGAGCCTTCGCAAAAACGTTTGAGTATTGGCTATACCTGGTACACGCCGGCTTATTGGGGCAAGGTGCACAACAAAGAATGCAAACTGCTGCTGCTGCAATATGCCTTTGAAGAACTGCGTTTTCAACGCGTGGAATTTGAAGTGGCGCACCAAAACGTTCGTTCGCAAAAAGCCGTGGCAAAAATTGGCGGCGTAAAAGAAGCGGTGCTGCGCAAGCACGGTCTTCATGCTGATGGTACGGTGCGTGACACCGTTGTGTTCAGCATTATTGATGACGAATGGCCGCAAACAAAAGAAAAATTGTTCCGGTTAATTGAAGGCAGCCAAGCCGCCGAAAAAAATTAGGCGGGCAAGCTTTCTTTTTTACCTTCGGCAAACGCAAGCCCCGTGCGGTTTGTAAACGTAAATTGCCAATTTTCGCAAACACCATGAAGTTCGTTCGCCGCATACCGCCGTTCATCTACAACAAATATTTTTTAGCCACTTCGCTTTTTGTCTTGTGGATGCTCTTCTTCGACCGCAACGATTTCTTCACGCAAATGGCACGCAAAAAAGAACTGGCCGAAATTGAACAGAGCAAAGATTACTTTGCCCAAAAAATCAGCGAGGGTAAAAAGTTTTCGCGGGACATGCGCTCCAATGCCGACGCGGTGGAAAAATTTGTGCGGGAAAAATACCTCATGAAACGCGACAACGAAGACCTTTTCCTCATTCAAAAGTCAGCCGCGAAAGAATAAATACAGCACCGGCACAATAAGGACAAAGCCTCTTCGTTTATAAATCCGTACAAGCCAACCGGCAAACCATTTTTGAACGATTTATCTGGACGTATGCACAATTATACTCCCGAAGAGCTGCTTCTGTATTTATACAAAGAATCTTCCGCCGCACAAAGCCTTGCTCTTGAAGAAGAACTCAAAAGCAATTGGGCGCTTCGCGAAAAACTGGCCGTGATGAAAACCGCTATGGAACGGCTGAACAACATCGCCGTTTCGCCCCGCACAGAAGCCGTGCTGAACGTGATGCGTTACGCACAGGAAGCCACTGCGGTAAAAGCCGCGTCAAAATCATAAGCAGGTCAGTTTTCTAAGATTGCTCTGTTGAATATTTTGCACCAGAAGTTCATCTATCCATTGAGCTTTACTTGCGTCGCACGCTTGTGCGCCTTGTTCGCTACGCAGCAATTGTCTGAACCACGATTTGGGTGGATTAAATAGATTTTTTATAGGAAAGAAAAGAGTCGTTCAGCAACGAATGGCGCTTGCTTTATAAAGATGTTTCTATTTCGTGTCAATCCTCAAAATCTCCCCAAATCAAGGTTCAGACATTTGGTTCCGGCTTACATTCGCTTCGATGACCCGCAAAGAACGATTTGCCGCCTGCATTGACTACTTTCAAAAAGCAATGCCCGAAGCCGAAACGGAACTCACCTTCGGCAATACGTACGAACTTTTGGTGGCGGTTATTTTATCGGCGCAGTGCACCGATAAACGTGTGAACATGACCACGCCGGCGTTGTTCAAAAAATACCCTGACATTTCTTCGCTGGCTAAAGCACAATACGACGACCTGTTTGAATTAATCAAAAGCATTTCTTTTCCCGGCAACAAAACCCGTCACTTGCTGGGGATGGCGGCAATGGTGAAAGAGAAATTTGGCGGCGAAATTCCCATGACCGTAGAAGAACTGGTGCAGTTGCCCGGTGTGGGGCGCAAAACGGCCAACGTCATTACCTCAGTTGTTGATAAGCAGCCCAATATGGCCGTGGACACACACGTCTTTCGCGTCTCAGCCCGCATCGGCTTAACCGTGGGTGCGAAAAATCCTTTGCAAACCGAACTGCAACTGGTAAAATACATTCCCAAAGACCTTGTTTACATTTTTCATCACTGGCTCATTTTGCACGGCCGTTATGTGTGCGTTGCCCGCAATCCCAAGTGCAATGAGTGTGGTTTGCGTGCCGTGTGTAAATACTATCAAACCGTTGTGGCCAAAGAGAAGTGATATTGAATTTTGTTGCAAACCGTATAGAATATCTTAATATCTCAATATCCCGATATCTTCTTTTTAAATTTGGCGTAGGGCTTGCTCTTTAAAAGGGTCAAACGACTAAACATACATGACATCTGTTTTACCAACTTTTGCTGATTTAAACAGCGTTCTTTCGCTGCGGCCGCTGGTTAGTGTATTAAAACGAATGATTGACGAGGAGAAACCCGGCGCCCGAAAACTGTACGAAGGCATTTTGCAGGAAGTAGAAGCCGTGCCCGAATTGCTGCAACCCGTAAAAGGCGAAACCCTGTTGCAACATACCGCGTTGGTAGAAGCTTTGTTGGCTTCTATCTTTCCGCCCTCTACTTCGTCCAACCAGGGCCTTTACGCCATTACCTATCCTTTTAGTTCCGAAACGTTTTATGCATCGCCCGACTTCAAGAAAATATTTTTGAAAAAAGGAACGGCCATCAATGTACCTGACCGCAAAACAACCGTGGGCATCAGCCGCGCCAGCCTGGCGCTTGCTTACGATGTGATTCTGAAACGCATTTACGGCTTGCCTATTCCCATCACCACCACGTCAGTTCACCCGTTTACACAGGAAGACACCGAGCTGACAAAATATTACGAACTGAAATTGAACGCGGAGTTTGTGGACGTAAAATGCGTGGGCGAAAAACCGGAATTAGCGCCTACCGTCTCGGCCGGTCACGTACCCGATACGGACGAATTGCGCGAAGTTCTTCCGCTTGATAAATTTCGCTTCGAAGGGCTGATTGTTATTAACGTGGCCGACGTGACGGCCGAACAAACCGCGGTGGAAATTAAAACGGCCCTGCTCAACATCAACGCCTTTACCGAAGCCGAAGTCTTTGACGAACTGCAACAGCACATGCAAAGTCTCATTGGCTTGCGCAACGTAAAAATCGGCATCACGCCGTTTTTCAAAAAGAACGATTACTATCTCTACACCGAAACGCATTACCGCAACAGCCTGTTGTTTAAAAACAGGGATGTGATTGCGCACAAAGATGCCGTGAGCCGCTTGTGCCAGGACATTTTCCGGGATGTGAATGAACCGGTGCTTTATCAAAACCTCGAACGAAGCGGCGCTTACGGCGAACTGCTTGCCTATTACCGGCACACCGGCGCCAAAAGCCTTATTCTTTGTCCGCTTAAATACGACGACGGCGAATTGATTGGTCTTTTGGAGATCATGAGCGAAGAGGCCGGGCGGCTGCAACACGTGCACCTGGCGCAAATGGCGCCAGCCATTGATCTTTTTGAACTGGCGCTGAAGAAGACGGCTGAAAGTTTAGAAGCGCAGATAGACAAAACCATCAAAGACCATTTCACCGCTATTCAACCGGCCGTGGAGTGGAAGTTTACCGAAGCCGCCTTCCACTTTCTTCAGCAAAGCCAATCGGCCGGCGTTTCCAAAATGCCGCCCATTTCCTTTGACGACGTTTATCCATTGTACGGCGCCATTGATGTGCGCAACTCTTCGCTGGAGCGGACCAACGCCATTCAGCTTGATTTACTGGAGCAACTGAACATGGCCAGCAACGTGTTGGCAAAGGCCAGCAAGGTGATTGATTTTCCGCTGCTGAAAGAAACGCAATACCGCATTGAAAAATACATTGCCGCTGCATCGGATACCTTGCTTTCGGACGATGAAATGCAGATTTATGATTTTCTGCAAGAGCATCTCAATTCGGTTTTCAACAACCTCTTGCGCCTTCGGCCCGAAATGAAAAAGGTAATCGGCAGTTATTTTGCCGCGCTGGATTCGCAACGAAAGGTGATCTACCACCACCGCAAGGATTACGAGGACAGCATCACCCGCATCAACGACGTGCTGGACCGCTTTACCGATGTGGAGCAAAAGGCTGTGCAGGAAATTTATCCGCATTATTTTGAACGCTACATCACCGACGGTGTGGAGTTCAACATTTACATTGGTCAATCGCTTTCGCCGCACAAGTCGTTTAACGAAATGTACGTGCGCAACCTGAAGCTGTGGCAACTGAGCTTTTTAGCCAAGGCTGCAAGGCTCACGGCTTCGCTGGAAAAACGCTTGCCGCTTCCTTTGCAAACCACGCAATTGATTTTGGCGCACGCCATTCCGCTTTCCATTTCATTTCGAAGGAAAGAGCGCAAGTTTGACGTGGACGGCGCCTACAACATTCGCTACGAGATCATCAAAAAGCGCATTGACAAAGTGCACCTGCGCGACTCGGAAGAACGCCTCACGCAACCCGGCAAAATCGCCATCGTTTACTCGCAGCACAAAGAACTTTTGGAGTACACCGAGTACATTGAGTTTTTGCAGAACGAAGGCTTGTTGGGCGAGAACATCGAGCACCTTGATTTGGAAGACACGCAAGGCATCAGCGGACTGAAAGGCATTCGCGTAGACGTGAACCTCACAACCGAAACGGCCTCGCAACCGAAAGAACCCGTTATGCGGTTGAGCAACGTGCCTACTTGAGACGGCAACCGGCAACGGAAGAAACAAACACAGCCTATCAAACGATAGGCTGTGTTTGTTAAAGTGCTTTGTGGCTGATTCCCGTTTGCCGATTGCCGGTTATGGAAACATACGGCGTTTGCATCTTCTTACAAACCGCTGTAATGAAACGCACTGCCTTGCTTCTTCTTACACTGTCCTGTTTTTCGTGCACGGACAATGCTTCATTCGCCAGGAAAGAAAGTGCAAAAGATTCAATGCGTCTTTCTACAATCGTATCAAGAGAGATAAAAGACAGCAGCAGTTGGGAATATTTTCTTCAACACTTGCCGGAGAAAAATGCACCGGTACTTGATTTTAAAGGCAAGCCCGTTGCAAACCAGGAAAAACATTTTGCCGTGATCAATTACGACGTGGGCACGCAAGACCTGCAGCAATGCGCCGATGCCCTCATGCGGCTTCGCGCCGAGTATTTGTTTGTAAGAAAACGGCTTGATGAAATCTCTTTCCATTTTGTCAGCGGTGAAGCCTACAGTTTCAACGCTTATTGCAAAGGAAATATTCCAGTAGCAAGGGGCAATGGCGTTCGGTTTGTTTCTGTATCACCCAAAGCAAAAGATCACTCTTCGCTGCGCAAGTATCTCGACATTGTTTATACGTACGCCAGTACCATCTCGTTATCGAACGAATTAAAAGACGCAGATGATTTTGCCATCGGCACCGTTGTAATAAAAGCCGGCAGCCCCGGTCATTGCTTTATCATTACCGACGAAGCAACAACGGCATCAGGAGAAAAATTATACAAGCTGGTAGAAGGCTATACGCCGGCACAAAGCATTTACGTATTGCGCAACGTGGATGAACCATTGCTTGGTTGCTGGCATCGTTTGAAGAAAGGGCCCGTCACCACGGCGAGTTACGAGTTCACCAATTACAAATTGAAAAAGTTTGAATGAACGGAATCAAAGTTTGATGGTCGATGTTTTGTTTTATATAGCGTTTCTTTCGTCCTTTTTTCGAAAATAAATAATGACCTACACCGGCTCTTATTACGCTAACCTCAAACTTCAAACCCCGCAAGATTTTATTGCCGCTGAAGCGTGTACGTGATGTTGAAATAATTGCCGTTGATCTGCACTTGATCGACGCCGCGAATGGTGTAGTTATCCAATTGCTGAAGCGAAAGGTTCAAATCGTCGTTCGGCAAGGCAATGTCCAGGTTGCGGTTGCCGTTTGTTAGCTGCCAGCTTGTATTTTGCCAGCCTGCGTTACAACCTTGCCGCATTTGCCCGTAACCGTTCGGTTGAAAAACCACAACAATGTCTCGCTGACAAGAGTTGTACGAACCGTAGATGTCTGTTTCCGAATAACCGTCGCCGTTAAAATCATACGCTCTGTCCGACCGAATGCCGGTAACGGCCCACGTGCCTTCGATGTTTTGTTCATTAGCAATAACGTTTGTCTTTTGACAACTGGTAAAAGCAAAAGCAGAAGCAAGGAGAAGAAGTGCGTAAAAAGGGCGTTGCATAGTTTGCGTTTTAATGGGTAAGAAAATGTTTGCAACAAGTCGTTATCCGCAATTGTGCCACGAATGAAAAATGCAGCCGTTCAGCGGTTGTTTTATCGTTTGATTAAGCAAAAAACTTTAACGCAGCCTGTGTGGAGCGGTGCAAAAGCAGAAAGAAGGCGTCCAGAAAAGTTCACCTGTGTTATCCTGCGGGCATCGCTGGTTAAAGCAGAATTGGTTGTATATTTCTCTTACAAACTTTCTCTTATGCGAACCGTATTTTGTTTGGTCAACCTTCTTCTTTGCTTTTCCTCTTTCGGTCAAAACAGTTCTGTCTCTTTTGAAAAATGGCTAAGCCTTAAACAAGTGGCCAACCCTGTTGCATCGCGCGATGGGCATTACACCGCCTTTACGCAAACCACTACCGATTGGGCCAACAACAGCTACGACACGGAAATATGGTTGTCGCAAGACGGCAAGGAACCGTACCAACTCACCCGCACAACAAAAGGCTCCAGTACGCAACCGCGTTTTACACCCGATGGCCACTTTGTAAGCTTTTTAGCCGACCGCGGCGACAAGACGCAGATATACCTGATACCGGTTATTGGCGGCGAAGCCTTTGTAATTACAAAAGACGAAGACGGCGTTGGCACTTACGAATGGAGTCCAACCGGTAAGCAAATTGCTTACACCAAAGCGGAACCCGACAGTGCGCAGGATAAAACCATCAGGGAACGGTACGGCGCTTTTAGCGTGGAGAATGAAACGTTCCGGCAAAACCATTTGTGGCTCGTAAATTTTAATTACGATTCAATCCTGCTGGCAGGTCAACTGCCTTGCTATAAAAGCAAAAAAGATTCATCGGCGGGACTTTGCGTAGAGCTTCCGAAAGCAAAGCGGTTAACAAGCGGCAATTTTTCGGTCAATGGGTTTGCGTGGAGCCCTGATGGAAACACCCTTGCGTTTACAAAAGTGCCCAATCCGTTGTTGCCCTCGTCCGTTCACAGCGATGTTGCGCTTGTGAATGTGGCCTCGGGGCAACTTACCATCGCCGTGAACAATCCATCGTCCGATGAATTTGATGCCTGGAGCCCGGATGGAAAACAATTTGTTTACGAAAGCGCCTTGTCTGATTCGGTGTCGTACTACTACAAAAATCCGCGCTTGTTTGTGTATGATGTGGCAACAAAGCAGAGCAAAGAACTGGCCGGCGATTTTGATGAACAAAAATCCGTTGTGGACTGGCGGCCCGAAGGAATTTATTTCACCGCCCTGCAAAAAACCAAAAGCAATTTGTTTTTGCTGGATCCATCAACCGAACGTATAAAACCTATGGGAGAACCGGTTGACATTGTAGCAGGCGTATCGTTTAGCAAGAACGCAAACACGTTAGCTTTTTCGGGGCGCAGCTACGAGGGATTAACAGAAGTCTACACAAGCGCCGTTGGAGGAGCGCCCAAAAAAATTACGAACCTTTCAGCCCAAATTGCGGGGTGGAACACACCCGTCAACGAAATCATTCAATGGAAAAGCAAGGACGGTGCAACCATCGAAGGCATCTTGCTAAAGCCACGCAATTTCGATCCGTCAAAAAAGTATCCGTTGCTGGTGGTGATACACGGCGGGCCAACCGGCGTTGACCGTCCGGACCCAACGCCCACCTATGTTTATCCCATCATGCAATGGTGCGAGAAAGGCGCCGTAGTGTTGCGTGTCAATTACCGCGGCAGTGCGGGCTATGGTGAAAAGTTTCGGGCACTTAACGTAAAGAATCTTGGTGTTGGCGACACGTGGGATGTGTTAAGCGGCGTTGATTATTTAAACAAACGAGGGCTGATTGACACATCCAGAATGGGTTGCATGGGCTGGAGCCAGGGTGGTTACATTTCGGCGTTTCTGACAACGCATACGCACCTGTTCAAAGCCATTTCTGTCGGCGCCGGAATCTCCAATTGGGTTACGTATTACGTGTCAACCGACATTACGCCGTTTACACGCCAATACCTGCAAGCAACGCCTTGGGCAAACGCGGCCATTTATCAAAAAACATCGCCCATGACCACAATTAACCAGGCCACCACACCAACACTTATTCAACACGGAGAGCTGGACAGGCGTGTGCCCATCTCCAATGCTTACGAATTGTACCGCGGCTTGCAAGACCGTGGCGTGCCCTCGAAATTAATTGTGTACAAAGGCTTCGGTCACGGCATTACAAAACCCAAAGAGCGTTTGGCCGCCATTTGGCACAACTGGCTTTGGTTTAATGATTATGTGTTTGGCGAAAAGACGGCGGCCATTCCAACGGAATAAATTATTGCGCAGCCTAACCCCGGCTTTTTTCCAAGCGTTCCCTGTCTTCTTTTTTGCGAACGCTTCGGAGCGACGGAATAAAAGCAAGGGCGGCTGCAATGCCAAGCAGTCCTTCCCAAAAAACAGTTAGTGGCGCGGAACTTTGGTGTGCGGCCCAGCCCACCAGCAAACTGCCAAGCGGCTGCATTCCCTGGAAAGCCATCACGTAATAACTAAGTACCCGTCCACGCATTCGTTCGTCCACGCGGGTTTGCACGTAGGTGTTGGTGGCGGCAATCTGCGCCAGCATACCGCTTTCGCCTAAAAAGATAAAGAACAAGGCAAGCACAAGATTTTGGGTGTACGCAAAAAGCATCATGGATAGGCAAAACAGGCTGCTTGAAAGAACAATGAGCCGCAAAAAATTGGCGTTCTCTTTTTGCCGCGTCATGTACACGGCGCCGAGCAACGCACCGAGGCCGCCGATGCTGTTCATCCAGCTAAACGTAGTGACGTTGCCTTTGTAAACCGTTTGCGCAAACACCGGGTAAAGATTGCTGTACGGCATGGCGATAAATGAGGTAAATGCCATGAGCGCAATAGCGGTTCGCAAGCCGCGATGACCTTTCAAATAAGCAAAGCCTTCCTGCAAGTTTTTCCAAATGGGCTCCGTATGTTTCTTGCGTTCGGGTATGTTTAATTTCATCAGGAGCAGCGAGGCAATAACGGCGATGAAGCTGACGAAGTTGAGTCCAAAGCAAACGTCTTCGCCAAAGGTGCTCAACAAAATGCCCGCGGCTGCAGGCCCGGCCAGGCGTGCCATTGTTACCATCGAGGAGTTGAGTGCAATAGCGTTGGGTAAATCTTTTTTGTTTTGCACCAACACAATCATCAGCGATTGCCGCGCCGGTGTATCAAAAGCGTTGATGACGCCAAGCATTAGGCTGAGCAGAAGAATGGTGAGTACGTGGTAGAAGCCGAAGAACACCAGTGCGGCCAGTGCGCCGGCCTGAATCATGGACGCAATTTGTGTAGCCAGCAAAGTGCGGTAGCGGCTGTGCCGGTCCACGTAAGCACCGGCATAAGGCGAAAGAAGCAGCATGGGAATTTGTCCGGCAAAGCTGATGAGGCCCAGGTAAAAAGCCGAATGCGTAACGTCGTACACAAGCCAGCTTATGGCGATGCGTTGCATCCACGTACCGATGAGCGAAACGGCTTGTCCAAAAAAGTAAAGCCGGAAATTGTAATAACGCAAGGCCCGAAGCGAAGAAGGAAGTGTCATGCCGCCGTTTAAATCGTCAATGCAACAGTGCCGGTAGTGTGATGCAAAGAATGTGCAAACGAAGTAAAGCAAGGATTGGTTCCGGTCGTCGCCGCTGTTGGTGTGAGGCGCAGACTTCGCGTTCAGCCCGCCAACAACACGCGACTAGGGATTGATCTTTGTCTTGGTTCGCTGCGTGAACGTTCACATGAGGATAGGTATTCGTGCTTCGGGTTGTTGGTGAACCGGCTACTTAAGCCATCGCCTCACGCCAACAACGGCATCAAAAAGCACAAGATTGTTATCTCGACGAAACAGCAAAGCCGCTTCATTGAAGCGGCTTTGCTCGTATAAAATAATTTCTTTAAAACCGAAATCCCAAACTAAAATACGGCAACACATTTTCCTCTTGTGAATGGGCCAGCGAAACCGCCGCTACCCAGCGCTTGATTGGCGCTATCCAAATGCCGCCGCCATAACCATCGTGCCAACGCCCCGAGACTTCATTATCTGCCCACACGCGGCCAACGTCGTTAAACAGTAAAATACCCAGCGAACCCGGAAACAAAAACGTGTTGAACTCCGCTACCCGTATTCTTACCTCCGCGTTGTTAAACAGCATCGTTCGCCCGGCAAAACGGTCGCGCCGGAAGCCGCGTAAATTATCAGGCCCACTCAGGTATTGCGCTTGCGGAATTTCGTAAGCGCCGATGTTGTGTGCCACGCCCAGCCGAATGGCTCCAACCAATACGGGGTTAGGATTTTTGGAGATGAATACGCTCATGTCCCAGTGCATTTGCGTAAGTCTTTTGCTTTGGCTGTTCAGGCCAATCAGACTGCGAACGCCGGCATCCAGCACAAAGCCACGCGAGGGAAGGTTGACGTTGTCCTTCGAGCTGATGTCAACCAAAAGCTCGGGACCTGCATAGTATTTTGCGCGGTAAAGATTGCCGTTGTCAACGCCTGCAAGCGGCCCGTGACCAATAAATTTATCCGTGTTCTGATTCTCGTGAATGTGAAAATGCTGAAAGGCCAAACCGTAATTAATACGCATCCACGATTGCAATTGCTGCCGCACCAACACCGATACGTTGGCCGTGTTGTAACGTGCCCGGTAAAACGATTCGTTCACGTGTTCTCTGTCGTTTGCCGTGTTGTTGCCGATGCCGTAAAAATTGGTGACGTTGATGGGCGCCCGCAGATCGGCGTTCACCAGCAAGTCTTTTGTGCCAAAGACTTTTGTGTATTCGCCGTTGTAAGCAAAAAAATAAGACGAGGTGCGCAGCGCATGAGCCGCCCGAAACACATGCCTTGTGCTGTACGGTTCTTTTCGAAAGCCTTGCGTGCGGTACTCGCCGCGCAGGCCCAGGAACAAGCCGTCGTCAACGTTGTACGAAGCCAGCAGGCCGGGGTCGAAAAAATTGTATTTGTACGAAAGCCGGTTGTATTCGTTCAGCCGCGGGTCGGGGCCAATGTGCTTGATAAAGCCCGATACGTTGCCGCTGAAATTGTTCTCTTCAAAGTTTACGTCGTACACACGAACGGGGCGGCCGTCGTTGCTTTCGTTTGCAAAAGCGTCATCGCCCGGGCCGCCGATAATGCGAATTTTTATGTGCGTGTTTACGCCTTTTACCACAAAGCTGTCGCTGTTTTCAAGGCCGTAAAGGTTGAGGGTTTTTGTTTCGCTTTCGTCGAAGGTGCGGTCGTAAATTTTTGTGCTTACCGCACCGTCCTTATCCATTTTGTTGATGGTAAGATGAAGTTTCCCGTCGGGCAATTTATCAATCGTAAAAAGTTCGTGTTTGTTGGTGCCCACCACGCTTACTTCCTTTGCCAGGAAATCGTAATACTTCATCATCTCGGCCTTGTAATACTTCCGTCTTTCTTTCAGTGTGTTCACAATTTCATTGTAATGAAAGCCGCGTATTTCCCTTGGTTGTTGCCGCAAGGCTTTTTCAATTACATCATCCGTCATTTCTGAAAGAAGCGTATCGGCGTAGCGGTTCCAGGTTTCTTTCGACAATTCGTTCAGGAAAAAGCGGTCGAAATTACGGGCCGGCTTGTTAAAGAACTTGATGTTCCGGGCCTTTGCCTTGAAGCCCTGGAGTTCCGGCGCGATGGATGGCGTTCGTATCAGGAAAGGAAGGATGCCTTGGTTTACAAAAAAAGTCTGGTCCTGGTCTTTGGGAATGGGGTAATAAATTTTGCCCTTGCCCGTGTCGCGGGTGGCCCATTCCCATTGGCCTTCGTGGCGGTCAAGGTCCATGTAAAAATTGTCCAGCAGGCGGGCTTTTAACACCGCGATTTGGTCTACGTGATCGTCGTTGTCCTTGGCCAGGTCCAGCACCGCTTCGTCGGTGTTTTTGGTTTTTTTCAGCGTGTCGGGCTGGCGTTCTTCCATAATCACCAGCGTATTTTTAAAGGCCCCGCGAAAGCGGTCCAGCCGCGGGTCGTCGGGAATGTAAACCAGCCGCCTTTTTAAAAAAGGAACGCCGGCGGCTTTGGCAAAAGTTTCCGTGGAAAGGCTGGCATAGGGATACGATGCCGAGATGCCGTCGGCTAAAATGTCTTTTACCGCTGTTTGCCGCAGATCGGGCGGGATGGCGCCTTCGGGGTATTTTTCTACCGAACGCAAGGCCCATTCTTTGCCGTTCTTGTCCTCTATGCGCAGCGAACGGGTTTGCTTGCCGCCGCCCTGTTTCTTTGGCTTGTAGCCATCCATATTCAGCACAGGCACCATCACCGGCGTTGTCCATTCCTGCCGGTAATTTTTGCCGATGAACAAATTGCGCCAGAAGGTTGGCTTCAGCCTGGGATTGGCCGCCACCAGTACCGAGTCGGGAAATTTAGGAATGGTGTCTTTTGAAACCACGTCGGGTACTGCGTAAACAGGCTTCAGGGCTTTGGTGAAAGTAGGTGCGTTTAAGTCTGCGCTTCCCACATTGTAGTATTTTGTGGTAACGCTTCCGTTCTTCGACACTTCAAGCACAACAAAGCCGGGACTTACATCATGAAACAACAAGTCGCCTTCGCGGTGGTTTTCCTTCACACGGCTTAAGTTGCTACCCGATCCGCTAACAATCTGAAACATGCTGTCGTGCCGGATTAGCTGCAGGCTGTGATCGTGGCCCGAGGCCATGATGAAATTGGGATGGGTCTTAGTTGCATTCTTCACAGCCTTTACCATTGTTTGATATAGCGGATGCTTTACGTCCTGCAGGTTGCCGAATACGCCGCGTTCAACAACGTAAACCAAACCCAGGGGGAAGGCTGGTATCCAGAGGTTTTTGTTTAACGCGGTAAAGGGAAAGAGGATTTCTTTCCAGGTATAATCGCCGCCGTGCACGCCAAAGGAATACAGAGGGTGATGCGTAACAACGAGAAGCAGTTGGCTGCGATGGCTGTCGGCAATGTCTTTGAGCAGGGTTTGAAATTCGTCCACCGTGCGGGCCTCGCAGCTTGAGCCGGGGCCGGGTTTATCGTGAACGTACATAAACCACTGGCTGTCCACAAAAACCACCGCCACCTGGTTGTTCAACTCTACAAGCTCGGGCCCGGGACAACCCGGTGTTCCGGGCAGGGCCTCTATGTTGGTCTTGCCCAGGCTGTTGATGTAATTTACCTGGTTTCTTACCCGTTGCCAACCGCCCAACTTCCCGTTCTCCCAATCGTGGTTGCCCATAACAAAGTAGGCCTTGGATTTGGCGTTCAAAAAAGGCGAGAGTTCGTAGTCGAGTATGCGTTTGGAGGAGTCGTAACTGGGTTCGCCTTTCATGGGCAGGCCAAGCGGGTAAATGTTGTCGCCCAAATAAATGGCCGTGTTGCGTTCGTCGTTCCAGTTCACGTTTCTTTTTAACCAGTCAACCACCGGGTGCGAGTTTGGGGTTGCCAGCTCGCCGGCGTCGCCAATCAAATAAATGCGTTGCGCGATGCTGTCGGGCTGCGCGTGTGCCAACAGGTGCAAGGTGGAAGCGAAGACGAAGGCAATAGCCGATAAAGCTCTTCTCATGGGTTGTCTTTTTTCTTTCCGCTTTGATTGTAAGGAAAAAACAAGAGCGTAGGCGCACCGTTCTTTTTTTCGTTGCTGATGTACATGTCGCCATTAGGTGCAAAAGCAATGCCTTCGGCCTGCGGAAAAACATCGGGATTCAAATCGTAAGCATCAATCACCTTGCCGCGGGTGTCGGCTACCACCAGCAAATTGCCCGCCGACGACAGAATGTACAGACGCTTGTTTAGCGGATGAACGGCCGCGGCCGAAGGGTCGAACTTTGCGTCCGCATTTTTTAGCAGACGGCGTACTTCGCTTTTGTCAATGGTAAAAAAAGCCGTGCTGTCAAAAGTTTTGGTGGTAAGATCAAAACGATAGGCCGTGCGAACGCCGGTGCCTTTTTCGTGAGCGCAGGTTTTACAAAGCATAATTAAACCACCGGCGGTAGAATCGTAATAAAGCGTTTCAAAATCATTTTTGCCCGGCAGCGGAAGCACGTAGGTTTTCATGCCGGCACTGTCTTTCGCACCGTCTTTTATTTCTTTTATCACACCTTTGCTTTCGAGCAGATAAATGGAAGAATCCACCTGCACCACATCTTCCAGATCGGCGTTGGATTCTACAATGGGGTTGGTGTGGTCTTTCAACTTGCGGCTGGCCAAATGAATTTCAAAGATTTTTTCCTTACTGTCCGACACGGCCAGCAGCGTATTTTTTTGGGCGAAGCAAATGCCGGAGATTTCGTCCAGGGCCTTTCCGAGCAAGTTTTTTTGTGGATGATCGAGCCGGTAATTGTCGGGCGACAAATTCTCGCGACGTTTGCAGCCCGTTGTCATCAAAAGCAGTACGAAAGCGGCCCAAATAGGCAGGCATTTGTTTTGAAAGGACATTTTCCGCATTTGTACATTTACTTATCAAACAATGCACCAACCACATGAACGAAACAAACAGCCAGCTACTTGCCGCCGTCCGTGCTTATGTTACCGACATCTTTCAGCACAAAGTACCTCCCGTATTTGTCTTTCACAGTTTAGAACATACCGAAGACGTAGTGGAAGGCTGCAGCCACATGGCTGATTATTATAGTCTGGCCGATGAAGACCGCTTGGTGCTGCTGCTGGCCGCCTGGTTTCACGATACGGGTTTTCAGTCAGGGCAGGCCGAAGGCCACGAAGAGGTAAGCGTGCAAACTGCCACACATTTTTTGCAAAGCAAAGGCGTTGACGAAACAACGGTTCAACGCGTCGCCTCCTGCATACAAGCCACGCGAATGCCGCAATCGCCGGTAAGCCTGGTAGAAAAGATTTTGTGCGATGCCGATTTGTACCATCTTGCCACCGATGATTTTAAAGCTCGCAACGAGTTGCTGAAGCAGGAACGCGAAAGCTTGCTGGGCCGCAAAATTGACAAACAGGAATGGCGTAAAAACAACCTGCAGTTTCTTTCGCGCCACCAATATTTTACCGATTACGGCCGCGAGGTGCTGGCGCAAAAGAAAGCGGAGAACGTAGCGCTGCTGCAAAAAAAGAAGCAGCAGAAAAAGATTGCGGAGGAAGAAGAAAAAGTGCAGGCCTTTCCGTACATAACCGGAAGCGGCAAGAGCCAGAAGGCCGACAAGGAAACGGAACGCGGCGTACAAACCATGTTTCGCACCGTCTCGCACAACCACATGCAGTTAAGCAGCATGGCCGACAGCAAGGCCCACATCATGATAACGGTGAACTCCGGTATTCTGGCCGTAAGCGTTGGGTACCTGGTGCCGCGCATTCAGTACCCGGAATTCAGCTCCTACATCATTCCCACCGGCATTCTCATGCTCACTTGTCTTGTATCGGTAACGTGTTCCATCCTGGCCACAAGGCCAAGCGTTAACCGCGGCATGTTTACCGAAGAAGACATCCGCAACAAAAAAACCAACCTGCTTTTCTTTGGTAATTTTCACAAAATGCAATTGAGCGATTACCAATGGGGCATGAACCAAATGATTCGCGACCGCGAATATTTATACGACACCATGATCATGGACGTGTATTATTTGGGCGTAGTGCTGGCGAAAAAATACCGCTACCTGCGCATTGCCTACACGGTGTTTATGGTGGGACTGATTGCCGCGGTGATTGCATACGGCATTGCGGCGCTGCTGCCCGATTCAGCACAGGCGGCCGCAAAAGCAGGCAGCGTGATTGATTATTGAACCCGCGTAAACGACGACGCCGTTTGCACAAAACGCTCGTAGGCTTCCCGCCACCCTTCGTAAAGCGAATCGCTACCCAAAAAATTGTTATGCCAAACGGTGATCATTTGGCCGCCAACGGAACGAATGATTTCAACGTACTGCATCAATTCCCGCAAGGCATCATCCGCTGATTTTTTTTCTTCAAAAAAAGCATTGGCATCCATAAAACAAAACGGGTGGACGTGAAGTGGTGATTTGATCTCGGCCTTTAAATCGTACCAGTAAAAAGACGCGGCCACCGAGGCCCGAAACCCGTTGATGCTGCCATAGCCCATCGAATAATCGTCCGTGATTTCTGCGGAAAGAAGTTGATGGAAAGTTGTGGGCAAATGGAAACGAATGTAATGCTGCCGCGAGGCATTGATGCGGCCGTCAATGATTTTTTCCAAGCGGGTTTTTTCTCTCTTCAAAAGAGCCGGATGATCGCCGCTGGCCCAGGATGGATGCAAGCCAATTTTGTATTTGGTGGCCGTATCTTTTATCAAGGCCAGAAACGCCGGATTGGCAACGTCAATGTTCTTGTCGAGCTTACCTTTTTGTTCGGCCACCAGAAAAAAATAAAGCGGTTGCAAGTGGTTCTGGTGATGAAGTTCATCCATCCAATCGTAGGCATCAAAAGGGTCTTGCGCCTTGCCGCGAATGACGCGAATGCGCTGCGCCATGCTGCGCCATTGGCCGGTGAAAAACAGCTTTGTGACAGCGCCTGCGTTTCGCTTAAAGCCTTTGTTTTGAAAACTCCAGGCAATGTCAATGTCGTAGGTGAGTTGAAGACGGAAGTTGGAAGTTAGGAGTTGGAGATCGGAAAATTTTTCGACGAGCAAAAACCGGAAATCTTCGAGCCAGATGTTGATCAAAGGCAGGTGCAGGAAGTCTTCGCGAAAGGCCAATGCGTTTTGGTGTGCGTACCGGCCGTATTCGTCTTTTTGATGTGGCAGGTATTCTTCGTATCGTGTGAGCAGGTAAAAAATTCCCGCAAACAAATCAAAGCCCGTGTCGCCTTCGGCATGAAAGAAAATCTTGTAGCCGCGGTGTTCAAAACATTCAATCTTTACCAAACGAATGGCCGACTCAAACAGCAGTGCATGGGGATGAATCCAGATTTCCCCATCGTTTAAGCGGTGATAACTGTAATTGATCCGGTGCAGATCGGGATGAGCTAAATATTTTTCTTCGTCAAAGAGTAGCCGAATGGGCGTGTTGTAATACTCGGATAAAAAATCAACGACGTACTGGAGCCTTGGCGTTGACGTATGGCTGTAAATGATCACGACTTAAAGTAAGTCAAAATTCAAAAGTAAAAAGCAAAAAACCTTTACAACGAAGGCCTCTTTTTTACTTTTGAATTTTCACTTTTTACTTTTTTCGCGCCACAATTGATTAAACGATTTGGCCGGAAAGTCAAGATTGGCGCGATGCTGCGTCCAACTTTTCGCCAAGCCGTTCACCACCTTGTTTTTCATGCTGCCCGTGCCCGTGTTCATGATGCGGCGGCTGAGCATGGCCTGTTTCCAAACCTTCCAGGTAATCTTTTCGGCAAAGGCTGCATCGCCTTCTTCAACGGCTTCGTGACGGTTCTCCAACAACAATTCGTGCAGGTTAATTTTTACCGCGCAAACTTCGGTGCAATTGCCACAAAGCGAAGAGGCATAACTGAGATGTTTCCAGTCGCCCAAATCTTTTAAATGTGGCGTAATAACCGAACCAATCGGCCCGCTGTACGTAGTGCCGTATGCATGGCCGCCGATGTTTTTATAAACCGGGCAAGCGTTCAAACAAGCGCCGCAACGAATGCAATAAAGCGATTCGCGGGTTTTGGGATTTGCCAGAATATTGGTGCGGCCGTTGTCGAGCAAAATGACGTACATCTCTTCGGGGCCGTCGTTTTCAGTTACTTGTTTTGGGCCGGCAATGATGGTGTTGTAAACCGTTACTCTTTGCCCTGTGCCAAAGGTTGCCAGTAAGGGCCAGAACAATCCGAGATCGGTTAAAGACGGAATGACTTTTTCAATGCCAACAATGACGATGTGTGTTTTTGGATAAGATGCACTCAAGCGTCCGTTGCCTTCATTTTCGGTAACGGCAATGGCGCCTTCATCAGCGATGATGAAGTTGGCGCCGGTAATGCCAATCTCGGCCTGCGTGTATTTTTCGCGAAGCTTTTCCCGTGCAACGAGTGTGAGCTGACTTGGTGTAAGATTGGGTGCTGTTCCAAGTTTCTCCGTAAAAAGTTTGGCCACATCTTCCTTGCTTTTGTGCATGGCTGGCGTAACGATGTGGTAAGGCGGTTCGTCATCCAACTGCTGAATGTATTCGCCGAGATCCGTTTCCACGCTTTCAATGTTGTGCTTTGCCAGAAACTTGTTCAGGTGCAGTTCTTCCGTTACCATGCTCTTGCTCTTCACAACGGTGGAGCAATTCTTTTCGGTGCAGATTTTTAGTATCTCGGCCAATGCGTCGTCGGCTGTTTCGGCCCACAACACTTTTGCGCCCCGCTTTGAAATTTGCTCTTCAAAGGTTTGAAGCTGTTGATCCAATGTTTCAATGGCTTTCCATTTGACGTTCTTTGCCTGCTCTCTTGCCAGGTGAACATCGGTAAACTGCTGCTTGCCCACGGGCACAACCGCGTTATAACGGGCGATGTTGAAGTTGATTTTGCGGCGGTGTTCTTTATCGGCCGCTTTCACCGTGCTTTTGGCTTTGAAGGAAGATGATTGTTCGGACATAAAGTTTGTTTCCGGAAGTGTCAGGAGATTTCGTTCAATTTTTGCAGGTTCCCTCCTTTGATTTTTGGGTCAACCCGGCCAAGATTCTGTTGATGACGAAGATTTTTATCCAGTGTAATGAAATAATCAAATCCGTTAAAAACTGCCAGCCCTAAAAGCTCGCCGTTCTTCTTGCCGAGCCACCCCAAATCACGGACGGTTTTTACTTCGTGAGGAGGGTCGAAACTTGATTTTAATTGCCGTGGGAGATTTTCGTCAAGCAAAATTCTCATTCAATGATTTTTCGGTTGTCAACGTTTTTTTCGCTATCTCCAAAACGCTGACAGCGGCTTCTCTGGAAACACTCGGATAATCGTCAAGAAATTCTTCCAAAGCATCGCCACCCTCCAGGTAATCAAAAAGTGTTTGGATTGGTACTCTGGTTCCCGTAAATACCGGCGTGCCGCCCATGGTTTCCGGGTCAATGTTTATAGGACCGTAATTCATATTCACGCATTTTAGATGTATCGAAATTACAGCAGATAACAGCGGCTTTTATTTCTGCTTCGCCTCAAAATACTCAATCGCCACTTGTTCAAGTGCCTCGTAAAACTCTTCGCCAAACTTACGGATGATAGGTTCTTTTAAAAACTGATAAACCGGCATTTTTAATTTCTTGCCCAATGCACAAGCCGGGTTGCACATGTCTTCCCGGGGTTCGTAATTTACGTACGTGGCGTGTTTTGCTTCTACAATTCTTATGGGAAAAAGATGACAGGAGATTGGTTTCTTCCATTTCACTTTTCCATCGTAATAAGCCTGTTCAATACCGCATTTGATGATGCCTTTTTCATCGCGATAGCCATAAGCGCAAACGCCGCCGTTCACCGTGGGCGTTACCCAGCCAAACTCATGATCGTAAAGATATTTGCCCTGCCGTTCAATGGCGGCAAGGCCTTCGGGTGTGAGGTAAGGTTTAACGGCTTCAAATATTTCATCAAGGAGCCTCTTTTCTTCTTTTTCAAGCGGCGCGCCGGCATCTCCGTCTTCGCAACAGCCGCCCTTGCATTTGTGCAGGTCGCAAACAAATTTCGCTTCCACCACATCGTCACTCACCAACACATTTTCAATTTGGATCATGGGGCAAAGATACCGACGCAAGGTGTGAAACGTGAGATTGTAAAATCATTTAAACCGTCGTGAACGACGGTCTCACGTTTCACTTTTCACATCTCACGCGAAATTATCTCCACCGCAAGGTGCCAATCAGGTGCTGCATGTCTTCGCGCAAAAAATTGTTGACGGGTCGAAGCGAATCTTCGTTAGGCGGAGCGTTAAAATAGAGTGCGCCGCGCAAAAAATGTTTTACCGAATCGGTGGCGAAAAACTGGTTGGCCGTGGCTGCGTTTCCTTTCAGTGTAAAGTAAATGCCGCTTACATGGTTGGGCATCACAAACTTTACGGGCTTGATGGCCGATGCAATGGACGTGTGCTGCTTGTATGCCATCGTGAAAGCATCCTTTATCAACGTGTCAAATTTGTTGCGGCCAATGTCTTTGTAGCTTAAATGCAGCTCGCCGTCGAACTGCGGAAAGAAGATGTTGATCCAGTAAGGATTCTCGGCTTTTTCGTCAAAGAAAGTAGAGTCGGGAATGATGGTAGCATATGCCGGATATTCAAACGTGTATGGAAAGCCGGCTTTGTCAAAGAGTTGATATTTTTTTTGCGGCATCGGAATTTTAAAATAACCGCGTTCCTTCTGCACAAAGTCACTGTTGCATGCAGTGAAAAAACAACAGGCAATGAGCAATAAGCAGGCGGTGATGCTTTTCATTGCCGGTAGCTGATTGCCGATTACGAATTGCCTATTGTTCACTTTCATGGTTAACAAAGATCTTCACGGTTTTAATTCTTGCTCTTTCGGTCTCCAGTACGGTAAATTCAAAATCGCCGCTGGTTACTTTTTGTTCGGGCTGAAGCAGTTCGCCAGCGATTTCCAATACCAATCCTGCCAGCGATTCGCTCTCGCCCTTCACGGCATCAAAGGTGTCAATGGGAAGGCGCATGGCGCGGCACAAATCGGGCAACATCACCTTGGCATCGGCAATATAGGTATGGTCATCAACCTTGCGGACGGTGTTTTCTTCTTCATCAAATTCGTCGCGTATGTCGCCGATGATTTCTTCCAGAATGTCTTCCATCGTGACAATGCCGCTGGTGCCACCGAATTCATCTACCACAATGGCAAAGTGAATGCGTTTGGTTTTAAAAACCGTCAGCAAATCTTTGATCAATTTTGTTTCGGGAACAAACAAGGTAGAGCGAATAACGCCGTGCCAGTCAAAGTCTGTTTCATTCAGGTAAGGCAACAGGTCTTTTGTGTTTAAAACACCCACTATTTCATCGAGACTGCTTTTGTAAACCGGCAGGCGCGAGTAATGCAGTTCTTCCACCTTCTTTACTACTTCGGCAAACGGTGCGCCGTATTCCAATCCATTCACGTCAAGTCTTGAGCGCATGATTTGCCGCACAGTAATGTTGCCAAACTTTACGACGCCTTTTAAAATATTTTTTTCCTCAACGCTTGTTTCAACGTTTGTGATTTCAATGGCATCGTCCAATTCCCTCATGCTTACGGCATCGGATTCATCGGCGCCGCTGGTTTTGGAGATGCTGTCGGCAATGCTTACCATGCGGGCACTGATGCTACCCAAAAGCAGGTGCAATCCCTCTACCAGTGCCGCCGATGTATAAGCAAAGCGCAAGGTGTTTTGTGTGGCCCAGAGCTTGGGCAAAATCTTGCAAACAAAAACCAGTACAAAGGCAATGATGATGATTTTGACAAGGATCTCCAGGTCAATGTCAATAAACGTGTGGAGGGTAATGATTTTAAGTGGCGCTAAAAGCAGGTAAGCAAGAAAAATGATGGAGATGTTGAAGATGCCCCCGGCAATGAGCAACGTCGTATAAACCTCCTTTCGGTTTTCAAGCAAAGATGTGATGCGCTTGGCCGCATCGTGCTGTTTCGTCTTCAGCATGTTTACGTCGCGGGGCTGCAGCGAGAATAGCGCTACTTCGGCTCCCGAAACAAGAAAGCTTAAAAACAAAAGAACCAAGAGCAATACCGCCATTAAAACGGTGCCTTGCGAGGCCAAAGGATTTTGTAGAAGGATATGGAGAAGCCCGCAGGCCGCGTAATAATCCAAAGCAAAGGTTTTGGTTCAAAAATAATAAGAAAGGCAGGACGGCTGCCTGCCTTGTACATTTTCTAGTTGTTTGTTAGCCGCGAACGCTTAATAAGGCAAGTCTCCCGGGTCGCCCACGGGTGCATCGGTGCCCGGAAAATTTTCTATTTCGTTGTCCGCATGGGGAGCTGGATGCGGAGCCGCGCCGGTGTGGTCGGTGCGCTTGTCGAGCATGATCAAATTATCACCCACCACCTCGGTGGCAAACTTGCGAATGCCTTCCTTGTCTTCCCAACTGCGGGTGCGCAGGCGGCCCTCGATGTAAACCAGGCTGCCTTTGTGCAGATACTTTTGCGCCAGTTCGGCCAGTCCGCGCCAAAGAACCACGGTGTGCCATTCGGTTTGCGAAACCAGTTTCCCTGACCGGTCTTTAAAGGTCTCGGTCGTGGCCAGTGGAAATTTAGCTACGCCGATGTTTCCTTCCAGGTACTGCATGTCCGGGTCTTTTCCCAAATTGCCAATGAGCATCACTCGGTTTACGCCTCTCATACAATTACGGTTTAATCGTTAGAATAAATTTCGTCTAATGCTGCCTCTCTGTAAATTTAAAAAGATTCATCAAATTTCCGGCCAGCACGAAAGTTGGAAGTTGGAGATCCAATGTTTGAGGTGGTGGCATCACCACTGTTTCGATGTTTTCCATGATACGCAGGCATAAACCTTGAACGTCAAACGCCCAATCTTGAAGCAACGATTTGTTGCAAGGCCCGCGGAAAAGCCAGCTCCTTTACATCGGAAAACTTCGTCCACGTATAGTTTTCGACTTTCTTTTTTCGTTTCAGTTTTACGTGCACAAAATGAAAGCACACGCTTTGGTGCGAGAGATGTTGCTGCGTTTTCCAGTCATCCACGATCGTGTAGTTTTCCAGCCCGTATTGTTTTTGAAACAAAACTTCCAACTGTTTTGTTTTGCAGGTCTTCTTGGTTTCAATCAGAACAAACTGATGCAGGCCGTGCCAGATGTCCTTTTCCAGCCGCTGTTGTACCAAAACCTCATCGCCGCATTGTACGATAAAATAGTTCAGCCAACGTTTTTTCAAAACCGTCTTTTTTTCTTTTACGGGCAGAATGCTTTGTTTGCCTTCAACGTAAGCGGTGCATTTCTGCTGAAAAAAGCAGGCGTCGCAAAGCGGCGAAGGCTTGCATATCATGGCCCCAAAATCCATGATGGCTTGGTTGTATTCGCCGGCCTGGCCTTTTGGCAAAATAGCTTGTGCAAGCGCAGAAAAAGTTTTTTTGCCTTGGGTAGAGTCAATTGGAGCCTCAATGCCGAAAATGCGCGACAATACGCGAAAAACATTGCCGTCCAATACAGCACAGGGCAGGTTATAAGCAAAGGAACCAATTGCCGCAGCGGTATAGCTGCCCACGCCTTTCAAAGACAGAAGTTCCTCGTAAGTTTTTGGAAAAATGCCGTTCAATTCATTGGAAACATGGCTGGCCGTTGTCATTAAATTGCGGCAGCGGGAGTAATAACCCAATCCTTCCCACACTTTAAAAACCTTGGCTTCCGGTGCTGCGGCCAAGACATGTACGTTCGGGAAGGCTTCGATAAAATTTTGATAATATTTCAGACCTTGTTCCACCCGTGTTTGCTGCAGCATGATTTCGCTGAGCCAAATTTTATACGGGTCCTTTTCGCCCTTCCACGGCATCTGCCGGTGGTTCTCGGTACGGTTCCAATGCAACAAGGCGTTTGCAAAGTCGGCTCCTCTTTTCCCGGTCTTTAAAACCTCTTTTTCCCCGCTTTCTTCTTTCATAAATGAGAAAGGACTAATTTAGGCTGAGATTTTTTCTATTCTGTTGACAGTCACGCACCTTTGTGCTATATTGGTGTTTCGTTAACAATAAAAAAGCCACTATGCGAAAAGCAGATTTAGTTAACCAGATTTCCGAAAAAACCGGCATCCCCAAAGTAGATGTTTTGATGACACTGGAAACCGCTTTCCGTGAAATCAAAGAGTCGCTTTCAAAGGGAGAAAACATTTACATCCGCGGCTTTGGTTCGTTCATCACCAAAAGGCGAGCCGCTAAAATTGGCCGCAACATCAAAAAAAATGTGGCCGTTCACATCCCCGAACACTTCATCCCGGCCTTTAAACCAGCAAAGGAGTTTGTGGCCGATGTGAAAAAAACCGCCGTTGCCGAGTAACTTTGCCGCTCTTGTTTTAATTCTTCGAAACAGGAGCAGAGATGTATGAACAGACCTCAGTGGATTACGCTTAGCGTTGCTATTCTTTTGGTGATTGGCCTTTTTGCCGCTACACAGGCTTCGATTTTTGGCGAACGAAAGGCAAAGAAACCGCAGCCGGCAATGGCTGAACATTTGCCGCACGACGACGGCTTTGGCACCGACAGCGTTTTGTATTACGCCAAGAAAAATCTCCCGCAAGCACAGGCGGCCCGGTTGGCATCGCTCGAAAACAGCGTTGTACGCGGCGATGTAGCTGAGCAAAAGCTGCACCTAATGCACCAACTAGCCCGGTATTGGTCTGACAGTGGCCGCACCTTTACGCCGATGGCTTTCTATCCTTATGCCTTCTACACCGCCGAAGCAGCCCGGTTGGAGAATTCGGAAAAATCCCTTTCCTTTGCTGCCCGTTTATTTTTGGATGCCCTGAGCAACGAAGAAGCCCACCAGCTTAAACATTGGGAAGCCGAACAAGCCCAGGATTTGTTTCAACGTTCTTTGAAGCTGAACCCGGAAAACGATTCAGCGAAAGTAGGGTTAGGCGCTACTATTTTGTACGGCGGCCTGGACATGCCGATGAAAGGCATTGGCATGATACGCGACGTAGCGGAACACAAGCCGGAAAACGTTTATGCCCAACTGACGCTGGCCGAAGCAAGCCTGATGTCGGGACAATTGGACAAAGCGGTAGAGCGTTTACAGAATGTTTTACGTTTGCAGCCGTCCAGTTTACAAGCCACACTGCTTTTGGCCGATACCTACGAACGAATGAACAAAAAGAAGGAAGCAGCGGAGGCTTATCAGAAAGCACTTCCGTTGGTGACCGTACCGGAGATGAAGAAAGAAATAGAGAAGCGAATAACCCAGTTAAAAAACAAATAATTACTAAAACATTTTTGAACTATGCCGTGTGGTAAAAAAAGAAAGCGTCATAAAATTGCGACGCACAAACGCAAGAAGAGATTGAGAAAGAACCGTCACAAAAAGCGTAAATAAGGTTCTTTAGACAGACCGGAAGCCACGCCCCGTAGCTTCCGGTCGTCCTTTTGTGGCTACGTTCATTCAACCGGTTGCAGTTCCCATCAATTTGCTCCCTCAATTGCACAATCCTCCATTTCGCAACGGCAAAAAATGAACAGGCCCGTATTTATTTAAAGACATTGTAGTGTGAACAAGGAATTGATTATTCATTCCACGCCAACCGGTGTGGAAATAGCCCTATTAGAGGATAAAAAATTAGTGGAGCTTCACAGCGAAAAGAACGATGCCCGTTTTGCCGTTGGTGATTTGTATCTGGGAAAAGTAAAAAAACTCATCCCCGGCCTGAACGCCGCTTTTGTAGATGTAGGTTATGAGAAAGATGCCTTTCTACATTATACCGATTTAAGTCCTTATGCCCGTTCGCTGCTAAAATTCACCCAGCTTGCCATCAACGACAAAACACCCGGTGGGCTTGATTTCGCTACTTTTTCCGTAGAGCCGGAAATCGTCAAGACCGGGAAGATTAACGAAGTCCTGAACGGCAAGCCCAACATCCTCGTACAAATTTTAAAAGAGCCTATTGCCGCCAAAGGTCCGCGACTGAGTTGCGAAATTTCTTTGCCCGGACGCTTTGTGGTGCTAACGCCTTTTAACGACATCGTTGCAGTTTCGCGCAAGATTCATTCGTCGGAAGAAAGAAAGCGGTTACAACGCATTGTTGAATCCATCAAGCCGAAAAATTTTGGCGTGATTGTACGCACCGCCGCCGAAGGAAAAAACACCGCCGAACTGCACGAAGACCTTTCGGAATTGGCGGCTATGTGGGCTTCTATCCAAAATAATTTACGCGGTGCGGTTCCGCCCACGAAAATTTTAAGTGAGCAGACAAAAACGGCTTCCATCTTGCGTGATCTGTTGAACGAAGACTTCAACAAAATCGTTACCAACGACAAAAACATCTACACCGAATCCAAAAACTACATTCAGAAAGTAGCGCCGGAGAAAGCGGAGATTGTTCAATTTCATCAAAACGGTTCGCCGGTATTTGACGCTTTTGGCGTAACGAAGCAAATCAAAGGGTCTTTTGGTAAAACGGTAAATCTGCAAAGCGGCGCCTACATCATCATCGAACACACGGAAGCCCTGCACGTGATTGATGTGAACAGTGGCTACAAAAGCGTGGGCAACAACCAGGAAATAAACGCTCTGGAAACGAATCTGGAGGCGGCGGAAGAAATTGCCCGGCAGCTTCGCCTGCGTGACATTGGCGGCATCATCGTCGTTGACTTTATTGACATGAAGCTTCCGGAGCACAAAAAGAAATTGCTGGAAGCGATGGACGGTTTTATGCAAACCGACCGGGCCAAACACGCCGTATTGCCCATCTCCAAATTTGGCCTCATGCAAATTACAAGGCAACGCATGAAGCCGGAGATGAACATTCAAACCCAGGAAGTTTGCCCAACCTGCAACGGAACCGGGAAGATTTCGTCCACGCTTTTGCTGGAAGACGAAATGGAAAAGAACATCGCTTATCTCGCCACGCACAACCACAAAGCACTCACAATTGTTACACATCCCATTCTTCACGCTTACCTGACGAAGGGCTGGTTTTGGAACAACAAAGCGGCCAAGTGGAAAAAGAAATACGGTCCGAAGATTACCGTTACTCCCGATACAGGTTACCACCTCACCGAGTTTAAATTTTTTGATGCCAACGGTGATGAAATAAAGCTCTGACGATTGCTTGCCAAATAAAAAACCCCGAAGTGATTCGGGGTTTTTGTTTTAAAGAACGATTGTTATTTCGGGTTTTTTGTCGGTGCGCTTCCGGTAGCCGCAGGATTGTAGGCTAACTCATTGTCGGGAACATCCCAATAGTCCAAAAAGTCATACTCGATGGTCGCGTTGTTGTCAACACTGCCGTCATTTTTTACAACCACCGCAGGCGTTCTGCCGCCGCCTTGCGCAATTGGATAAATGCGTCCCCAACGGCGGGCATCATAAAAGGAAAGGCCAAGGAAAGGAAGCGCTACTCTTCTTTCGCTTCGCAATTCCGCTACGGCTTGTGCCTGCGTCAGGCCCGTTCCTGCTACCGGTGCCAAACCTGCACCTTGATACGTACGAACGGCGTCAATGCTTTGCAGTCCTTGATTTATTTGGCTTGTGTAAATCAATGCTTCGGCCTTCATCAATTCATTCTCCTCATAACTACCGGCCAACGGCAATTCATAAGCACCAACCGCTGTGTTGGCATACACTTTTACACCAGGCAAACCGTTACCGCCGTTTACCAAAGTCCAGCGTGTGTTAAATGCCTGTCCGCGGTCAACGTTGCCAATCCACGGGCTGCCCTGCTTTAAATTATTGTCTTTGCGTTTATCGCCGGGCTTGAAATCTTGTACCCACCGTTCACTCACTTTGTACGTATTGCCGCCGATGGCATTGGATTGCGTTCGTCCTGAAACAGTGCCGCTGCCCGAAGAAGCCAGGAAATCACCGTTGGCGTTGGAGCGTCCCGTGAAAATTTTATCGGTAGATGTGATGCCGTTTGAAGTCAGCGTGAGAATCTGGTTCCAATCGGCTGCCGTCATTTGCGAAACGGTTTTGTTAACCAGAATGTTTCTTGCCTTTAACGTATTGATGGTGTGCTTCCACTGATCTGCGGTGAGAACGCCTCCATTTCCAACGCGGTTAAATTGGGGAATGAGAGCCGTCAATACGGTTGAATAATCACTGGCGCTGGTAACCGAACTTAACGCAGTTGCTGCCTGATCGTATTCACTGTTTGCGGCCGTTATCATTTGTTCTTTTGTAACGTAGTTGCCGTTGGTTTCGTTCGGGGTATTTACAATCAATCCCGCGTAATAGATTGAACCAATACGACTGTAAGCATAGCCCTTCCAGAAATGTGCCCACGCAATGATGGCGGCTTTCTTAGAAGCCGCATTGCCGGTGAACGGCACTTTGTCAACAATGCTCAAAACCGTGTTCATCGCGTTGTTCATGGCGTACATGTAGGCCCACTCGTAGTACGTGAAATTGCTGCCCTGGTTGGAATTGATGTTCACTGCACGCACCAAATCAATCTGGCGGTTGGGTGCGTTAGGATTCAGCAGCACTTGGCCGCTGCTTAAGATGACTTTATTCGGTACCCCGATTTGATTCAGGAAAGAATTGGCGGCTTCAGCCTGAATAACGTCGGCCATCAGCTCGTGGAAAGCCATGGCGCCGGACCAATAAAGACCGAAGACACCGTCGCCGTATTTTAAATCTCTAAAGCCATTGATGTAAACACCGCCTTGTGCCAAGGCTTCTATACCGGATTCGGTGTTGGCACTTTCGGGTGTTGGTTGATTGGGGTTTTTTATGTCTAATGATTTTTTACACGAGCCCAGCAACGCAACGCATAAAAAGATCAATACACTAATTTTTATTCGATTCATGACGCAAAATTTTAGGAGTTAGAAACCGATGTTCAAACCAATTTGATAGGATTTAAGATTGGGGATGGTGTTGTGATCTACGCCCCTGTCGAATGCAGAATTGGTATCGCCGGAACTGACCTCCGGATCATAACCTGTGTATTTGGTGAAGGTGACCAGATTGCGGCCGGCCAACACCAACTGCAGTCGTTGGAAGTACGGCAGGCGAACAAGTTTGGCAACGTCGAGTGCTACAGAAATATTTCTTAAGCGAGTGAAAGAAGCATCTTCATAAAAATAATTCTTGGTACCGTTGCGTGAAACCTGAGCGTACACGCCGCGATAGAAAGCTGTCCAGGCACCGGCTTGCCCTCCAATCGTGATTTGGTTGTCGTAGTCGCCGTGAATGCCGTCGCGGTACATCCATTCTTTTGTTTGATTGTAAAGATGGCTGCCGTGTACCCAATCCCATTGCATGCTAAAGGTTAAGAAATCTTTGAACGTAACCTCGTTGTTAAACGACATGTTGAACTTTGGATTAGGGTCGCCAAAGCTGTATTGCAGCGGCGTAACGTAAGGCTGTTTGGTGCTTGAGTTCACCACCCATCCGTTGCTGGCCACTTCATATTTTGATTGGTCTGCTTTCGCGATGTAAGGATTGCCGTTTGCATCGGTTTCGCCAACGCTGTGAAGCATCAGATACCCGTAAAGCTGTCCTATTTTTTCACCCGCTTTTAAAACATAGTTTGTACTGCCGGCGGCGGATGTAACAGGAATCTCCGTACCGACAATGGATTTGATTTTCGAGCTTTGCTTAGAGAACAAGGTTGTAAAGTTCCACGTTAGATTTTTACCGCTGTATACGTTCAGATTAAGCGAAGCCTGTATGCCGTTTGAGGTTAAACCAAAGGCGTTGGTAAGCACGGTTCCGGTACCGCTTGACGGGGCTGCATCCACCGGCCAAATGGTATTGTCGGTACTGCGTTTCCAATACGTGAACGAAAGGTTTGCGTTGCGCAGCAAGGCTCCGTTTTTCAACACGGAAAAGCCCATGTCGGTCCCTACTTCAATTTCTTTGGAAATTTCAACGTTCAGATTTGGATTTGGGTTTTGTGTAGGGAAAGAAAAGGCGACGCTGTTGCCAAGGTTTCTTGTTTGTAAAACAATGTAACGGTCAAAAGCACCGGGTTGAATGCCGGCTTCGCCGTAAGCTGCCCGTAACTTAAAGTCGGTGAAGGTGTTTCCGAGGCTGGTGTTTTTCCAAAACTTAAAGCCGGATGGCCGAATGTAAGCGTCGCCCCTGTAAAAGTTTTGCGGCGTAACGGCCCGGCCAAACGCAGATGAATAGTCTCTGCGAAAACCGCCCGAGAAACCTCCGATGTCTCCCCATTCAAAGCGTTGCAGAGCAAGGTAACCGTAGGTTAAAAAAGGCTGGCTAAAATCGGATTCAATTTTATAAGAGGCCATTTGGCTTGCCGTGTATGGTGTATAAATCGGCGCTGTCAGGCCATAAGTGATGTATTGATTAAAATCGTTGCGGCGGTAATCGTAAGCAACAATGGTGGTTGTGCGCAAGGGAATGCGCAGATGAAAATCGTTTTCAAAATCCGTGCGGATGGTAGCCGTTGTCAGCAGATTTTGAAACAGGGTTTTGTACTGCTTGTGGTCAATTTCGCCCGTTTCTTCTTTTGCGGAGGGGCTGCCGTAGTTGGTCCTGGGAAATTCTTGCTCGGCCCATACTTGCCAGTAATCGGCGTTCAGGTTGTTTACTTGGCTGGCAATGTTATAAACCAATTCCTGGTGTTGGTAATTTAACCCGTACTTGACATCAAGTTCAAGAAACTTTGGGAAGTGGTAATTGGCATTGAAGTTTTGAACAATGTCAACCTTGTTGTCTTTTACGTCTGCATACTGGTCCTCGTAAAAAGGATTGTAGTGGTTTACCCCCACAGCATCACCCAGGTAAACGCTGTAATCGCCGTTGGGGTTTTGGTATTGAAAATTTGCAAAAGGGCGTCCGTTGTTAACGGCGTACATAATCGTTCTTCCCGTAGGGTCCAGTTGCGTGTTTCTCGTGTAAACGAGCTGCGTAATGCTTCTAACCTTAAAGTTCTTGAAAAGCTCGAAACCGAGGTTGGAATTGAGGTTTGAACGGCTGTAATAACCATTACCCCTGAACGTACTGTTTTGCCGGTTATCCGATGCGGAGATATTAAAGTCAATTCTGTCCCTTGCTCCCGAAATCGCGATTGAGTTATTGGTGGTGTACGAGGTTTGAAAAAACATTTTGTTGTGATCGTACCAGGAAAGGTTTCGGTTGTACGGCTTGTTGTTGTTGTTGTTGGGGTCCAAACTGTTCCAAACAACGTTTTCCGTGTACGTACCGAGAAGGGGATCAAAAACCAATGGATTTCCGCTTCCCCCAACCACTTCGTTATTGGCATTGGTTTGTAAGCTATGAAAATAGGCCTTGTGCACTTTGCCGATGTTCAAAAGCGAGTTGGCCGACACGCTGGAAGAGACGTCAATGCTGGTTCTTCCCTGCTTACCTTTTTTTGAGAAGAGTTGAATCACGCCGTTTGCGCCTTGCGCTCCGTATTGGGTAGCGGCCGCTGCACCTTGCACGATTTCGACTCTCTCAATGGCATTCAAATCAAGGCTGTTCAAATCTGTGGCCCTGATCTCAATACCATCAAGCAAAATCATTGGAGATGTGCCACCACGAAGCGTGTTGATGCCCCGCAGCAAAATTTGTGTTGGTGCACCGGGACTGCCGTTTGTGCTCTGAATTTGTGCGCCGGCTACCTTGCCCACCAAAAATTGATCAACGGAGGCACTGGGGACTGGCGTCGTCTTGTCGGGTGTAACCGTTTCCACCGAGATTGCGATTCTTTTTTTACTCGTCGCCGCACCCACGCCGGTTACAACAACTTCACTCAACGACCGTGCGTCCGTTTCCAAGCTCACTGTCATTCCGTTTGAGGCTGAAACCGATTTTTCCATAAACCCGACGGAACTAATTTCCAGAACGGGGTTGGCCTCGGTTGTTGTCAGGGAAAACGAGCCATCGCTGCCGGTTACCGTAGCGGTGCGTGTTCCTTTTATCTGAACCGTTGCGTTGGGTACCGGCTGTTGGTCGGAACTACTGATGACCCTGCCGGAAATTTTTTTTTGGGCATTTGCCGCTTGGGTAAGCATGAGGAGGCACATGCTTACGCAGAAATAAAATTTTCTCATGTGCAGAATTTTAATGTTAATGAACGTTAAAAATTGTCAATGGTAAAATAGGCATTTAAACGGTTTGTTTCGCTGCACAGCTAAAAAAAGTCGCAAAAAGTTTGCGGCTTGTCTATAATCAGTCTTTTTATCTATTGTCTGTTTCTGCTTCCTGCGTAGATTAAAATGTATTGAACCAAAGTTACTATGGCAGCAAGCGCAGCCACAACATAAGTAAGGGCAGCCCATTTAAGGGCCTCTTTTGCCTTTGGATACTCCTCGGCATTTGTAACATTCGTATGCTGCAGCCATTGTAGAGCCCTACGGCTAGCGTCAAATTCAACCGGCAGCGTTATGAGCGAGAAGATCACCGTGGCTGCAAACAAAATAATGCCAGCCAGCAACAAAGTTGGATTGCCTGAAGCCGCCATAAAAACGCCAATCAGCAAAACCCAGTTAACAATTGTGGAACTGAACTGCACCGCCGGAACCAGTTTGCTCCGCAGGTTCAGCCAGGTATAAGCGGTTGCGTGCTGAACGGCATGGCCCGTTTCATGGGCGGCAATGGCCGCGGCCGCTACGGTGTAATTGTTGTAAACTTCGGGGCTGAGGTTGATGGTTTTGTTGGCGGGATTGTAATGGTCGGAAAGAAAGCCTTCTACCGAAACCACCTGAACGTCGTAAATCCCGTTTTCCCGAAGCATTTTTTCGGCTATTTCCTTGCCGGTGAGCCGTGCAGCCAAGGGAATTTTACTGTAAGCAGTAAACCGGCTCTTCAGTATTGAAGAGACGAGCATGCTGATGCCAATAAAAATCAATGATACAAGCATAATTGAAGGTGTCATGAGGAAGTTCTTTTTTCCTTCTTTTGCTCAAATCTGTGTCCAAACATCCCTCAAAATAATTCTTGCCAAAATTTGGCAGTCTAACCTTGCTCTGCATGATTTTTCGTGACAGTTTAACAGCCGGAATATTTTTAATGTATTTTGAAAAAGCTTTTTTTAGTTCTGAAAATCAATTATTTAGAAAAGGATTTTAGATGACAGTAAGTTCTTAAATCCCTCAAAAAGTTTTGCACAAGGCCAAAAAATAATTTTGTAAAGTGCCGCAGAATTGTAATTTAGTGTCAGAATTTAATGGGTTAGTAAGTAAAAGGGTTGGTCGAAAGACCAGCCCTTTTTACTGAGATTTTCTCCGCAAATTCTTCCTTCTCCAACTGCACGCAACAGCATCATTTTTTCTTTTTCAATTGGACTAATTTTAAAAAATGGCGAAAGTAAAAACAGCGTATTTCTGCCAGGTATGCGGGTATGAAAGCGCAAAGTGGACGGGTAAATGTCCGTCGTGCGGACAGTGGAATACAATGGTAGAAGAACTCATTCAAAAAGACAACAAGAAGGCCGCAAACGATTGGGAGGATTACCGTGAAAACGGGAGCACAAAGAAAACAAGACACCTCAATGAAGTAGAAATGAGAGACCATTCGCGGTTGTTAACCGTAGATGCGGAACTCAATCGCGTATTGGGCGGCGGCATTGTTCCGGGGAGCATTGTATTGGTAGCGGGAGAACCGGGCATCGGCAAAAGCACCTTGTTTTTGCAAATGGGTTTGCAACTAAAAGACGCGGTTGTTCTTTACATCAGCGGTGAAGAAAGCGACGAACAAATTAAAATGCGAGCTGACCGTTTGGGTATTCAAAGCGAAAACTTTTACCTGCTTACCGAAACATCCACGAACGTTATTTTCCAGGAAATAAAAAAACTAAAGCCACAGGTCATCATCGTTGACTCCATCCAAACTCTCGAATCATCTTTTATTGAATCATCACCTGGTTCCGTTTCGCAAATAAGAGAATGCGCTGCCGAATTTCAACAGTTCGCAAAAGAGACCTCTACGCCTGTGTTCTTAATTGGTCACATTACCAAAGAAGGTTCCATAGCGGGTCCCAAACTTTTAGAACATATGGTGGACACGGTGTTGCAGTTTGAAGGTGACCGTCATTATGCTTACCGCATTTTGCGAACGCTAAAAAACCGCTTTGGCAGCACCGCCGAATTGGGCATCTACCAAATGAACGACAACGGCATGAACCCCGTGGTAAACCCAAGCGAAATTCTCATTACGCAAAAAGAAGAAGACCTTGGCGGTATTGCCATTGCGGCTACTATTGAAGGACAACGGCCATTGTTAATCGAAGTGCAGGCACTCGTAACCCAGTCGGTTTACGGAACGCCGCAACGCACCGTTAGCGGCTTTGATACGCGAAGGCTTCAACTCTTGTTAGCCGTGCTAGAAAAACGCGGCGGCTTTCATTTTGGCGTGAAAGATGTCTTCTTGAACATCGCCGGCGGCTTAAAAGTGGAAGACCCTTCTATTGATTTGGCTGTGTTAGCGGCCTTGCTTTCATCTTATGAAGACACGACCATTCCGCATGACGTTTGCTTTGCCGGCGAAGTAGGGTTGAGCGGCGAGATTCGCGCCGTTAACCGCATTGAGCAACGCATTGCCGAAGCGGAAAAATTGGGCTTCAGCAAAATCATTGTTTCGAAGTACAACCAGAAAGGTTTGAGCAAAAAGAAATTTGACATCGAAATCATCACCATGGGAAGGGTAGATGAAATGTATCGGTATCTATTCTAGAAGTAAGATTTAGAACCGGGGTTTACTGGATTGTGATGGATTAGGCAGGAAAAAATAAACATCTTATTTTAAGTGAGAATTCCTGCTGTTATGAAATTTCTGCTCCCGCATAATCTTACTAAATCCCGTCAAACATGGTTCTAAACTGGTTTGCTGATGCGAAAGAATCCGTTCTTCATCTTCTCTTTCCGCACGTTTGCGAAAGCTGCGGCAGCGACGTAATTGCACAAGACCAGTTTCTTTGCTTGCAATGCCACGCTGCCTTACCCAGAACCGAGTTCCATCATTACCCGGCGAACCCAATTGAAAAAATGTTTCGGGGACGAATGCCCGTGGTGAACGCAACGGCCCAATACTATTTCTCCAAAGGTTCCAGAATGCAGCACCTGATGCACCAGTTGAAATACAAGAGCAACAAGGAAATGGGACTTTATTTGGGAAGATTAATGGGTTACGCTTTAGCGGAAACGAATCGCTTTCGAACAGTAGATGCCTTGGTTCCTTTGCCGCTTCACCCGTCGAAAGAAAAAATGCGCGGTTACAACCAGGCAATGATTTTGTGTCAAGGCATTGCCGACGTGTTGGGAAAACCCGTTTTGAAAGACGTTATCATTCGAACTTCGCATACCGAAAGCCAAACCAAAAAGAACCGTGTGCAACGGTGGGAAAACATGGAAGGCCGTTTTGAACTGGTAAAGCCGGCGGCCATTGAAGGCAAGCACATTTTATTGGTGGACGATGTCATCACCACCGGCGCTACCCTTGAAGCCTGCGGCTCGGAATTGCTGGAAGCCGAAAACGTTCAACTAAGCCTTGCTACGCTTTGTTTTTCCAGCCGCTGATGTACTTTTAAGCCCTTATGATGTGGCTGAGAAATCTTTCTGTACTTGTTGCTTTTGTATTGTTTCTTTTTTCCTGCCGCAAAGAAAGCTTTACCACCAACGCCGCCGCGCTATTGCGCACAAGTGTTGACAGCCTGCATTTCGATACCGTATTTACAACGACCGGTTCTACCTCGCAGTATTTCAAAATTGTAAATGATAACAACAAAGGCATCCATCTTTCCTCGGTACGATTAGCCGGTGGCGCTGCTTCTCCTTTTAAAATAAATGTGGATGGGATTGTCGGGCCGCAGGTAAGCAGTGCCGAAGTGTTGGCAAACGACAGCCTCTATGTTTATGTAACCGTCAGTATCAATCCAACTGCGCAAAACCTTCCTTTTATCATTCGCGACAGCATTGAGATTGACTACAACGGCAACAAGAAATGGGTGCAACTGGACGCCTTTGGACAGAATGCCCATTTCTTTCGCAATAGAAAAATTACAGGTACTGAAGTTTGGAACAACGACTTGCCATACGTGATTTTGGGAAGTCTTACCGTGGACACAACCGCAACGCTGAGCATCAACAAAGGTTGCAAAGTTTACATGCACGCCGATGCGCCTTTTATCGTCAACGGTTCCTTGCAGGTGAACGGAGAGAAATATGATTCAACCCGCGTGGTTTTTAGCGGCGACCGATTGGATGATCCTTACCGAACCTTTCCGGCTTCTTACCCCGGTTTGATTTTTACAGCCAGCAGCAAGAACAACGCAATCAATTACGGCATCATCAAAAACGCTTACCAGGCCGTTGTAGTTGCCGGCGCAAGCGCATCCATCCCGAAGCTTGCGTTAAACGAGACCATCATTGACAACGCTTACGACATTGGCTTACTTGGGTTGAACACGAGCATCAATGCAAGAAATGTTTTGATATCCAACTGCGGTAAAAATCTCTTTTTGGCAGGCGGCGGCGTCTATGATTTTAAACACTGTACCGTGGCTTCTTTCTCCAATGATTACATTCAACACAAAGACCCGGTGTTGGTGCTTACCAATTACACAACGCAGGGAAATGTAGTTACGGCCAATAGCCTCACCGCCAGCTTTACCAATTGCATTTTTTGGGGCGAGCAAAACGGTTTTGTAAAAGACGAAGCTTTTGTTGACGCAAAAAATCTTACGCCTTCCATTGCGTTCAACAAAGTATTGTGGCGGGTGCAAAACACGCCATCGTTCAGCGGGCTAACCATCAACGGTGGTATCAATCAAAACCCTCTTTTTGATAGCGTTAATACGGCAGAACGATATTACAGTTTTCGGTTGAAAGGCAGTTCTCCCGCAATCAATGCCGGTATTAACGCCAACGTTTCGCTTGATTTGGACGGAAAGCCACGGCCGGTAGGTGCACCTGATCTGGGTGCTTACGAGAAGCAATAAGGAGTCGGTTTGAACTTTAGCGATGAGAACTATCTGTGCGTCCAACTATCTTACCTTTATATTGTTATTACGTCAATCAACACTTAAGTCATGAAAGCACTCCTCCTCGCATCGCTGCTCTCCGTTATGCTTAGCGGCGCCTCGCTGTACGATTTTAAGGTTAAAGGCCTCGATGGAAAAGACATAGACTTTTCCGCCTACAAAGGCAAAAAGATTTTGATTGTAAACACGGCTTCCAAATGCGGCAACACACCGCAATATGCCGACCTGCAAAAGCTCTACGACAAGTACAAAAACAAATTGGTGATCGTTGGTTTTCCGGCCAACAACTTTGGCCAGCAGGAGCCCGGCACCAACGAAGAAATCGGCGAGTTCTGCAAAAAGAATTACGGCGTTACCTTTCCCATGGCCGAAAAAGTTTCAGTAAAAGGCGACGACATCCATCCTTTGTTTAAATGGTTAGTGGAACAATCGAACGAGCTGGCTAAAAAAGTTCCAACCGATAACACCAAAGACATCGTGTACAAAAAATTTTTGCAAGACCCGGTGATCTGGAACTTCACCAAGTTTTTGGTGGATGAAAAAGGAAACCTCGTAGCCGTCTTTCACAACAGGGTAAACCCGATGAGCGAAGAGATTACGAAATACCTCAATTAAAGAACGAATCTTTTCAGGATTAAAAAGATTATGCTGGATATTTGAAGCCGCTCAAATTGGGCGGCTTTTGATTTCTTAAATAATCCTTTCAATCGAATTAATCATAGTTCTGTGTTGTTCAAAGATGTCATCGGTCAACAAGAGGTAAAGCAGCAGTTGGTAGAAATGGTTCAGCACAACCGCCTGAGTCATGCCCTTCTTTTTTTGGGAAAGGAAGGCTGCGGTGCTTTGCCGCTGGCGCTAGCCTTTGCCAATTATGTTGTCTCGCTGCCGAAAGAAACCGCTGCCGTGCCGTCCATGTTTGGCGATGCCGTTGAAACAAAACTTCCCGCATCTCCAGGTGAAGCCGACGGTTACATGCAAAAGCAGCCTTCGTTTTCCAAAGGCCAGCAGATGGTGCATCCCGATATTCATTACGCTTATCCCGTCGTTACAAAAAAAGCCGGGAGTCCGCCGCTGAGTACCGATTATGCTACCGAATGGCGCGAGTTCATTCAGCAATATCCTCACGGCAATGTTTACGATTGGCTTCAATTCATCGGCGCCGAAAACAAACAAGGCAACATCACGGCGCAGGAATGCAACGACATTATCCGGAAACTCTCTCTTAAAAGCTTTGAGAGCGGCTACAAAATGCTGGTGCTTTGGATGCCGGAGTATTTGGGCAAGGAAGGCAACAAGCTTTTAAAGCTCATTGAAGAACCTCCCGCCGACACGCTTTTCATTCTGGTGGCCGAAAACGAAAGTGCCATTCTCAGCACTATCCTCTCGCGTTGCCAACTCGTGAAAATTCCGGCCCTGAACACCGAAGAAATTGAGGCCTCCCTTGTAGCAAAGGCAAATATTTCCGCCGACAAAGCCCGGCTCATTGCCAACGCCAGCGAAGGCAATTACCGTGAAGCACTTCAGCAATTGCAGCACGCCGACGAGGATTATTTCAACCTGCTTCGCGAATGGCTGAACGCGATTTTGCGCAGCGGACCGGCCGCACAGATAAAGATCATTGAAGAAATAGCCCGCCTGGGCCGCGAGAACCAAAAACAATTCCTGCGCTATTTTATTCATTTGCTGGAGCAGGCCGTTCGGCTCGAAGTTATGAGCGGCGAGCTGCAGGAAAATCTTCTGGCCGGCATGTCCTCCGGTGAAAAGGATTTTGCCATAAAGCTGAACAAGCAAATGCGCCTCGAGCAAAAAGAAGCCATTGCCGAAGAACTGGACAAAGCCTCTTATTACATTGAGCGAAACGCCAACGCAAAAATTCTTTTTCATGCGCTGACCATTAAGCTCTTTCACATTGTGAAAAGCAACGCGGTGGTTTCGGTGTGAATAACCGGAAACGATTTTCGTTAGGAGAATTGTGAAAAAACACAGACAGCCTTTTCGCTGCTGTAAAAAAATTATATTTGCTTCGTTCCCGCCTGGCGGGACTCAACATATATCCGAGGTCATCGGCAACGTGAAGAAGGAAAAGGAAGTTATTTTTTACTCGCTATACACAATTGGTCAAAGCAATCAATGCTTGTTATGAATTAAACAGCAAACTCGAATCCGGCATTGAGCCGCGCAAGCGCAGATGTCTTGCGTGTCGTTAACGCTACGACGTAGTTCGATTTGATCCTTTTGACTCCGTAAGCTTTCCCTTCTTTTCCTGCCTCTTGCCCGGGATTTTTAACCGTATAAATTATTAGCATGGGATGTGGTTCATGTGGCACGGGCAAACCCAATGGATGCAAAAGCAACGGCGGCTGCAGCACCGGTAGCTGCAACCGAATGAATACTCACGATTGGTTGCGCAACCTGCCAATAGCCGATACAGAAGACGCCTGCCGCGTGGTGGAAATCAGTTTCAACCAAGGCAGCCGCAAAGATTATTACCGCAATTCTACCCTTCATCATTTTGAAAAGGGCGACATGGTGGCGCTGGAAGGCGTCAGCGGTTTCGACGTGGGCGAAGTTTCGCTTACGGGTGAAATCGTTCGTTTGCAATTAAAGAAACGAGGCGTTAATGAAATGGCGCCCGACATGAAAAAGATTCTTCGTCGCGCCAGCGACCGTGACTTGGATAGTTGGAAAGCGCAAAAGAGCCGTGAAAAAGAAGCCCTCATTCGCAGCCGCGCTATTGCCAAACAACTTAACCTGAACATGAAAATGAGCCAGGTAGAGTTTCAGGCCGATGGCAAAAAGGGGACTTTCTTTTACATTGCCGACGACCGCGTTGACTTTCGCGAACTGATTAAAATTTACGCCGCCGAGTTCAAGGTAAAAGTGGAGATGCGGCAGATTGGTGCAAGGCAGGAGAGCGGTAAAGTAGGCGGCATTGGTTCTTGTGGCCGTGAACTTTGTTGTGCCACCTGGCTTACGGATTTTAAATCGGTGAACACGGCAGCGGCACGCTATCAGAACCTGTCCATCAATCAAACCAAATTAAGCGGACAATGCGGCCGCCTGAAATGCTGTTTGAATTACGAACTGGATACCTACCTCGATGCCTTGCAAGGCTTCCCTGAAAATTGCGACATGCTGCAGGTAGCCAAAGGAACGGCCACACTTATTAAGAAAGACATCTTCAAAAACCTGATGTGGTACGTGCTGCCGCAAAGCACCAAGCAATACCCGCTGACCATTGAGAGGGTAAGGAAGATAAAAGCCTTAAACCAGCAAAACATTCTTCCGGAAGAACTGGAAGCGGTAGAAGTTGTTTCAACCAAAGTCAAAGAAGTAGAACCGGAATTTGTTGACGTAGTCGGACACATCAGTTTGCGCAGTTTGGAAAAAGCCGACAAGAAACGGCGTGATAAAAACCGTGAGCAACGGAGCGGCAACCGGCAACAACCGGCCCCTCCGGCAAGCACGGGAGGCAATAAGCAATCGGCAACGGGCAGCAGGCAGGTGAACCCGCAGAACAAGGGCGGTGAGAACCGGCAGGCCACTCCGGGCAATGTGCCGAGGTCTGGCCAACAAGGCAGGCAAATGCAGAAGCCGGCGGCGCAACCGGGACAACGTCCACAAAAGCCCATGCAGCAGCGGGACGGAAAGCCGCAGCAGCAACGGCCATTACGTCCGCAACAGCAGCTACGCAAACCCCAGCAGGGCGACAACAAAGAGCAGCCAAACACACCGCAGTAATTACCCGCAATTTGACAACGTTGTAAAATCGTTTAAAGCAGTGGTCTTTAGTGGCCACTGTTTTTATACCCGCAAAAGGAGCAGGATAGAACAGGCGCTAAAATTCAACTGTCCGTTTTATTTTGGTCTTGGCAATCAAAGAGATTGCACAGATTTTCTGTTTCTTTAATACTTTTAAAAAATAAAATTGTTTAGTGGCTTTTTGGGAAACGTTCTATAAAAAAGAAAAAGATCCATCCTTCAAAAAACAGCTTAAAGGAATTCTTGGTTACGCACCGGGCAATCTTTCCTTATACAAAACAGCGCTTACGCACCGCTCCATAAAAGATACCATTGACCAGAACAACGAACGCCTTGAATATTTAGGCGACGCCGTGTTGAGTGCATTGGTGGCTGATTATCTTTTTAAGCGTTATCCCTACAAAGAAGAAGGATTTTTAACTGAGATGCGCAGCAAGATGGTGAACCGCCAACAACTGAACGACATTGCGCTGAAGATGGGACTGAAAAAAATTACGGTCTTCAACAAATCGGACAACTCGCTGCGAAGCAGCCAAATCTTTGGCAATACGCTGGAAGCCTTGGTGGGCGCCATTTACCTTGACATTGGTTACAAAAAAACGGGCAAGTGGGTGGGCCAGCGCATCATCATGCCGCACATGTTTGTGGATGATTTGGAGAACCTCGAAATCAACCACAAGAACAAATTGTACGGCTGGGCCAACAAGAACGGCAAGAACCTCGAATTTGAAACCATTGACGAACGCATGGAAAACGGCCGCCGCTTGTTTACCATTGGCGCCGTAGTTGACGGGAAAGTGGTAGCACAAGGCAAGGCCTTCAATAAAAAAGATGCTTCGCAGATTGCGGCGCAATTAGCGGTGGAGAAATTGGGAATTGTGAATTCGGATAGTGTGGGAAATGAATGAGGATAACGAGCGGTGAATAATCGATAATTAATGCGAGCTGACATAACCTCTGATATGCAACCTTTACCAGAGTTAGTAAAGGGACTTGAAGTTTTAAAGCTATTTCTTAAATATTATGACTTCGCATTTGACAAGTATGAAAACGGCAAAGGTTCGGGTGGACAATTTTCGGTAGTAACCTTTAAGAAGAACAACAAGAAATTTATCCTTGGCTATCGGTATTCAATTGGCTATGTCATTTATCAATGTGATGAGTCGCAAGTGAGTCATGACTTTTACCTAAATGGGCTTGGCTTCGCCGAACAAAAACAATTTCCAGATTTCCAATCGGATGATAAATTATTGGCGTTTCATCACGTTCTACATGACTTTCAATATTTAATTAATGATTTTTTTGCCGGTGAATGTTTGCAACTGAAATTCCTTGCCAAGCAGCAAATGGAACAGCTTGAAGAACGGATACGAAAATCGAAAGAGGAAGGTAAATATCAGTTCGACAGATTAAAGATCGAAAGGGCGAGACAAGCCTTCAAGAAGAAAGATTACCATCAATGTTACGAAACATATAGAGGAATTGAGTATCGAGAGATTCTAACAGAGCTTGACAAGAAAACAATTGCGTATTGCAGAAAACATATTCACGATTGACGATTGACAATTCACGTTTATCAGTGCAAAAAAAACGTCACAATTCCCACCAATATCAAAACCGCGCCGCTGATCTTTTTCTCGTTGTGTTCGATAAATTCTGCCGGCAATAAGTTCACGCCTTTCATCCCAAGGCTCACCAATAAATAAATTCCCAAAATGCTGATAACGGCATAAATAAGAGAAAGCGAAGCAACGGCACCCATCCCAAACGCACCGGCTGATAAAAACAAACTTTCCACTTCCAAACACGGCGAAAGAAACATCATGCCCACAAAAATCAGCAGCCATTTTCGCTTTGATTTTTCATACGTCGCCACATCCTGCTGCGTGCTGTGATGGTGGTGCGGAAGATTAACGGTGAAATAAATCAAGCCAAACGCAATCAACAAAACCGATGCGGCAACGGTAATGGCTTTGCCGTATTCTTCGCTCAATTCTTTGCCGATAAAGCCCAGCACAAAACCCAGCGCAATGGTTCCAAAAACGTGCGCCGCCGCGGCCAATAAAGTAATGGTGGTAAGTTCTTTTTTCTTCCAGCCTTCGGCCTTTGCCACCGCTACCAAGGGCAACCAATGGTTGGGAATGAGTGCGTGCACGGCGGCCAGTAAAAGTGTTCCGGTGAGAAGGCTTAACATGAAAATGTAAAATGCAGAATGTAAAATTTAAAATGAAAAACGAACAGCAAAAGTAAACAGGTGAAGAATGATAAACTTGCGGTGCGGCAGTTTTACATTTTAGATTTATGATTTTACATTTCTACCGCAGCAGCAATTCACAAGGCTTTAGGCCAGTATGTTTTTTAAACGCGGTGGAAAAATGCGAGATGGACGAATAGCCGAGCAGCATTGAAACTTCGGTAACCGACAAGCCTTTTTCGTACAATAAATATCTGGCGTGTTCCATGCGCTGGCTTTGATAGAATTCAAAGATGGTTGTGCCAAACATTTCCTTAAAACCTTTCTTCAAATAACATTCGTTCATGGCCACCTTGCGGCTGAGTTGCTTGATGGTAATGGGTTCGCCGATTTGCTGCACTAAAATCTCTTTTGCCTTCAGCACTTTTTCGCGGTCGGCTTCGTTGCTTAAAAACTTGCAGTTGATAACGTCCAGTTCTTTGTTGTCTAAACAGTCCAGCGTATTTAGCAACAGCAATTGCGTTTGCGCATTCAGGAAAATGTTTTCAAGACTTTTGGTGTGATTGTGATTGAGCAGGCCTTCAATCAAGGCTCTTGTCTTGCCGCAAAGCGTTACCGTTCGTGTAAACGAAGACGGATGTTGAAAGGAAAGAAGCTTTTCGCTTAGCGTATCCGCCGTGCGGTTTCTTACAAATTGTTCCAGCAGCTTTGGCGAAAATGACAAGGAGACAAAATCAACGCTTTCCACTCTTGCTTCGCAATCTTTGCTTAGATGTGCCTTACACTGGTTGCACTCGTTCCGAAATTTTTTGCAGTAAACATTTCCAATCAGGCAAAAGCGGAGCTCCAAAGAATTCTTTGCCGGGTTCGACGGCTCGTAGTGATAACGCAACTGTGCCTTTTCGTCGCCCATCCACGAAGCCGGTTTTGCAAAACGCTTTACGGCTTGCTGCACGAGGCCGGCTACCGAATGTTCCGTTTCAAAAAGAACGTTGGTTGCGAGGCTTTGCGCTTCGGGTAATAGTTCGGTGTAAACAAGGTGCTGCATGAAGGAAGCAAAAATAAACCGCGGAGCACGAAGGCGTTTCACGGGTCTGTCATTTTAAGAAATAGATGGGAGCTGACAGATGACGGATGACTGCCTTCGCAGCCAAAAGCAACAACGACAAACGAAATGACCGTCATCTATCATCTGTCATCCGTCATCCAAATCTTTCCTACTTTCGCCGCCTATGCAATTGAATCTTTCCGAACACCAGCACACGATTGCGTCCGGTGTTTCCATCAGCGGCGTCGGCATCCATTCCGGCCACACTGTGGACATTCACCTCAAACCCGCAGAGCCCAACACGGGCATTGTTTTCAAGCGCATTGATTTACCCAACGCACCCACGGTAAAAGCCGATGTGGACAACGTAGTGGACACTACCCGCAGCACCACCATCGGTGCCAACGGCGCAACGGTTGGCACCATCGAACACCTAATGGCAGCACTGGTGGGCAACGGCATTGACAACGTTCTTATCGAGATCAACGCAGGCGAGGTACCCATTCTCGACGGCAGTTCGGAACCTTTTAGCCAAATTCTGCAACAGGCCGGTGTGCAAAAACAAGACGCACCGAAAGTTTATTACACGCTGCAGCACAACATCACCTTTGTTGACGAAGAAAAGAAAGTGGAGATGGTGGCGCTACCTTACGACTCCTACCGCATCAACACTCTCATTGATTTTAATTCGCCGGTGCTGGGCACGCAACACGCAGCACTGACCGACCTGGCCGACTTCAACAAAGAAGTGGCGCCCTGCCGCACCTTTTGTTTTTTTCACGAACTGGAGTATCTAATTGACAACAACCTCATTAAAGGCGGCGACATCAACAACGCCATTGTTGTTGTGGACAAACCTGTGAGCGATGAGCAGGTGCAACACATTTCAAAGGCTTTTAAAAAAGAAAACGTAAAAGTTGCGGAAGGCGGCATTCTGAACAATCTTGAACTGCGTTTTCCGAACGAGCCCGCACGACACAAACTGCTGGATGTTGTGGGTGATTTGGCGCTTGTGGGCATTCCTTTTAAAGCGCACATCATTGCCAATCGTCCGGGACATTCCAGCAACGTGGCTTTTGCTAAAAAAATAAAGGAGCATTTAAAGAAGTTCAAAAACAAAGCGGCCGTTCCGTTTTACGATCCCAACAAACCGCCGGTTTACGACATCCACGCCATTGAAAAAAAGTTGCCGCACCGCTACCCGTTTTTGTTGATTGACAAGATTATTTCCATTAACGAAAAAGAAGTGATTGCGGTAAAGAACGTTACCTACAACGAGCCTTTTTTCCAGGGGCATTTTCCCGGCAACTGTGTGATGCCCGGTGTGCTGCAGGTAGAAGCCCTGGCACAAACGGGCGGCATCCTCACCATCCCCGACGACCCTGATCACAGCTACGATACCTACTTCTTAAAAATTGACAACTGCAAGTTTAAAAACAAGGTCGTGCCCGGCGATACGCTCCTCCTGAAGATGGAATTAATGAACCCCGTGCGCCGTGGCATTTGTGAAATGAAAGGAACTATTTTTGTCGGCGATAAAATTGTTGCCGAAGCTGACATGGTGGCGCAAATTGTAAAGAAACCCAAAGAAAAGCTATGATCTCTCCGCTGGCGTCCATTCATCCTGATGCAAAACTCGGCAACGACGTAACCATCGAACCTTTCGCGGTCATTCATCACAACGTCACCGTCGGCGATGGTTCGCACATCATGTCACACGCCGTCATCATGCCGTACAGCCGCATCGGAAAAGGATGCCGCATTTTTCCAGGCGCGGTCATTGGCGCCATTCCGCAAGACTTAAAATTTGTAGGCGAAGAAACCACCGCTGAAATCGGCGATTACACCACCATCCGCGAATACGTAACCGTGAACCGCGGTACAAAAGATAAATTCAAAACGGTTGTGGGAAGCCATTGTTTGCTGATGGCTTATGCCCACGTGGCGCACGATTGTACTTTGGGCGATCACGTGATTCTTGCCAATGCGGTGCAACTTGCCGGCCATGTAGACGTGGGCGATTACGCCATCATCGGTGGCCTTGCCGGCGCACACCAGTTTACCCGCATCGGTGCACACACCTACATTGCGGGGCATACCGTTATTCGCAAGGACGTTCCACCTTACGTAAAAGCGGCACGGGAGCCCATGAGTTACATGGGATTGAACGCTGTTGGTTTGCAACGCCGCAATTTTTCGCAGGAAAAAATAGACACCATTGCGCAGATTTATCACCTGCTTTTTGTGAACAGCAACAGCATTGCCGGCGGCATCGAAAAAATAAAAGACAAAGTGCCCGACAGCGAAACCAAACAAGAGATTTTGCAGTTCATTGCTTCTTCAAAAACCGGCGTCATTAAGCGCAACGCAAAATTTGGCGTTGATGAAGATTAGCCTCACCAATGCCGGCAAACGCTTCAACCGTGAATGGATTTACAGAGGCGTTACCTTGGAACTCACGGCAGGAAACGCCTATGCAATAACAGGCCCGAACGGTTCGGGCAAATCAACGCTGTTGCAAGCAATTGGCGGTATGTTGCAGTTGAGCGAAGGAAGCATCGGGTATGAATCAAGTCATCGGCCATCGGCCATCGGCAATCAGAAATCAGAAATCAGAAATCAGCAATTAGGCGATGAAGAAGCGTACAAACACATCTCGTTTTGTGCGCCGTATTTGGATGTGATTGAAGAAATGACGCTAACGGAATTTCTGGAATTTCATCGTCAGTTTAAACCGCTGCTTTCATCTTTCAGCATAAAAAGAATCGTTGAAGAAATCGGGTTGGAAGCGGCGGCGGCAAAACAAATCCGCTATTATTCTTCGGGCATGAAGCAAAGGGTGAAACTGGCGCAGGCTATTTTTTCCGATACGGCCATTGTTTTGTTGGACGAACCTTGCAGCAATCTTGATGCGAAAGGCATTGCGCTTTACCATTCGCTTATCAGCAATTACTGCAAGGAACGTTTGGTGATTGTTTGCTCCAACGATCCGGTAGAGTACAGCTTTTGTGAAACCGTTTTTTCAGTCACCGAGTTTAAGAAGCAGTGAGACGCCAGACGTCAAACGTGAAACCGTAAAGTCTTTTGCATCGAAGTTCACTCCTGTCTCACGTTTGACGTCTGGCGTCTCACAACACAAATCACTGAATCCTGAAAGCATTTGCATTAGTGCATTGCTTCGGAAAGATCAAGCTTCTTCTTTTCCTTGCTGCTCTTCACAATTAAAACAAAGGGAATGCAAAGCAGAAACATCACGCCGAGTCCGAGAAATGCATCCATGTACGATAAAACGGAAGCCTGTTTGGCAACAACGTAATCCAACGATTTGTAGGCGGCCTTTAAGGCCACATCCGGCGTCATTCCTTTTGATATAAAGGCGTGCTGCATCATCTGAACCCGGTGCTGTACATCCAAATCATTCACGTTTAATTGCGAAACCAGGCTGCTTCGATGGACCTCGTTTTTTGTGGCGAGAAAAGTGGTGATAACGGCCACGCCAAACGAACCGCCCAACTGCCGCATCATGCCTGTAAACGCAGCACCCTGGCCGATTTGCTGCCCTTTTAATGTTGACAAAGCCAACGTCGTAACCGGTATAAACAACATGCCCATGCCCATGCCGCGAACAATCAGCATCCAGAAAAAATTCTCCTGGCCGGTATCCGGCGAAATGATCTTGTAGCCCCAAAAGCTATAAATAAAAAACAAGAGCATGCCCAGGGCCACGAGGTATTGTTGCTTTACGCCTTTTTGCAAAGCCATTCCAATAAGCGGCATCATAAACGCCGTGGTGAGTGCCGAAGGAATCATTAGCATACCCGATTGCTGCGCCGTCCATCCCAACGTTGCCTGTGTGTATAAGGGAATGATGAAGGTGGAACCGTAAAGCCCAAAGCCCATGATAAAAGAAAGTATCGTACCTACCCGAAGGTTCCCGTTTTTCAAAACCCGCAGTTCAACAATCGGGTTGCGAAACGTTAGTTCCCGCCAGATAAAAAAGAAAAATCCAAAGACGGCCAACACGGCAAGAACAACAATGTTGGCGCTGCTAAACCAATCGTCGTCGTGGCCTTTTTCCAATACGTATTGCAAAGAACCAACGGCCAGTGCCAGCAAGCCAATACCGATCCAGTCAATATCTTTCGCCAGGCTTTTTTCGGCGTATTTCGGGCTGCGTACAAATTGCAGCGTCAACAACACCGCAATAATGCCGATAGGAATGTTGATGTAAAAAATGTACGGCCATGAAAAACTATCAACGATATAACCCCCCAACGGCGGACCTAACGTAGGGCCGATGATGACGCCCAAACCGTAGATGGCTTGGGCCATGCCCCGCTTTTCCGGCGGATAACTTTCCGTAATGATTGTTTGCGAAGTTACCAGCAACGCACCGCCACCAATGCCTTGCAGAAAACGAAAGGCAACCAGCTCCCATATACCGGTAGCATTGCCGCACAAAAAAGAGCAAAGCGTAAACAACATGATGGACGCCGCAAAATAATTCCGGCGGCCAAATTGCTGCGATAGCCAGCTGGTCATGGGAACCACAATCACGTTGCCGATGGCGTAAGCGGTAATCACCCATCCCACTTCCGTCATCGTTGCACCAAGGTTGCCGCGCATGTCGTTCAGGGCCACGTTCACAATGGTTGTGTCAACGATTTCCAGCAAAGCACAAATAATAGCCGTGATGGTGATGATGACCCTCCGGCTGCCGTATTCAACTAAAGACGCTTGTTGTTGCATATCCAAATCCGTATTCCTGATTCGTCAAAGACAAAGAACAGTAGCGTTGCAATGTCTTTGACGGGAGAGTTTTTAATTGTTCAATATTGTTCCGAACGTTGAAGAGTGCGACGCAACCGAAGTTCAATGCGTGTTCTTCTGCCGGTTACACAATGCTTTCAACTTTGTATTGAAAAACAGACTGAAACAAACAGAATACCTGTCAAAGTCTTAATCCAAATGCACGTCCACCACCGCGTTCATGCCGGCTCTTAATTGTTTCACCGCAGGATCGTTCGGGTTTTTAAATTCAATTTTCACGGGCAGGCGTTGCACCACTTTTACAAAGTTTCCACTGGCATTGTCGGGTGGTAACAAGGCAAAGCTTGAACCGGTAGCCGGTGAAAACGACGTGAGCTTTGCATCAAAGTCGTGGCTTGGAAATGCATCAATGTGCACCGTAACGTTCTGCCCAATTTTCATCTTGTCGAACTGTGTTTCTTTGAAGTTTCCAATTACCCAAACATCCTCGTTCAACACAATGCTGAAAAGCGATTGTCCTGCCTGAACAAATTGACCCGGTTGCACAGAGACTTTCGAAATCAAACCATCGGCCGGCGCTGTAATGACCGCGTAAGAAAGATTAAGCTTTGCATCTTCCACATCTACCTGGCGTTGCTTAATAACTGAACCTGCGATGCCGATTTGCGAAGACGTGGCATTGCTTTGCGAAGCAACTGCAATTGTTTGCTGTGCAGCTTGTGCTCTTTGTTCTTCCAATACCTGCAACTGACGCTCTGCCGTTTGTTTGGCTGCCAACGCCTGCTCGTATTGTTGTTGTGTGATGGAGTGATCTTTTATCAGGTTGGCGTAACGGTCATAATCCTGCGAGGTACGCCAAACGTTTACTTTGGCCGTTTCGATCTGTGCGTTGATGGTGCCGATAGACGCTCTTGACGAGGCAATGTTTGCAGAGGCGGCATTTGTTGATGACTTGGCTGCGCTTAAATTGCTCTGCGCCGTTTGCAACGCGGCTTCGGCCTGCTCCAGTTTTATTTTCAGATCGCGGTTGTCCAGCACAACCAGGGTATCGCCTTTTTTCACTCGTTGATTGTCGTTCACGCGAACGTCGGCCACATAGCCGGAAACACGCGGAATAACAGGGCTGATGTTTGCTTCTACGTGTGCGTCGTCGGTTTCTTCGTGATGTTGTGCGTGTGTGTATTTCGAAATGCCAAACCAGGCGCCAAAGGCCACTAACAAAATCAGAACGATTAAAAAGCCTTTGCTCTTTTTCTTTGGTTCGTTTGTGTTTTCCGTTGTTTTTTCTGTTTCAATAACTTTTGCTTCCATGACTTCTTATCTAATTGGTTGATTTATTTATTTGTTGATCCTGTTAACAGTCCTGCCGATTGCAGCAAACGGTTGTAAGCCACTACCGCGTCGGATTGGGCAAAGGCATAATTTAACCGGGCTTGCAGCAGCGCTACATCCGCATCAAGCAGTTCGGTTGTAGTGGCCAAACTGTTTTGATATTTGTTGTTGACGATGCGGTAATTTTCTGAAGCTTGCGCAATGGCCGTTTTATGCACGTCAATCTTTTTGTTGCTTGACAAATAATTCTGGTAGGCCTGGTTAACTTGTAAGCGAATGGCATCGGCCAGTAATTCTTCGTTAGCCGCTACCTGCTTTTCTCTTGCTTCGGCTTGTTTCACTTTTGAATTGTTCTTCCACAGGGAAGAAAGGCTGTACTGAACGCCTAGGCCGATGTTTATGACGTTGGTTACCGAAAGCACGCCAGGAATGTCCGCGGCCATATAACCGCCGGTGACGGCAAGACTCGGGTATTTTTCGCCTTCGCTTATTTTGATGGCCGTTGCCGCCGCTTTTTTTCGGTAGCCAAGCGCAGAAAGATCCTTGCGGTTTTGCAAACCGGCTTGCACGTATTCTTCAACGCCTTTTAGATTGACGGATGTTTGCAGGCTTGCCGAATCAATGGCCAATTCAGTTGTTTCGGGCAGGCCCAACATGAGGTCCATGTTGATGTTGGCCAGCTTCCAGTTGTTTTGTGCGTCCAACAAAGAAAGTTCTGTGTTTGAAACTTGCAATTGCGCCTTTAATAAATCGTTGCGGGGAAGGATGCCGTTCTTTTCAAGGTTTGCAAATTGTGTGGCCCGTCCCCTTGCCGATTGCAAGTTCTCGTTTACCAAATCCACAACTGCCTTTGACTTGTATAGATTGTTGTAGGCATCAATTGTATTGAGTACGATGGCTTCTTTATCGTTGTCTGCGTCAAGCTTTGCGGCTTGTTCTAAATACTTTGCCGATTCAATTCCGTATTTAATCCGGAAGCCTGAAAAGATGGGCATGGATGCATTAAGAATACCGTACACCGCTTGCGAGGGTTTGGGGGTTTCCGCTGTTGTTCCGCCGCCGCTACTGCTACTGCTTTTTGTTTTCAAGGATATGTTGGGATTGTTCAACCGGAGATAAGCGCCGCTTGCACTTGCCTCCGGCAACCTGCGTTCGACCGCTTCTTTTAAAGCGAAGGTTGCTTCTTCAATTTTTGCCGCGCTGCTTTTGAGTTGCTTGCTGTTTTTAATACTCAGGTCAATAGCTTCTGTTAAGGTGAGGTTTTTCTTTTCCTGGGCAAAGGTGCTAAAGCTGATCGTCGTAAAAAATAAGAACACGGCCAGGCTTGCGATTCTGCTACGCTTCATAACTTAAGATTGCTTTAAATAAGGTTTTTAAATAGGCGCTTAATTTCTTCTTGATATGCTTTTCAAATTCTTCGCCAGAAAGGGGTTGGAGGTTGTTGGTTTCGCGGTAATAATGCTGCGTAGTAATTAACTGCCCGGCTGTGCCCACCAACGTCATCATCAAAAAAGGAATGTCAATGCCCTTCTTAAAATCACCTTTTTTTTGTCCTTCCTGTATGATTTGTTTGAACAGCGTTTGGTTGGTTAGTTTCAACTGCGCAATTTGCTCGGCTATCGGACCGGTGTTGTCCATCATCTGTTCTCTTATCATCACTTTGTGAAAGCATTGCTTCTGAAAGATTCGGTCAATGTATTCATCAATCAGCTTTTCCACTTTTTGAATGGGCGCCATGTTGTTGTTAACCAGTATGCTCTGCAATTGCATTTTCAGGTGCTGGCCCCGGTGCTGAAACATGGCTTCCATGAGCTTTTCCTTTGAGCCGAAATAATAAGAGATCATGGCCAGGTTTACGCCGGCTGCTTCCGCAATGTCTCTTACCGACGTGCCGGCAAATCCGCGATCGGCAAAAAGCCGTTCGGCCGCCTCCATGATTTGAATTTGCTTGTCGTTGTATTCCATATTCACCTCCTTGGCAGATGCAAATTTAAACAAATGTTTGATTTAATCAAACGTTTGTTTAATAATTTTTTTTCGCAGAGACGGCAAGAACAGAGGAAAAGCACAACAGGTCATCTCATCCATGCAGCACATTCCACCGGCCGTATTGGGCCGCACAGCAAACGGGTGTGCAAGCGTATGTGCAATAAAAGTTTAATGGACGCAAAAAGAAAGCCGCAAACGAACGATGCAATTGAATTTCGTTCGTTTGCGGCTCAGATGCAGAATAATTTTACAGGTTGTGTTCGGTAATCATCCGGTCCACTTCGTGCTCGGCTTTTGTTTGTTCCTGCACTTGCTTCAGGCGCTTGCTCTGCGAATATTTTGTAATGAGCACGAACAATACAGGCACCACAAAAATGGCCAGCGTGGTGGCGGCAATCATCCCGCCAAACACCGTCCAGCCAATGGTACGCCGGCTTTCCGCAGCGGCACCCGTTGCCAGGGCTAAGGGCAATACGCCGAGAATGAACGCCATCGAAGTCATCACAATGGGCCGCAAGCGAAGACGCACCGCCGAGATGGTTGCTTGTATCAATTCCATGCCGTGATCAACACGTTCTTTCGCGTATTCCACAATCAGGATGGCGTTTTTAGCGGCCAAACCAATCAATGTAATCAAACCAATTTGTGCGTAGATGTTGTTGGTTAAACTTGGGATGAGCGTTAACGCAATGATGGAACCCAAGGCGCCGATGGGTACGGCAAACAAAACCGAAAACGGAATGGCCCAACTCTCGTACAAGGCAGCCAAAAACAAAAACACAAACACCAACGACATGGCAAAGATGTAAAGCGAACTGCTGCCCGCTTTGATCTCTTCGCGGCTCATGCCCGAAAACTCGTAACCGTAACCTGCAGGCAGTGTTTGCGCCGCTACTTCTTTCAATGCATCAATAGCCTGTCCGCTGCTGAAGCCGGGCTTGGCCGAGCCGTTGATTTCAATGGAGCGGTAAATGTTGTAGTGTGTAATTAAAGCCGGTGCTTCAATCAACGTTGTTGTTACTAATGAACTTAAGGGCACCATGCCACCGCCGCCGTTTTTCACGTAATAACGATTGAAGTCGGTAAGCGATGCACGGTAAGAACTATCGGCCTGCGCCACCACGCGGAAGTTGCGGCCGTAAAGATTGATGTCGTTCACGTAGCTGCTGCCGAGCAAAGTGGAAAGCGTTGTGTAAACGCTGGCAATATTTACGTTAAGCTGCTTTGCTTTTTCGCGGTCCACGTCCACCTTATACGAAGGTGTGCGGGTGTTGAAAAACGTATAGGCCATCGCAATCTCAGGACGCTTGTTTAGCGCTGCCAGAAAGTTTCGGGAAACCGCTTCAAACCCCTTGATGTCGTCGGTGCTGGTAGTTTGCTGCAATTCAAATGTGAAGCCCGACGATTGTCCCAGGCCCGGAATGGCCGGTGGCGTAATGGCCAGTATTCTTGCTTCGCGTATGTCGGAAGTCGCTTGGGTAATTTTTCCCGCAATGGTTTGAACGTGGTGTTCTTTTCCTTCGCGTTCGTCCCAGGGCTTGAGGGTAACGAAGATGGTACCCACGTTGGTTTTGCTGGAAAAGTTCAGGATGTTCAAACCGGCCAGGCCGCCCGCTACTTTTACTTCCGGAAGTTTTTGAATGCGGCCCATCACCTCGTTCAGCATGGCAATGCTTCGCGTGGTGGATGTGGCTTCGGGCATCTCGTACGTCACGTACAAACGGCCTTCGTCTTCGGTAGGAATAAAGGCCGTAGGCTTGCTTTTGAAAAGCAGGAACAGACCCACGAAAAGTACGGCCATCATTACCAGCACGTAAGGCGTTTTGCGTATCCACGAAGCCACACCTTTGCTGTACGACAGCGTCAAACGGTTAAAGCGTTTGTTGAAGCCCGCGAAGAATTTTTCCAACCAGTTTTTCTTTGCGCTTTCTTCCTTCGAAGGGCGAAGCATGGTGGAACAAAGCGCCGGCGTCAGCGACAAAGCCACGAAGGCCGAAATCAAAACCGATACGGCGATGGTGATGGCAAACTGCTGATACAAGCGTCCCACGATGCCCGGTATAAAACCAACGGGCACGAACACCGCGGCAAGAATTAGCGCAATGGCAATAACGGGACCGGAGATATCACGCATGGCCGCACGGGTGGCTTCCTTCGGCGACATTTCGGCCGCGTCAATGTAATGCTGCACGGCTTCTACCACCACAATCGCATCGTCTACCACAATACCAATGGCCAATACAAAAGCAAACAACGTAAGCGTGTTGATGGTAAAACCAAAGGGTATAAAAAAGATGAAGGTGCCGATTAACGACACGGGGATGGCAAGCAATGGGATAAGCGTTGCACGCCAGTTTTGCAAAAAAAGAAACACCACAAATACCACTAATCCCAAGGCTTCGAGTAAGGTGAGCACCACTTCTTTAATGGAAGTCCTCACCACCGATACGGTCTCCAACGGAATGAGGTAATCAATGTCACTGGGAAACGTCTTTTTCGCTTCCTGCAAGGCTTTCAAAACACCGTCGTAAGTGTCCAAAGCGTTTGCCCCTGGCGCCTGGTAAATCAAAAGAAAAGAAGCCGGCTTGCCGTTGACAAAGGCGTTGCTGTTGTAGTCGAACACGCCCAGTTCCACGCGGGCCACGTCTCTTAAATAAACAAGGCTTCCCGTCGTTGAGGCGTTACGCACAATGATGTTTTCAAACTGGTCTTTGGTGTTGATGCGGCTGTTTGTTAACACGCTGTACTCGAAGCTTTGTTGCAAAGGCTGCGGATTTCCGCCCACCGTTCCGGCGGCCACCTGAAGGTTTTGTTCGGTGAGTGCGGCCGTGATGTCGGTAGGTGTTAAGCTCAGTGCTGCAAGCTTTTCGGGATTGAGCCAGATGCGCATGCTGAAGTCGGCGCCGCGGGTAACAACGTCGCCTACGCCCGGTACACGTTGCAAGGCATCGCGCATGTAAAGATTGGTGAAGTTGCCGATGAACTTTGCGTCGTGCGTGCCGTTGGGCGAATAAAATGCAAGCGCCACCATGATGCTTGGATTTCGTTTCCGAACCGTAATGCCCAAACGTTTTACGGCATCGGGCAAAGTAGGTTGCGCTACGCTTACGCGGTTCTGCACGTCCAGTGTGGCAATGTTGATATCGGAGCCAACTTTGAACGTGGCGGTAATGGAGCTTTGGCCGCTTGATGTACTGTTGCTGGAGATGTAGTCCATACCCGGCGAACCGTTCACTTGCGTTTCAATGGCGGTGGTGGTTGTTTGTTCAACGGTTTCCGCATCGGCGCCGGTAAACAAGCCGGTGATGTTCACCGTTGGCGGCGTAATGTCGGGATATTGCGCTACCGGCAAGGTGAGCATGGCAATGATGCCCACCAACACGATCACTATCGAAATGACGATAGCGGTGACCGGCCGTTTGATAAAAGTTTCTGCGATCATGAGAAGGAGTTTACTTGTTCACGCGTTTACGTGTTCACTTGTTCGTTCGTTGAATGTCTCAAGTTGAGGGCTGATTCAATTGCGTATTGCCCATTGCTTATTTTTTTTGCTGCGCCGGCGGTGCGGGTTTTGTGGTGGTAATAACGGCACCTTGACGAAGGTTCTGCACGCCTTCCACAACAATCTTGTCGCCCGGCTGCAGGCCGCTTTTTACAATTACGTCCGCACCAATTTGTTGTCCCAATTCCACTTTGTGTTGTGCTACCTTGCTGCTGTCGCCAACCACGTACGTAAAGTATTCGCCCAATTGTTCGGTAACGGCTTTATTCGGAATAAGGATTGATTCTGTTTTTGCGCTACTGGCCACCCGTACCGTTGCGTTCATGCCGGCTTTCAGCATCCCGTTTTTGTTCGGAAACAAAAGCCTTGTTTTGATGGTTCCCGTTTGCGGGTCCACCGCACGGTCAACGAGGTAAACGTGGCCGGGATAAGGATAAACATCGGTGCCAAAAACAAGACGAAAGGTGGAATCATTCGCCGCTGTTTTTTGCTGTTGCAATTGCGTAAAGCGAAAGATGTCCTGTTGGGCCACGTTAATGTCAACGGCTACCGGATCGTCGGTTGATACGGTATTTAAAACCGTTTGTCCCGCAACAACAGCAGTTCCCGCCTTTACTTGCGAAATGCCAATTGTTCCGGTAAACGGCGCACGAATTTCCGCAAAGCCCACGTTGGCTCTTACCGCTGCCACGGCCGCTCTTGAAGCCGCCACTTGTTTCTTTGCCGCGTCCAACGCAGCATCGGCGTAATCTACCTGTTGCTTGGCAATGGCATCGTGCTTGTCCAACTCGTGATAACGCTCCGCATCTTTTTGGGCTTTCAGCAAATTCGTTTCCTGTACTTGCTGGGCCGCGATGGCCTGCTGCAGGTTGGCGCCGTAGACTTGCTGGTCAATGCTGTACAGGCGTTGCCCTTTCGATACTTTGCTTCCGTCTTTGAAATAAACACCGGTAATGTAACCGTTCACTTGCGCCGTGAGCTTGACTTCATTTAATGCGGCAAGCGTTGCGGGATATTCTTCGTAATAAACGGCGGCGGTGTCTTTCACCGTCATTACCGAAACATAAACCGGTGGCGGTGCGGCTCCTTGCTGCGCCGCTTTTTTGTCGTCGCCGCAAGCAACGAGCAGCATTGCGAAAAGGCCAACAAAAAAAGAAGAAAGGTTTTTTGTATTCATGGTTGTGCGAATGATGTTGTGTAAGAAAGGTTTTCGTTTGTATCAATAAGCGAGTGTGCCCAGTGCCCGTTCCGCATCCACTTTGGCGGCCAGCACCTGGTACAGTGCGTTGAAGTAATTTATCTGTGCCGTGCGCAAATCGGCTTCGGAGGTAATGACTTCCAAATAAGTTTTTACGCCGGCTTTGTATTGCAACTGAATGACGTCGTACACTTCCTGCGCCAGCGCCACGTTTGCTTTCGATGCGTTGTAATTTGCCAGGTTTGCCTTGTAGTTACCAAGTGCCGTTGCAAACTGGCTGTTGATGGCGTTCTTCAAATTAAGAATGTCAAGATCCGTTCGTGTCAGTTGCAATTGCGCGGAGCGAACGTTGATCTTTCGTTTTCCACCTTGAAAAATGGGAACACTGGCCGTTAAACCAACGAAAGAATTTGGATAATTGTTGGCGTACAACTTTCCAAAATTGTTGTTCAGAAAATTAAAATTATAACCTGCCGTTGCCGACACGTTTGGCAAAAAAGCATTGCGCTGATAAAGAACGTTGGCTTCCTGCAAGCGGCGTTGCGTGGCCAGTTGCGAGTATTCAATACGCCTTGCATATTCGGGCATTTGCAAGGTATCAAAAGCCACTTCCCGTTCCATTTGCAAACTGTCGTACACTACGTTCAGCGGTTCGTTTACAGGATAGCCCATCAGGTTTTTTAAGTATTCAACTTTTGCTTTTAGCGCGGCTTCGTTTGCCTGCTTTGTAGCCGTTGTATTGTTCAAGGTTATCTGTGCCCGCTTGTAATCCGTTTTGTCGGTCACGCCGGCCGTGTAGCGGTAATAAGCGTCGTTCAGGCTTTTTTGCAAGCGGGCAATGTTTTCGTTCGCCACTTGTATTTGTTGCCGCGTGGTTAATACATCATAGTATGCTTTGCTCACGCCGGCCACCACGTCAATCTTGCGCGACTCGGTTGCCTGCCTTGCCTGCAGGCGCACATCGCCTTGCGTGCTTCGGGCCAGCAGCACATCGCGGTTAAAAATGGACTGGTTTAAATACAATTGCGCGGCCGATGTGTTGGTGGCGCCAACGGGTGTAGCCACGCCGTTAAAGAAACTTGTTTGCCGCTGGAAGTTGTGCTGCAAACTGTAGTTGGCGCCAATTTGCGGATACCAGTCGGCAAGGCGGTTGCGCACCGACAGGTCGGTTAACTGCTCGTCAATGCCGGCCTGTTGAATGATGGGTTGATGCGTAAGTGCGTAACGAATGCATTGGTCAACCGTGGCGCTGGGCAGCAGCGAATCGCTTTGACTTTGCGCCTGCGAACTGGAGGCGACAAGGGATAGAAAAACGAATGAGACAAGTCTGGTCATAAAACTTTGGTTCGGGTGTTGAAACTGGGCAAGCAGGCGTTAGTCTTCATTCGATAAGAATCGTTGCCTATCGCGAAAGAAGGGCAAAGTAAAGTAAAACTGAATAATTATTCATTTATTTTTGCGCCGTGCGCACAAAAGACGAATCAAAAATTGCGGCGATCTATAAAGCTACGTTAAGCCTGGTAAAAGAACGCGGACTGGCCGGCATTACCATGAGCGATATTTCCCGGGAAGCGTCCATTGCTACCGGTACGCTGTACATCTATTTTAAAAACAAGGACGAGTTGATCAAAGCGCTGTTTTGCGAATGCCGCGAAAAATCAGCCAAAGAATATTTTGCGGGTGTGGAGGCGACTGAATCTTTTGAAGAAAAGATGCGAACGGTTTTTATCAATATTGTTCGGTACAAAATGACGCACTTTGATGTCTCGGCTTTTTTAGAACAATCCTATCACTCACCCTTTGTGTGCATCACCGACCTCAAGAAAAAACAAAAAGCATTGAACCCGCTGTTTGCGTTGATTGAAGAAGGCATCGAAAAGAAAAAAATAAAAAACGTTGCGCCGGACCTCGTGCTTTCCTACCTGTTTGGCATCGTAAACGAGATGGTGAAGAAGGCTTATTTCTCCAATAAAAAATTGTCTTCCGAAACCACGGGTCAATTGTATGCCATGTTCCGCGACGGCATTCGTTAATCTTTTTTGAAGAACCGTAAAAAGACAAAGACAGGAATGCGTTGCTTGCAGCAATGTTCGTTAATAAGGCATAGAAAATAAAGTAAAGAAGTTCTAGCGCTTACTGGTTTATTTTTTGAAAAGGTTCGTGCCTGCGGGACTTTTTTATTACGGCTGACACGTCTTCTTTCGTGCCCTTAAACGGCCCCGATGATTGAATTTTCAAGGTAGCCATTGCGGCCGCAAACTCGCCGGCCTGCTGAACGTTGGCGCCTTTGATTCGTTGCGATAAATAGCCGGCCATGTACGTATCACCGCAGCCGGTGGCGTCTTCAACCTGCGAAGGCTCAAAAGCTGGAATGCAATAAAATTTGTTTTCGCTGTACACCACCGAACCGTTGCCCGCCAGGGTAACAATGGCTTCCTTCACACCCCATGAAGCTAGTGCTTCCAAACCTTGATAGATATCTTCTTCTCCGGTGAGCACCTGCATTTCTTCTTCGTTTGCTTTGAGGTAATGAACAAAAGGAAGAACCTCTTTCTTTTCGCTCCAGTCAACGGCCATCACGTTTTCGTTTTCCACTTTTCGCAACAGGCCTTGCACGTCAAGCGATATCCTGCCTTTTGCTGAAAGCGCTTTAATGCTTTCCGCTGACATGTCGCCTGCAAGCAACGGCCCAAGATGAAAGACGCTTGCGTTAAGATGAGTGAGTTGTTCGGGCCGAAACGGGTCGGCCTGCCGCAAAACTTTTTGCGTTCGTTTGTCGCGGCTTTGGTTGTAGCGGTTTTCAAAAAACACGGTGTGTTCCGAAGGCAGCCTTTCCACCGCAACCCCTTGATCCCGCAAAGCTGCTACGGCGCTTTGTTCGCTATCGGCAAGTGCTGTAACCAGCAAATAGTTCACATCAAGGCCGGCAATGGCGTGTGAAAAATAAAAAGCGGTACCGCCGGACATGTAAACCGTTGATTCCGGCGTAACAATCTTGTCCAGGGTAATGTGACCGATGCAGCAAACGTCGCAACGCATGGTGGCTTTGTTTTGTGTAAGCGCCAAATGTAAGAAGCCCGCGGCAAGCGGGTTGCCGAAAAAGAAAGAAGTAATTTTAAGGCTTCTAATTTTTGAACAATGGCTGAAACATTACCCGAAGTATGGTTGCGCGGACCGGTGGACGGCATTCCTTCTTTGTTGCAACCGGCCGCACACGCTTTGCTGCAGGCGGTGGAGGAAATCAAAACGCTGCTGAAAGATTTTCCGGATGCACTGTTGTGGGAACGGCCGGCCGGTGTGGCTTCGCCCGGCTTTCATCTCCTGCACATCAGCGGCGTGCTTGACCGCTTGGGTGCTTATGCAAAAGGAGAACAGTTAAGCAGCGATCAATTGGCTTATTTAAAAAAAGAAAGCGAACCGCAAGAACACTCCGTTGGCGAATTGATTGCAAAACTTGAAGAAAGCGTGCAACGCACTTTGCAACAATTGAAAAGCACAGATGAATCAAGTTTGACGAACGTTCGAACGGTAGGAAGAAAAGCCTTGCCCTCGACGGTGCAAGGCTTGTTGTTTCACGCAGCCGAACACACGATGCGGCACCTGGGACAATTGCTCGTAACCGTGCGTGTGCTGAAGGCAATAAAGAGCAAAGGCTAAATTGCTTTTTCTTTTAGCGGCCTTTGTTGCGGTTGCTGCCGGTGCGGTCACCGGATGAGTGAAGATCATCGGTATACCGGTCGTCTTCTTTGCTGTTTTTACCGCCCGAATTTTGTGCGCCTGTTTGCGTAGTGCCTTGGCGGTTGCCAACGCTGCGTTCACTCCCGCTTCTTTGTGGGCTGTCTTGTCCGCTTTGTTTGCGGTCCTTATCGCTTGCCATGATTTTTCTTTTTGGTGAAAGAGTGCAAGGGTAAAAACAGTGCCATATCCTTATTGAACAAGTTGCTTGCAAAAAAGAAAAAGCCCTCTCGACAGAGGGCTTCGGTTTATTGTGATGTCCAGTTTATGCTGTTGTTGGTAAACGAACGTGGTTTAACGGTTCGTAAAGGGTTTTGTTTTTTAAGGGGTTGATTCAGGCGCAAACATAACCGCACGGTTTCGAAAACGCAAGTATTTCCCGAATTTATTTTCGGAATTCTACTTCCTGAAATAGGAAAACTACGAAAGTGAATTGCGGAAAACCGAACCGGTAAACTGTGTAGAAGAAAGCGGCAGCTCTTGTTGCCGCTTTTGTTATCAGGGTGCGTCTTGCAAACCCTCATCCCTTGTTCGTTCAATAATCGTTTTGCCCCTGCGGTGATGATCTGCCGAACGGTGATCATCCCTGTCCGGCTGCCCCCTTCGCTCTTCGTATTCTCTTCTGCGGTTGCGCACCAACTCCATGTGCCTTTCCTCGTTTACTTCCCGTTCGCTTTGTCGCCTCGTTTCGCCGGGAACGACGCCGCCTTCGCTCCGCAATTCCCACAGATGCAAACCCTTCTCGTATTCCGACTCTTCTTTCTTTTGTTTGCCCGCTTCGTGCAACCGGTGTTTGTACAGGTTGTCGTCATGAAAGTATTCGTGTTGGTAAAAGTTATCCTCTTGTTCCGTGTCCTTTGCTTTGCCTTGTTGCGTTGCTTTTGCCGGTTGAGGCTTTGCTTCCGTTGCGTTCATGATGCGTTGTGCCGTGGCGGTTGTGTTGCGGCCAAGGATGTTGCAAACTCTTCGTTCCGTTTCCTCATCCAAATGATTTTTTTCATACACCGGCAAGCTGTTTAAGTGGTCAACGGTTATGACGGGAAGCAACACGTCGTCGTCTTTTTCGTGCAGTTCTGCCAAGCCAATTGGAATGAGCACTTTGCGGTGTTCAACCTTTAGCTCGTTGTCGTCGAGGTCCACCACCATGTAGCGCACTTTTTTCTTTTGTGCGTCCACAATCAGTTCTTCTACTTCACCAATCTTCAATCCGGCGCCGTTCTTCACATCCCATCCGCGAATGTCCGGTTCGCCTTTTGCAACTTCAAAGTCAGAGCGGTCCAGCTCCTGGAGACGCCTGTGTTTCGTAGTGTCCATAATTTTTTTGTTGTTTTACTGAAAGCAAGCTTTCGGTTTACGAATGTTGTTTAGCCGCAGTACGATGTAGCATTTTTTGTTTGCAGCTTATCCATCCACGCAACGGCTTTGGATGAATGATAAAGGAAGCTTGTTGTGTTTGCAGGCGGCGCGGCTGTGCCAGCGTTTTTGTTGCGGCTTACGAGGTAATAAATAACGGCGGCGGCGATGATCAGCACCACCACAATCCAGATCCACATTGAGCCGGCGGCCGAATGTTTTTTTGTCTGCACGTGTATCTCTGCCATAAACTACGGTTTTGTTTTTCACAATTTGGTTATCTCCAATTGGTCAACAGAAATTGTGCCTGTACAAACAATCATGCATCGAAAGCGGATGAGCCCGGAACCGTTCGGGGGGCGTTGATACAATTCACATATTGATGTTAGAAGACTGCAAACTTGCGGGCATAAAACACCCGTTTGTGCGGTTGTTCGGTTTGGTCTATTAAGAGAGTTTTGTGGCTCAAACTTTACCCCAAAAAACAACAATCCCATGCAACTGCGAAACCTTTGCTTCCTGCTTCTGCTTACTGCTTTTTGTCAATGCAAAAAAGGTGATACCGAAAAGCCTGGTATCACGGCTGCCGAACAGGTCAAACGCGATCACGGTCAGCTCACAGGCGCGTCCGTTAAGCAAAGCATTGGTGTGGCCGGCGGAAGCCTCACATCTGCCGATGGCGGGCTCACACTTTCTGTTCCTGCCGGTGCGGTAGATGCCGCAACGGAATTCAGCATTCAATCTGTAGAAAACATGCTGCAAACAAAAGGCAAAGCTTACCGCCTTTTGCCCGAAGGCACAAAATTTAAAAAGCCCGTGACGCTTGTTTATTCTTATGCCGGCGCCGGTGTGCGGGCCGAAGAAGCGGCTTATCTTTTTCTTGTCTATCAGGATGCGGCGGGTTATTATTTTCAACCCAAAAATCTTCAACACAACGCGGCCGCAAAAACTCTTTCTGTGCAAACAACGCATTTCAGCGACTGGACTTTTACAACCCGTGTAGAACTGGAGGTTTCGGGTAACGTAAACAACGGCACGGTGGAACTGCACAAAAGCGAAAGCGCATCGTTCAGCCTTGTAAAATATCTTACCGGCGAAAGTACCGATGCCTACAAAGACGAAGTGCCTGTGCTGGAAGACAAAGATTTTGCCACGAGGGCAAAAATTAATTGGAGCAAAAGTTCGGCTTCGGGTACGCTGCTGCCGCTGGGGGCCAACGCGGTTTATGCCGCACCGGCTTCGATTCCGCAAGCGGAAAGCCTGGTGGTAACAGCGACAGTTGACGACAGCAATTTGGGCACCGACAATCTTGGCCAGCCCATCCGGCAAATGACGCTTGTGCAACCCGTTCAGTTGCTGCCCGATTCTCCTTCGGCCAACGAAAGTTTTTTTGAACTAAAGGAAGACGGCAACACTTATCGCATTACCAATCCGCGTTTTTTTCTTGCCGGTGGCATTTTGTCTGTGATCGGCGATTTTCCCGGCCGTTCCATTGAGTTGTCGGTGTGGGGCGGCGGCGTAGGAAGTTATGCTTACGGCGAACCGGGTGCTACGGGCAAAGCCTCGATTAATTATACAATCAGCGGCGTGGCGCCTTTTGTTCATTTTCACGTTGACAATTGCAGTCAGCCCAAAGAAATAAAATACGCACAGGGACAATTTACCATTTCAAGAATTGCCGCTGCAATCGGCGATTACACAGAAGGAAGTTTTACAGGCGAAGTTTTTCATGCGGATTGGTGCAACAGCCAACAGCAAAAGACTGTATCAGGAACGTTCAAGATCCGTAAGAATTATTGATTGTTGGTTTGGTGTGCAGCGTCCGGCGAAAGCCGGACGTTTTTGTTGAAGACAAAGGAGTACACGTTCACCCGTTGAAGTTCAAAGGCACTGTTGCGTCAACGATTCGTTTGGCGGTTGAACAGCGGTGCAATTAGCCTGTAGGATTTCTTCTTTGCTTCCAGGTCATAAATGTGCGAAGCAATCATAATCTCGTTCACGTTCGTGTTATCCAAAAACGATTGCAAGCTTTTCTGCACCGTATCTACGCTGCCAATGAAAGAATATTTCATCATTTGTTGCAACGTCAGTCGTTCGGCTTCGTTCCAGTCGAGCAAGGCTTCGTCAACCGGCGGTTGAAGTGGTTTGCGGTTGTTGCGAATGAGTCCCAGGAATACTTGATAAAATGACGTGGCGAGATGCCTTGCTTCTTCATCCGTACCGGCGGCAGTCACATTAATGCAAGCCATTGCGTAAGGCTGCGGCAGGTATTGCGAAGGCTGAAAATTTTGTTTGCAAAGTTTTAAGGCTTCTTCTAAATACGTTGGCGCAAAATGCGCCGCAAAAGCAAAGGGCAAGCCCAGGTGTGCTGCCAGTTGTGCGCTGTAGGTGCTTGAACCCAGCAACCACACCGGCACGTCGCTGCCTTCGCCCGGAATGGCGCGAACCCTTGCGGCTTCGTCACGCGGGCCGAGATAGGTTATCAACTCCATTACATCGGACGGAAAATTATCGGCGCTTTGCAGGTTGCGTCGCAGCGCCATTGCGGTTAATCCATCGGTGCCCGGCGCACGGCCCAGGCCAAGATCAATGCGGTGCGGATAAAGCGCTTCCAGCGTTCCAAACTGTTCGGCAATCACCAGCGGCGCATGGTTGGGCAGCATGATGCCACCGGCGCCTACGCGAATAATTTTTGTACCACCGGCAACATAACCAATCAGCACAGAAGTTGCCGCACTGGCCACGCTTTCCATGTTGTGGTGCTCGGCAAACCAGTAGCGGAGAAAGCCGAGGCCTTCGGCTTCCTGCGCTAATTCCAAACTGCGTTTGAAAGCGTCGGCGGGTGTTTGTCCCTGCGTGATGGTGGCAAGGTCGAGAACAGAAACAGGAATATCAGAAAGGCGTTTTTGCATAATGATTCTTTGTTGCAAAAGTGATGCAGGAACGGCGCAGCGGTTTTTTATTCTTTCAAACTGCGCTTAAAACGAAACCGCATTTACCAACGGCGAGCCGTAAACAACGCAGCTAAAAAGGGTGCAAATCCTGCGGTGACGTCTTCGCCGAAAGCCCTGTCTAATCTCTTGCGACGAAAGGGCAAAATCCATCTACGTGTGCCGGTTGATGTGTTTAAACAGCGAAGGCCGAACGCCTTCTTATATACATTCCATTACGCTTTAAAAACACAATCATGAAAAAGCTTTTTACACTCTTGCTCACAGTTGGTTCTTTTACCGCCGTGTTTGCGCAAGGCGGTCATAACAACGACAGGGACAACAACGGTTACAGTCAGCGCAACAACGACGTGGTGATGAACAACGATCACGGACGGAATTACGGCGGCGCTCCCGTTTACAATTATCCTTCGAATCGCGGCACGGAGGACAGGGATCATTACCAGGACATGGACCGAAGGAACAACGACTACGACCAGAGAGGAAATGATTACGGTTACGGCAGGCCTGCGCCGGTTTACGACCGCGACCGCCGAGACAACAACGGTTCCTTTGCAACAGGTGCCGTCGTTGGCGGCATAGCCGGCGTGTTGTTGGGTGTTTTGATTTCGCACCGCTAATGATGTGTCAAGGTTTGGTAAGCCCGTTTTGCGGGGCTTTTCTTTTGCCCGCTGTTGTGCGATAAAAACAAAAGCCGTCGGAAACGGCTTTTGTTTTTGCGTTGTTTGCTTAACCGGTAAGCGAACTTGCGCGGCGGCTATTCTTCCGCACGGCCGCCCGATGCTTCTTTGCGTCCCTGGTTGGAAGAGCGGCTCGTGTCGCCGCGATGGGTTTTGGGTTTGTCGGTGTCGTGCTTTACGTCCGAACGTTCGGGATTGGGCTTTGGCGAATCCCTCTTTTTGTTCACGTCTTCTTTATGACCGGTGCCGCCCTTGTTGTCGCCGGCCTTTCGGTTTGCGCTGTTGGGCATAGAAAAAGTTTTAGAAAGAAGCCATTGAAAAAAAGATGCCAGCAAGAAAGGATGAGGTTTGAAAGAGATAACTTCCGTTTTATAAAAAGAGCTTACAAGCTTTATTTTCTTCTGCAAGGATTCCAGATCGTTCTTGTTTTTGTTTGCGGCCCGCATTCCTGCGAGTGGGGCAACGCGGTTTATTTTTCTTTTGGCGTGGCGGCTTTGACCCTTTCTTTTTTGCTTCCACTTTTGCAAAAAGATTGGCCGCGGCGGAAACGAATTCTTTTCGGTTTTCTTTTTCTTTTGGGTTCGGTTGTTTTGTGGTGCGCCGGTTTTCTGTTGGGTGAGTTTCGCATTGTGTGCCGTTTGTTTTGAGCCAACGGCGAAAGCACCGATACGAACGACGAACGGTTCGGTGGACAAATGGCCACCGGTTATTTTTGCCGGATGAGCCTTCTTCGCCGTTTAACGGTTGCCGATGCCGAACTGCTTTCAGAAATTGGTGGAATTACTTTGATTGAATCGCACGGGCACAGTGCGCCGGCAGAGGTTATGCAGGCTTATAAAGAAAAAGCTTTTAGCCTGGAAACCTGCCGTGCGGAACTGGCCGATGGAGGCAACGTTTTTTATGGCGCTTTTTATAACGGCCAGGCTGCGGGTTATTCCAAAATCATCTTTAACGAACCGCATCCGGCGGTGCAATTACAGCCGGTAACCAAACTGGAACGTCTCTATTTGCTGAGCGATTATTACGACAAAAAACTCGGACACCGCTTGCTGGAAAAAGCCGTGGCCTTATCGAAGGCACAGGGCGATAAAGGCATGTGGCTCGACGTATGGAAGAAGAACGAAAGGGCTGTTCGCTTTTACGAAAAACAGGGATTTGAGACCGTGGGCGAAAGCGCCTTTGTGCTAACGGAAACGCACAGCAACCCAATTTGGGTGATGGTGTTGAAGTATTTGGATTGAGGAAGCGGCTGCCAAATTTCGTTTGACAGGTTTTTGCATTGCGCAGAATCGTTACAGCGTTTGACTTTATAGGTCAGGAACCGTGCAGCGCTTCTTCCACTATCTCTTCGCCCTTCAGTTGGTGAAGGATGCGTTCTTCCATGTTGTCGAGCACTTGCACAAAGCCTTGGTACATGGCTTCTTTTTCGGTGGCATTCGGAAGAAGCGTGTGGAGAAGAATGAGCGAAATGTTTTCCAGGTAACGACGGCCGCCGGGGCGGCGAAAGAAGCTTTCGGCAAAGCGGGTATCGCCTTTGGAAAGGGTGCGGATGGCGTCGTGGAGGTGTTCGTTCATGAGGGCAAAGGTGAAGGGAGAGTGAAGAAAAGAAAAGTTAGGGTTTGCGTAATGGAGTTGCCAACGCAGGCCCGCGCCAAAAAATCAAAGAATCGATTAACGGTGAAAAGAGCGCAAACAGGAAAGAGTTGTCCGACGCATCGGCGAAAGCCCGGCTTAATTTCAAGCGTCGCTATACCGGTGTTCTTTGCTGTTGTGATGATCGCTAAACAAAGAGGCAGAGGCAATCGCCAATTCTACGGTTGTTCCTTCCTTGTTGCTGGTAATTGACAAGTGGCCGTTGATAGACAAGGCCCGGCCACGCATGTTGGCAAGCCCGGTAGCCGGCGCCGTGGCTTGCAGATCAAAGCCCTTGCCGTTGTCGGCAATGGAAAGCTGCAGGCAACGACTTCCGTCGTGCTTAAGGCAGACGGTAACAAGGCTTGCCTCTGCGTGCTGCATGATGTTCAGCAAGGCTTCCTGGCAAACCCGGTAGATGTCCAGCTTTATTTCGTAAGAAAGAACGGTTTCGCTAAAGCTGCTTTTGTACCGGCAGCGAATACCGGTGAGGGCTGAAAACTCCGTGCACAGCGATTCCAGCGCATCGTCGAGGCCAAGGTCGGCGATATTTGCGTGGCCAAAGGAATAGGCTATTCGACGGATGTTGTTGACCAGCCGGTTGGTGGTTTGGGAAAGCTTTTCCAGCCGTCCAGCCAACAAAGGCGATAGCGCCTGTGCCGAAAGCCATTCCGTTTCCATTTTTACGGCCGTTGCCAGTTGCGCCAGGTCCTCGTGAAGACCCGTTGCCATCTGCTCACGGTCGTTTTCGATGTGGTTTTTAAAATGCGTGGCAAGCTGCCGGAACCGTGCGTAGTTTTCCTGTAGTTCCCGTTCCTTTTGCTTGTGCACCGTAATGTCTTTTGCAATGGCAAATACAATTTCCTTCGCGGGCAGGTAGATTGACGTCCATTCGAGCCAGACGGTTTCGCAGCCTTTGGTGAGGTAGCGATTTTGAAAATTGAGCAAGGGGTGATTGTTCAGCAGCTTGGCCCTTTTGCCGGCCGTCAGTTCCCTGTCGTCGGGGTGGATAAAAGTGGAAACGGGAACGGCCTTCAGTTCTGCTTCCGTGTAACCCAGTTTTTGCGAAACGGCAGGATTGATCTTTAGGAAGTATCCTTCTTTGTTCACGATGCAAACAAGATCAGGCGTCATTTCAAACAATGCGAACATCCTGATTTCTTCGTCTTGCATAGTGTACACGATTTGGTTCCTAAAATACTTTCCGAAACGCTCAGGCAAAAGGCAGGCGATGAACTAATCGATTGAAGAAGGATAATGCACGGCAAAACGGCCCGTCGTTATGTTGAACGGATACCTAAATGAGCGAAATGTTTTCCAAGTAATGCGAGCCACCGGACGGCGAAAGAAGCTTTTCAACAAAGGCTATATCACTTTTGGAGAATGCGGATGGCGTCTTTGAGGTGTTCGTTCATGACGGTCAAGGTTGAGGAAGAGTGGAGAAAAGAAAAGTTAGGGGTTTCATGACTGAACAGTTCTGCCTCAAGGTATCAAGCTACTAATCAAACAGGTTAAAGAATAATCTATTTACATAGCAAGATCTATTAAACCTTATCAATTTTATTGACCTTTAAAGGTCAATAAAATTGATAGGACTTTTAGTGTTTATCATTCAACAGCTGTGATCACAGTTGCGACTTCAAGAATTAATGGCGGAAGTATGATTTGGCTAATAAGAGTAGCTGGATATTTTTCCTTCAAACTCCTAATGTAATCTGCAGCCTTCTTGTATCTCAATTTATCTACATTTTTTAAATATGCTAACCAGCCCTGTACTTCATTAATCAAGTCAAAATTCTTTTGCTCACGGTTAAGGGTAAGATGATGAATTTTTGCCCTGACCTTTAAATAGACTTGTCTGCCTATGCCAAAACTTTCATTAGTTATAATTAAACCCGTAACCTTTCTCGCTCTCGCTGATCCCGCAATTCTGGTTTTAGATGGATTTATATGAAGTTTCTCATCCTCGATTATTGAAGTAATTGTTGAAATACGTTTTATTAATTTTTGTGGGTTTGTTGTAGAAAAAGTCAAATCATCTGCATAACGTGTATAAGTTATCCCACGTCTTCCAACATATCCTTGAATCCTAACATCTAAAGTCCAAGCACTTAGATTAGCCAACTTCGGCGAACATGGCCCACCTTGCGGTAGTGCACCATTACAAGTGCACAAATTCGTAAAAATGGTGGACATAAACTTATTGTATCCAATAGCCTTGAAAATATTATAGACTTTGTCTCTTCTAATGCTCGGAAAAAAATCTTTTATGTCAATGGTGAGTACTACGCTAGAATGCTTATGAGGATCAACATT